>SYMJ01000081.1 GCA_005805505.1 Verrucomicrobiales bacterium | reverse complement strand
CCCGCGGATTCACCCTCATCGAACTGTTGGTGGTCATTGCCATCATCGCGATCCTCGCCTCGATGCTGCTGCCCGCCTTAGCCCGGGCCAAGCAAATGGCCAACCAGACGGCCTGTCTGAACAACATGCGACAGATCGGTCTCGCATTGACCCTCTACGAGGCCGATCACCGCAAACTGCCACCGAAAGCTTCTCAGGTGCCGGACTTCATGAACACCAAGGGCGCCGGGTGGCAAAACAACTGCCTCTACGCCATCGCACCCTACCTGCAGGGGACGCAAACCAACCGAAGCTCCAAGATCTACAGTTGTCCCAACGCAAAAAAACCCGGCGATGGGAGCGATGCCACCGCCATCAGCTCCACCAGCTACCTTCCCAATGCGGTACCCATGGAACTAAGCCTCGCCTCCATTCCCCGCCCAAGCGATGTCGTCATCATGCAAGAAACCATTCGACTCGTCAGCTTCACCGCACTCCGTCCCGGCATCGCCACGGATTTCGGGCTTTGTCCGGGCGGCTACACCTTCTGGCATGTCAACCTCAAGCCCGGGATCGATTGGTACAGCGATATCCACAACCGCGGCGGCAACCTTGTGTTCGTCGATGGGCACGCCCAATACCGTAAGGCCAAACAACTTCGAGCTCGTGACTTTGGCCTCACCGATGGGTCCTCCGGGAAAGCAGAAGATGATAACAAAGCGAGCGATACCGCCTGTTACCGGAGCGACTTTAACGTCCCCTGAGGGTTGCGGGTCTCAGTCCTTCAAGCCACACCGCCTGTTCTTATGAGTATTTGCGCATACTATTGGAAATGAACCCATTTTGGGACATCTTCAGGACATGGCCAAGCGCAAGCATTTAGAAGGCGGCTCCGCCAGTGATCTCAGTGACGAAGCTTTGGAACTCATTGCGGCTCGATTCCGGGTCCTCGGGGAACCCAGCCGTTTGAAGCTCATTCGAGCCTTGGAAGGGGGCGAGTTGTCGGTCTCCGATCTCATAGAAAAGACCGGGTTAACTCAAGCGAATGCCTCTCGACACCTCCAAACCCTGACCCAGGCGGGAATCTTAGGCCGTCGTCGTGACGGAACCAGCGTGATCTACCAAATCGCCGACCCGGGGATCTTCCAACTGTGCGAACTGGTTTGCGGATCCCTCCAGACGCTGCTCGCACGACATACGAGCGCCTTCACCACCCACTAATCACAGGTCCAAAATACCGCCGCAGGAGGCGCTGCTCATCCCAGAGGTCCCTGAGCTCGAGACGCTCAGTATCAGTGACGGTGTGAAAACCGATTAAATGTGCCGGTTTGAAAATCACCGTACCAAGAAACTCAACGGATCATCGACCCGGCATCGGCTTGTAGATTGTCGAAGCGAATTTTGATTAGGTCTGTTGGGTGTTGAACGCATTGCGCCTCCATCGGAAGAAGGAAGAAACACTGGCGCTCATCTCGGAAGAAAACGTCCGTAAGAACCTGGCAAAACCGTGGATTTCAAACCGGCAAATTTCAGTGGGTTCCGGAACGGTGCTGACACCTCAGCGCAGGGACGCTGAAGTCGCCGCACTGAACCGGGGTCTGGGACATCAAAAAACCCGCCCTCGGAAATTCCGGGGCGGGTTTGCAGTTTTAGAGACAGGCTTTTGTCTAACCGATCACCGAGCGGCCACGCCACCGGGCACCACGTTCACGGAGCACTGGAACTCCTGATTGATCTCGGTGCCGTCCTTGGCCTTGAGCTTGAACTTGATCTCGAGCTGGTTCACTGGGCGGAAGTCTTCGATGTCGATTTCGACCGTGCGGCCGTCGGGCAGCAGGCGGGCGCTTTGCACGGCGACCTTCTCGCGACCCTTCTTCTCCGGATTCCTCACCTCGTAGGTGCCCGATCCGTAGTTGGACGAACACAAGTAGTTCCAACGACGGGCCGAGAAGTTCTCGGCGTCGGCGGCTTCCTTGGCGTCGAGCGCATGGGTAAAGGTCAGGCGGAGCCCCTTCGGGGTGTACTTGATTGCCTCGATGGAATGGACCGGCTTGCCCGTGTAGCGAACCCGGTCAAAGCCCGAGATCTTCACGGCCTTAGTCTGCCATCCCTGCAAGCCCGCCACGTAGAGCTGGCCATCCTTGGAGTTGAATCGAGCACGCATCGCCGAGCTGGCGAACTTGACCGGGAAGCGAACCACACCGCCCTGCATCTGACCGTTTCCGGCTTCCTCGTGCATCACGAGGTACAAGGCACACTGGCCGTAGCTCATGTGCAGCAAGTGCTTGGAAAACGGTCCCCACTTGTCGCTGTTAACCCAAACCTGGCCGCCGCCGCTGTTGTCATACTCGTCGTGCGACATCCAGGTTAGGGGCTGCTTGAAGCTCTTGACGTCGGCACCATGGGCGAGGTCTTCGACCCCGTAGAAGCCACCGGGCTTGACCCAGTTCACCGGGCAGGTCGGCACCCAAGTACCTTCGTTGTCACCGGTCGTGATCTGGCCGTTCCAGGGGTTCACGCCGATGCCGTTCGGTGCGCGGAAACCTGTGGCCACCGTCTCGAACTTTTTGCCATCGGCACTGACCTTCATCAGCGTGCCGGCGTCGCGAGAGATGGTCTCAAAACCACGTCCGCCGCCCTTCACCGGTCCAGCCTTGGCGAAGTAGAAGTTGCCTTCCTTGTCGGTCTGGAGGTCGAAGAGGAACTCGTGAAACCCTTCGGTGGAGGTCACCGAGTTGTTGAAGTTCTCGTAGTAGTCGGCCTCACCGTCATGGTTGTAATCGTAGTAGCGGGTGAGCTGATCGCGACCGGAGGTGTAGATCTGGTCGTTGACGATGCGCAGTCCCAGCGTCTCGTACATGCCCGAAGCGAATCGCGTCCACTTCAGGTTCTTCAGGCTCTCGTCGATGCCCGAAACGATCCAGATGTCTCCATCCCAAGTGCTCACGGCAGCCCGGGTGCCATCGGAGAAGAAGTCCATACCACCAATGCGCAGGCGGCGCTTCCAGGGATTATCGATGGGCGGAGTGATTTGGTCGACGACGTACGCTCCGTCACCCTTGCCGATCACGCCCTGGGTCTCGACCACCTGGGGCCAATGGGCCGCTCCGCCGTGCTGAAGGTCGGCGAAGGTCGGCTTGCCCGCGAGGGAGCCGGAGGCCTGGGCCACTTCAGAATCAGAGCCGCTAACCACGGCCACCTCAAACACACCGCCGGTCGTGGTTCCGATCGGGATCTCCAACTGGACCCGACCGCCCTCGATCTTCAGGGACGCTCCCTTGGGCAACCCCGTCGCCTGAACGCGGGTGGTGACCCCGTTGGCGCTAACCACAGCGGCCCCGTTCTCCAGCTTGCCGTGACCATTTTCTACATCGGCCAGCAGGAGGGAGAAGGTCGTATCAATCTTGGTCTTGCGGGAGAAGAGACCACTCTTCTTGCCGCCGCCGATTTGGAAGGTGCGGACGTACACTGTCTGACCGCCGGCCTGACGGGCCGAGGGTTGCTCGTGAATAGCGATGCTGCCGGCCACGGTGTAGTTCAACTGAACGCGATCGCCGGCCACATGCAAACCGTCCCAGCGCACCACCGAGGCGTCGGTCGGTCCGAACGGCTCCTTGCGGGCGTCAGTGAACATGCCGGTGAGGGAAACTCCGGGGACCACGGCCGTCCCGAAGGACTGCTTGCCGACGATCGAAGGATGTCCGCCGTGGGAACCGTCGAAGGTCACGCCGCGGGTGTTAATGTAACCTCCGGTCCAGCCTGCCGCCATGCGGCACAAGTCGGTGTCGAAGAGCATGTTAGCATCAGCCACGCCCTGAAGGCGGAGGGCCAGACCTTTCATGGCGGTGTTCTTGGCCGGGAACGAAGCGCTAATACAGGCGCCCTGGAAGGGGAAATCCTTCTGGAGCAAGGCCTCATTAATCTTCTCGGCGGCGGACAGAGAGACGATGGACAGCGCGAGCGCGGCTGCCATCCGCAGTGAGCGGGAATTCATTCGATTTTCGTGCATGGAATCAAAAGCGATAACGAATACCAAAGTGTGCCCAACAAGGCCAAACGCAAACGGCGGCAGATGAAACTTCAGTCACCCGTCATGAACACACGATCCAATGCCGTGGTAGCAAAACGGGGGGCTGTGGAACCCCATGTAATTCTGCTCGGTGCTCAGGCTGAACCTTCCCGTGGATCACTGAGTCCAATCGTTCAATCCGCCCGCAAACACCTCCGAAGCGGAGGCATCGAAACTCCAGCGAAGACGTTCGAGACCCGCCCCCGTGCTGGGTTGCTCATGAAAGCCCGAGACGAATGCACCCTTTGCCACGGAACTTTAAGCGTTATCGTCGGTACATCGATGGAATCACAACGTCCCACAAAAACACTGGACCTCAATGTGCTGGGGCTGCCTTTGGAGCCCTGCTGCTTCGCGCCACAGACAGGCTTCTACCGCGATGGCTACTGCCGCACCGGACCCCAAGATTCCGGCCGTCATATCGTCTGTGCTGAAGTGACACTCGAGTTTCTGGAGTTCTCCCAGGCCGCTGGCAACGACCTTTCCACGCCCATGGCCGCGTACGGTTTTCCCGGTTTGCGTTCTGGAGATCGCTGGTGCTTGTGCGCCCTGCGTTGGAAAGAGGCCTTCGAGGCGGGGTGCGCTCCTCCGGTGATCCTCGAAGCCTGCAACCAACGGGTGCTCGAACTCATTTCCCTTGAAGCCCTCCAAGCCCATGCCCTCTGAGCGACCCGATTGGACCCCAGAGGCCGAAAGCCAGACCAGCAGCCCTGCCCCATTCCCTGCCGGGTGGCGTTGGGACAATTCGTACGCCCGACTGCCGGAGGGTTTGCACAGCCCCGCGCGTCCTACACCTGTTTCCCAGCCTCGCTGGGGAATCTTCAACCAGGACTTGGCAACCACTCTGGGCCTCGACGGGAACACATTAGGGCAACCTGAGCAGGTGGGCTTCTTCGTCGGCAACCGTCTCTTTGAGGGTTCTGAACCCATCGCCCAGGCCTATGCCGGACACCAATTCGGCAACCTCGCTCGACTGGGTGACGGGCGCGCCATATTGCTGGGAGAGCATTTGGACCCCGCGGGACGGCGCTGGGACATCCAGCTCAAAGGTCCGGGCCTAACCCCCTATTCGCGCGGGGGTGACGGTCGCGCGGCACTGGGCCCAATGCTTCGAGAATACCTCATGAGCGAGGCCATGCACGCGCTGGGCATTCCGACGACCCGCAGCCTCGCGGTCGCTCTGACCGGCGAACCGGTCTTCCGCGAGACAACACTTCCCGGCGCAGTCCTCACCCGAATTGCTGCCAGCCACATTCGCGTCGGCACTTTTGAGTTGTTCTCGGCCATGGGTGATGTCCAAGCCCTGAAGACCCTCGCCAACTACACGCTCCAGCGCCATTTCCCGGAGCGCGCCGACGACCCGAAACCCGGAAAAGCCCTGCTCGAGGCGGTCATCGAACGGCAATCGGCCCTCGTGGCCCAGTGGATGCGCGTTGGCTTTGTCCACGGCGTTCTCAACACCGACAATGTGGCCCTGAGCGGCGAGACCATTGATTACGGGCCTTGCGCCTTCATCGATGCCTACGACCCAGCCACGGTCTTCAGCTCCATCGACCGTCAAGGCCGCTACGCCTTCGGCAACCAACCGAAGATCACCTCATGGAACCTCGCCCGCTTCGCCGAGGCGCTCCTGCCAATCCTAGACGACCACGAGGCCACCGCCATCGAAGTCGCGCAGGCCTGCCTGGAAGCATTCCCCGCCCGGTTCCAACAAAACTGGCTCGCGGCCTACCGCGGCAAGCTCGGACTCCTGACCGAGGAAGACGGCGATGCGGGTCTGATTGAAGAGCTCCTCGGCTGGATGCATTCCACGCAGGCGGACTTCACCCAGACCTTCCGAGGGCTACGGCCCATCGACCTCGGCCAGAGCGGATCGACGGCGCCCACTCTAAATGCGGATCAGGAAAACATGGCCCACTCGGAATCCACCGCGCCGGACCCGAAATTTCTCGACTGGCACCGACGCTGGAACGATCGCCTCGAACGCCAGGGCCTTCCCCTACCCCGGGTACTAGAATGCATGCACCGGAACAACCCCGTGATCATCCCCCGCAACCACGTGGTCCAGGCCGCCCTCGATGCGGCCTCAGAACAGAGCGACTGGACCGCGTTCCACACGCTTCTGGCAGCGTTGCGATCTCCTTACCAAGAGGCTGGAGCACCAGATTCACTTCGTAATCCACCCCCGCCGGGCACCCCCCGCTGCCGCACCTTCTGCGGCACCTGATGCGGGTCGTTGCATAAATGCGGGCTGGAACCCCAGATAGGCTCCGTCCCCCCCCGTTTTTCGATTTCGATCCGGTGGGCATTTTGTCGCTTTCCGACCAGATCGGCGAAGCGTACGCCATCGCCGACCGCTATCGGGTCCAGGGAACCTCCGTGGTGCTGGGTGGCCTAGACGCGCCGGTAAGCACCCGTGTACGGGGCCCTGCCGTCCTACTTTGTCTGCCGGGGCCCGGCGACGACCTGGATGAATCGACGAGGCTCCGACAGGCGCCGAGCCAGTTCAGCGGCTTGGGCACGCTGGTAATTTTGCGTTTTACTCAATGTGTTGAGTATTTTTACTCAGAGCATAAACCGATGCAAGACCACCGGTTGTTCGGGCGCCTACCGGCTTGGTTGGACCTTCCAATGAACAACGCGGTCGATCCGGTTTCCGAGCTTCGTCCCATGGGCTCCGGACCAGCGATTCCTGTTCATCCGGCAACGCTGGGGCGGCCGGGTCCCAACCGACAGCACGAGCATCGTCTTGTCCGCTGCCTCAGCCAACGATTCAATTGGGAGGAAAGGGATGGCGTAGCGGAAGAAGACGCAGCCAGCACGACCGATCTCATTGAATCGTTGGATCAGTCCCATGCCTTCAATTGGATTGATGCCCCGGCCGGGCCCGCCGATGGTCGATGAATGCACTGGGCCATCTGTAACGAGATCTTCAAGGAGTGGCCTCTGGAGAAGGCGTTTCCGTACATCGCGAAGGCCGGCTATCAGGGGGTTGAAATCGCGCCCTTCACGCTGGCGCCGCTCATCACCGATATTTCCGCCGGTCGACGGCGTGAAATCCGGCAACTGGCCGAAGACTCTGGACTCGTCGTCTCGGGCATTCACTGGGTGCTGGCCTTCACTGAGGGCATGCACGTGAACCATCCGGACCCGGCCTCGCGCCAACAAGCCGCCGACTACTTGCGCCATGCGGTGGACTTTTGCGCCGACCTCGGCGGCACACGCATGATCTTCGGCTCGCCCAAGCGCCGGGATATCCTGCCCGGGGTGACGCCCGAGCAGGCGCAGGCCTGGACGCTGGAGACCTTCCGGCCGGCAACGCGAACCGCGGAAGAACGCGGTGTGGTGATCTGCCTGGAACCCCTCGCGCCGTCGGAAACCAACTTCCTCAACACCGCCGCCGAGACCCGCAGCCTGGCCGATGCGATGGGTTCGCCGGCCTTTCAGATCATGCTCGACGTGAAGGCCATGTGCTCCGAAAACCAGCCGGTGGCCGACACCATCGAGGCCTTCCGGGGGCGTTTCTCGTACTTCCATGCCAACGACGAGAACCTCAAGGGTCCGGGCTTCGGCGACACCGACTACCGGCCCATCGGCCAAGCCCTGCGAAACACGGGCTATGAAGGCTGGGTGTCCGTGGAGGTCTTCGTGTTCGACGAAGGGCCCGAGGCCATCGCCACCCGCAGCCTGGCTCATTTAAAGCAGCACTTGGCCTGAACCTGCCCCACGATTTCCTCATGACTTCCCCCCTGTCCGCCAACGAGTGCCAAGTCACCGGCGTCGCCTTGTGGTTCCTGCCGGTTACGACGCGAGTGCCGTTGAAATTTGGGACCGAGGCCTTGACCTCCGTGACCTGTGCTCGGGTGCAAATCACCCTTCGCGGCGTGGATGGCCGATCAGCCTCCGGCTGGGGCGAAACCCCGCTCAGCGTTCAGTGGGTGTGGCCCTCGGCCCTGCCCTACGCCCAACGGCATCAGGCACTCCAGGACTTCTGCCAACGTCTGGCCCGCGCATGGAATGCCTTCGACGAAAGCGGCCACCCGATGCGGTTGGGCAATGCGTTTAACGAATCCGAGCTCCCTCGCTTGCAAGCCAGCTTCAACGTCGAACGCACCGCCCAAGGGCTTGAAGCCCTGCCCCATCTAGCAGCTTTGGTGTGCAATTCGGCCTTCGACATCGCCGTGCACGACGCCTTCGGCCAACTGCTCGGGCAGACTGCTTTCGAGATCCTAGAGCCCGAGGTTTTGACAGAAACTCTCGAGGCATTCATGACACCAGCTCCAGGCACTGAGGTCTCCTTCCAAGGCCGCTCTCTGAGCAGCTTCCTGCTGCCTGAGCGCCGCAATTCATTGGAAGCCTGGCACCTCGTCGGCGGGTTGGACCCAATCGATGCCTCGGAGCTCACCGGCTCCGAGCCCCACGACGGCCACCCCGTGCTGCTGGCCGACTGGATTACCCGCGACGCCCTGCTGTGCCTCAAGATCAAGCTGCGCGGCAATGATGCCGACTGGGACTACCAGCGCATCGTCCGCGTCGGGCGTCTCGGACTACCGCTCGGGGTCACCGACCTGACGGCCGACTTCAATTGCACCGTCCGGGATCCGGCCTACGTGTGCGGAATCCTCGACCAACTCCAGCGCGACCATCCCGACCTCTTCCAGGCGCTGACTTACGTCGAGCAACCCTTCCCGTATGATCTAGAGGCGCACCCGATTCCGGTGCACGAAGTGAGCCGGCGCAAGCCCCTGTTCCTCGATGAAAGCGCCCATGACTGGCGCTTGGTACGCCTCGGCCGGGAATTGGGTTGGACCGGAGTGGCCCTCAAGACCTGCAAAACCCAGACCGGGGCTTTGCTCTCGGCCGCCTGGGCCCAGGCCCATGGAATGCAATTGATGGTGCAGGACCTCACCAATCCCCGCTTGGCCCAGATTCCCCACTGCTTGCTTGCGGCGCACCTGCCCACCTTGCGAGGTGTCGAGACCAACGCCATGCAGTTCTACCCGGCGGCGAGCGACCTCGAGGCCACGGTTCACCCAGGTCTCTATCGACGGCGTGATGGTCGCGTAGATCTCTCCACCCTCACGGGTCCGGGATTCGGCTACGCTGGGGCGGAAACCGTCCGCGAACCGGGCGCACCGAGCCTCGTTCTGGGGAATATCTGAACCCATTGATTTTCCTGAAGTTCGAAAAGCCTCCCCCCTGGCAGCGAATTTGAGGTCGCGGAGCCGTGGGTGAAAGACCCGAGAGAAAACGGATCGGAGACAACCCACCCAAAAAACCCCGTTGTTCCCTGGAGGCGGGAGGGGGCACTCTTGGCCCCTCTATGATGGAGCAGGTCAACTTGGGTTTAGTCGGTGGCGGCACAGTGGGTGGTGGCGTCTGGCAAGCGCTGCAACGCAACGTCGATCTCATGGCCGCTCGGCTAGGGGTCCGATTGAACGTCGTCCGCATGGCCGTGCGCGATCCGAAGAGGACACGCGGATTCACCGTACCCGCCTCGGTGCTGACGGGCGATTGGAGTGAGGTCGTGCATGATCCCAAGGTTCAGATCGTGGTCGAATTGATGGGCGGAGTGACAACAGCACGCGAGGTGGTCCGCGCAGCCCTCAAACTGGGCAAGCCGGTGGTCACCGCCAACAAGGCTCTCCTCTCGGCCCACGGCCCAGAACTCTTCGCCTTGGCTGCGAAGCACCAGACGAACCTCTACTACGAAGCCGCCGTGGCCGGGGGTATTCCGATCATCAAGGCGCTCCGGGAATCCTTCGCCGGAAACCGAATTACGCGCATCGCCGGCATCGTCAATGGCACCTGCAACTACATCCTCACCCGGATGAAGCTCGAGGGGGCCGAGTTCTCCGATGTCTTGGCCGATGCTCAACGCTTGGGCTACGCCGAAGCTGAACCGTCGCTCGACGTCGACGGCCACGACGCCGCTCACAAAATTGGAATCCTCGCCTCGTTGGCGCACGGCTTCTGGGTCAAACCCGGCAGCATCCATACCGAAGGCATCCGCCACATCTCCAAGCTCGATATCCAATTTGCCGCCCAACTGGGCTACACCATCAAGCTCCTCGGGATCATTCAGCCGGTCGCAGCGCCAGTTCCAATCCAGGGAAAGAAGTCCAAGAAGAGTGCCGACGACGGTCAAGACTCTGCCATCCAGGTGTCGGTCTACCCGGCTCTAGTCCCCAACACCCATGTGCTCGCCTCGGTGAACCACGCCTTCAATGCCGTGGCCGTCCGCGGTGACACCGTAGGCGACACCCTGTTCTACGGACGCGGAGCCGGTCAGGACCCCACCGCCAGTTCCGTCTTGGGAGACCTCGCCGATGCCGCCCTCGACTTGCGCGCCGGAAACCATCACCGGGTTCCCCCGTTCGTCAGCCACAATGGCCGAGGCACCGTGGCTTCGATGGACTCCATCTCGTCACGGTTCTACGTGCGGCTCGATGTCTCCGATCGACCCGGCGTCTTTGCGCGCATCGCCACTGTGCTGGCTGGGGCCAAGATCGGCATTTCCTCCATCATTCAGCCCGAGGGACACACGGGCGAAACCGTTCCGGTCATCCTCATGCTCGACGCGGCCAGCAACTTGTCGGTTCGTAAAGCCTTGGCGACGATTGGCAAACTGCCGGTCGTGAAATCCAACCCTGTAGTTCTGCGCGTCGAGAACCTCGACTGAGTTCGGGTGGCTGATGTTTCCCTGCCCCAATCCGGACGCATGAACGAGTTTCAACTCATTAACCGACTCAAGTCGCTGCTGCCGCTCAACGACTCCGTGGTGGTGGGCGCGGGCGACGATTGCGCGGTGCTGGCGCCCCCGGCCGCGGGCCAACAACAGCTCTTCAAGACCGATGCCGTGGTGGAGGGAGTGCATTTCACCGCTGAAACCCCCGGTGAAAAAGTGGGGCGAAAAGCCCTCGCTCGCGCCGTGAGTGACATGGCTGCCATGGCCGGTACCCCCACCTCGGCTGTCATCACCTTGGGGCTTCCCGCTGGATTCTCACCCGAAAGGATCGAAGCCATTTATCGGGGTATGGCCCAGTTTGCGAGTCAGGTCGGCATAGCGCTCGTCGGCGGGGAAACCACCCGGAGCCCGGGCGCCTTGTTTCTCAATGTCGCCTTGCTGGGCACCGTGCCCACCGGACGAGCCGTCCTCCGGTCGGGCGCGAAGGTGGGCGACGCGGTCTTCGTCACCGGTGAACTAGGAGGTTCCATCGAGGGGCACCATCTCGACTTCGAACCCCGCCTGACCGAAGCGCGCTGGTTGGCCGAGCACTTTGATATCCACGCCATGATGGATCTCAGCGACGGACTCGCCGGCGATCTGCAACACATCCTCCAAGCCAGCCAGGTTCCCGGGGGCGAAATCTTGGCCCCAGCCCTGCCCATCCGTCATGCAGCAAGACTTCGGGCCCGCTCCGGCGATATGGCCAAACCGGCCGTCGTGGCTGCCCTGACCGATGGCGAAGATTTTGAACTCGTCCTCACCGTGGCGCCCGCAGATGCAGTGCGACTCCTTGACGGCTGGAAGGTGCGCTTTCCGGAGACCCGCCTCACCTGCGTGGGCAGACTGAACAATCGGCCAGGACTCTTTTTACGGGACGAGCGCGGACTTAAGCCTTTGGGCCACGGATTCCAACACTTCGACTGATGCCGACCGTGCGCACCACATCCCCGGAGGAGACCGAGGCCCTCGGTGAACGGGTGGGTCAAGCGGCTCAGGCCGGCTGGGTCGTAGGCCTCGATGGTGATCTGGGTGCCGGAAAAACAGCCTTCGTACGTGGTTTCGTTCGAGGCTTGGGCTGCGGATTCCGAGCTCATTCCCCAACCTTCGCTCTCCTCCACGAATACCGCGGAGGACGTTTGCCGATCCAACACCTCGACCTGTACCGACTGGGATCGGCCGAGGATTTGCACGCGGCCGGACTCGACGCCTGCCTGAACCCCATCGACGCTGTCTCCATCATCGAGTGGTTTTCGCGGATCGACAGCCTGGTCCCATTTCTGCCGTCGCTCCACCGGATCTCCTTGCGCTGGGTCGATGAATCGACCCGTGAAATTACCTATGATCTGCCTGGCCTTTGAATTCACCAGCGACCGCCGCTCGGTGGCCATTAGCGACGGGTGCCAGCGGGTGCTCAGTCAGGTGTTTCATGACCGTGGCCGAACCACCCCGGTCTTCCACATGATCGAACAAGCCCTTACCGAAGCTCAAGTGGCTCGGGCCTCCATCGAGCGACTGGCCATTAGCATTGGGCCGGGCAGCTATACCGGCATCCGGCTAGCTATTGCAGCGGCCCAAGGATGGCATCTAGCCACGGGCGTCGACGTGGTGGCCGTGGATACTTTTGAGGCCTTGCTGCACCAAACGCAGCGTCAGGCAGTTGCCGGCCCCCGAGTCCTCGGCGTCAACGCCCAGCGGCAGGAATTCGCCGTCCGGGAATGGGATGGACAGGGTTGGGCAGGACCCCTTCATCTGGAGTCCGCAGACCTGCTGCTGCAGCGAATCATCGGCGGGCAACCCGTGTTTGGTCCGGACCTCGGCGCTTGGATTCGGGGCCTTCCCTCCACCTCCACCGCCAGCGAACTGGCAGCCCGGGCCGATGCGCTCGAGGCTTACCCTCAGGGGAGCGACGTGGCCCTATTGGGTGCCAACGCAGACCCGGTACCGCCAGAGACATTGGCCCCGGTCTATCTTCGAGAAGCCTCCTTCGTGAAGGCTCCGCCGCATCGGCACATTCCTGGATTCACCGACTGACGATGCCGATCTTCTGGGAATGTGATCGATGCACCGCCTGCTGCCGCTGGCCCGGTCAGGTCCGCTTGACCGACGCCGATGTCACGCGCATCGCCGCCCCCGTTCGCTGAGCGCGCCCTCGTAGAACCTCACGGATAGGCTCACAAACCCCTCCTTCCCCCGCCTCAAAAAAGACGCTATAAAGCGATTCATGAAATCCCCCCGGGTCTTCGGTGCCGTGACCCTGCTTTTGACCATGACCTCCCTGCTCCATGCTGCCGACCTGAAGATCGGTCTCATCGGACTGGACACTTCACACGCCACGGCCTTCACCGAAATTCTGAACGATCCAGCCTCCAAAGGTCATGTGGCTGGAGCCAAGGTTGTGGCGGCGTTCAAGGGAGGTAGCCCCGACATCGAATCCAGCATCACCCGGGTCGAAGGCTACACCACCACCCTGCGCGAAAAGTACGGAGTCCAAATCGTAGACTCTATCCAGGATTTGTGTTCGAAAGTCGATGCAGTGATGCTCCTGAGCGTCGATGGACGGCCTCATGTCATTCAGGCAATGCCGGTGTTTGCCGCTCGCAAGCCCCTTTACATTGATAAACCCATGGCTGGAACTCTGCGCGATGCCCACACGCTGGCGCGTCTGGCCTCCGAGTCCAAGACGCCGTTCTTCAGTTCCTCTTCGTTGCGCTTTGCTAAGACCAGTCAAGCCGTCCGCAAGGGATCCATCGGCATCGTAACCAATGCCTGGTGCGGCAGTCCGGCCAGCTTGGAGAAGACCCATCCCGACCTCTTCTGGTATGGGGTGCACGGATGCGAATCGCTTTTCACAGTGATGGGCTCCGGGTGCGAGTCGGTCCGCCGTGGCAAGACCGCCGACGGCAAGATCGAGATCGTGGGCACTTGGAAGGGCGGACGCACCGGCCTCTTCCGCGAAGTCGAAGGCTATCAGGGCCAGGCTCATGGAAGCCTCGGCACCGCCGATGTTGGAGGCTTCGATGGGTATGCTCCTCTGGTGGCTGAGGTGGTGAAGTTTTTCCAGACGCAGGTCTCCCCAGTGCCCATTGCTGAAACCTTGGAACTTTTCGCCTTCATGGAAGCCGCCGATGAGAGCAAGCGCCGCAATGGGGCTGAGGTGAAGCTCTCGGAGGTCATTGAGGCAGTTCGTCGACGCTAAGCCCGAACGATCCAAATAAATCGTTCTGCTCAGGCACTTCAAAGCGGTGCGGTGGATCACCGCCGATCTCAATAAATTGAATTAGACCATCCCGCCGAGGAATCGAGGCGTCCCGTGCATCCCGAAGTTGTTGGTGGAAGTCAGTTCCAGAGAAGGTGCGCGTCCTTGTTTTTGACCGCGACGCAGAGTCGAAGCAGAGGCGGCAGGCCCGGCTGTCCCCAGAACTGTCCGCAGCCGCGCAGGCGGGCTTG
>SYMJ01000010.1 GCA_005805505.1 Verrucomicrobiales bacterium | reverse complement strand
TTCCACCCCGAGGCCCAGCCCCTTGACCAAGCCACGCTGCAGAAACTCGTGGAGCAGGCGATCGCTCAGCCAGCGACGTCGGAACCCGATCGTTGCGTGGAGATCCCCGTGCACTACGGCGGGCCGGATCTGGATCGCGTGGCCCATCACTCCGGCCTGAGCCCGGAAGCCGTGATCGAGCGCCATCATCAGGGCCGCTACCGGGTGCTCTGCCTCGGCTTCGCGCCCGGGTTCCCCTACCTCGGTGGCTTGGATACCGCGCTGGCCACTCCGCGACTGGCCACCCCTCGGCCGCGAGTGCCGGCCGGCAGCGTGGCCATCGGTGGCGATCACACCGGTATTTACAGCATCCCCAGCCCGGGCGGATGGAACATTATCGGCCAAACCTCCACGGCGCTTTTCGATCCGCACACCAGCGACTTGGAGAAGATGTTCCGATTGCAGGCCGGAGACCGGGTGCGCTTCGTGCCGATCGACGGACCTCCCGGGACCGAAGCCTCGATTCCGTCTGAAGGCGGACTTTTACCCGGGTCTCCGGATGCGGCCCTGGTGACGACCGCCGTGTCGAATCGAGCCGGTTCTCCGGAGGGCGAGCCCGTCTTGCGCATCCTAGAACCGGGTCTCGGGATGAGCCTTCAAGACACCGGTCGGCAGGGCTTCCGGCGCTTCGGCGTGCCAACGAGCGGCACGATGGATCCGCTCACCGCTGCCTGGGCCAATCGCCTGCTGGATAATTCTCCGGACGCCCCCGTGTTGGAACTCTGTCTCCAAGGCCAACGCCTGGAGGCCCTGCGCGACGGCTGGATTGCGGTGTGCGGCGGCTCGCATTCGCGGGGACAGGCTCCCTACCGGGCCTTCCGCGTCCGAGCCGGCGAGTCGCTCGACTTCGGCCCCGGAGATTCTGGTGTCTGGACGTATCTGGCGGTGCCCGGAGGATTCCGAGCGAACGCATTCCTGGGCAGTCGCAGCACGAATCCGAGGGCGGGCATCGGTCACACCTTGCGATCCGGCGACCTGCTCTTGCGGAATCTTGCGGGCGATTGGTGCCCACCCGCCGGTGTCGCCGCGCGTGGCGTCTCACCCGACCCATGGGTGACCGATCGCGACACAGGCCCGCTGCGCGTCTGGCCGGGTCCGCAGTGGGAGCAGTTCGACGCAGAAAGCCAACGCCGCCTGTTCGAAACCGAGTGGCGCGTCACTAGCCAATGCGACCGTGTGGGGTATCGACTGCAGAGCGATCGGGACGCCCGGCGCGGCTCCAACCGGCCGACGATGCCTTCGATCGGGCATACTTTGAGGCCGCTCGCTGGACCGCCCCATGCCTCCCCAGGACCGCAGTCCCCAGGCGGTCTCGCATGGACTGGCGGCTCACTCATCTCGGAACCGGTGCTGACGGGCTCGATCCAAGTGCCCTCCGACGGCCAACCCATCGTCACTTTGCAGGACGGCCCGACCCTCGGTGGCTACCCCAAGATCGGCTGGATCGATCCCCGCGACCTACCCCGTCTCGTGCAGCGCCGCACTAGCCAACCCGTCCGCTTCATCCTCGCAAAGGCCACCGGGTAAGCCGGCCGGGTTGGGCCATTCGGAAAGCTTGGGGTGTGCTTATCGGGAACCAATCATTCCCGCAGCAGAGCGAAAAGCCAGTGGCTAACGGCCATCGTCAGTGCGGACATTCTCGGCTACTCACAGTCCGCTTTTCGGCCAGAAAACTGCCGAACCCGTCAGACCCAGGTATCACGGGCGTCCGGGAAAACCGATCTGCCGATCGAGATTAAGGGGGCAGATTTTGCTATCTTGACAGCATCGACACTGCTGTCACGGTGCTAACTATGAGGACCACGATCACGATCGATGCCGATACGGAGGCACTGCTCCGACAGGAGGTCCAGCGAACCGGGCTGTCCTTCAAGATGGTGTTGAATCAGGCGATCAAGCGTGCCTTAGGACGCCGACCGAGCGGGGTCCAACTTCAACCCCTCTTTTCGGCCCCCTTCCCCCCGGAACTCACTCGGCAGAGCTTCAACCGGCTCGCGGCCGAATGGGAAGATGAAGACACAATCCTCGAACTCGGGTCGTGATCCTCCCCGATCTCAACTTGCTGCTTTACGCCTACAACCCACACACGCCGCAACATGGGGCGGCCCGTGGTTGGTGGAAACAGGCGATGAACGGAGACGAACTGATCGGGATACCGCTGGAGATCGCCTTCGGCTTCGTGCGCATCGCAACCAATCCCAGACTCGGTGCAGCCCGAGTGCCTTTGATCGATGCGCGACAAGTGGTGGAAGGTTGGATGGATTTGCCTCAGGTGCGGACCCTCGTCCCCGGTGCACTGCACTTCAACCGAGTTATGGAGTTGATGACCGCAGCCATGGCGGCGGGCCCGGTCCTCTCCGACGCCATCCTGGCCGCCTACGCCATCGAACACCGGGCGACGCTGTTCACCAACGACAGCGACTTCGCGCGTTTTCCCGGATTGATGTGGCAGAACCCGTTGATCTCCGCGGGATCAACCTCTCCACGTCGTCCATGACGTCTCGAGCCCCGGAGTCGCTCGCGGTTCCTTTCTCTGCTTTCATCGGGCCATGCGATCGACGGTCGGCTGGGATCTGAATTGCGATCTGGGCGAGGGGGAGCCTTGGGCGCGGACGCGGGCGCTGGTGCGGCAGGTGACCTCGGCGAATGTGGCCTGCGGCGGGCATGCCGGGGATGCGCTCACAATGGAGCGGGTGGTGGTCGAAGCGAAGGCTCTGGCGGTCCGACTAGGGGCCCACCCCGGAGTGGCCGGAGAATTCGGACGGGGCGAGGTGACCCTGTCGCCTCGGCAACTCCAGACACTCGTGCTCCAGCAAGTCGGTGCGCTGGATCTTTTGGCCCGACGGCAGGGCAGCCGGTTGCATCACATCAAGCTGCACGGAGCGCTGTATCATGCCGTGGAGGACGACAACGCCCTCGGCCGGGCCTATGTCGAGACAGTGGCGCGGTGGTTTCCTCAGGTGACGATTTACTCGCGCGCCGGAGGCCTCGTACTGACGCTGGCTCACAAAGCTGGGATCAGCGCGTGGGCCGAAGGGTTCATCGACCGGGCCTACCAGGCGGATGGCCAACTCGTGCCGCGAAATCAAGACGGGGCGCTGTTGACCCGCACCCGGGACATCACCGAGCGCCTGCGCGAATGGCAGCAAACCGGCGGGTGGAAGAGCCTCGATGGAACTTGGGTTGCCGTGCCCGCCCAGACGCTCTGCCTGCATGGCGACACGCCCGGTGCCGTCGCGCTGGCTCGGGCCATCCGCAGAGCGATGGATCGATAAGGCCCAAGGCCGGCAATCGTCAGCTTCCCGAGGCCGAGTAGATCGATCCAACCTGCTCGTCCTTTTGACTGAAAGAATTCTGGGGCATCACCTCCCGAAAGCTACACCCCGCCAGACCCCACCCGCCTACCAGACCCCAGCAGCCCCCTCGCCCCGGGGATCGGCCGCGGCAGACCATCGGCCTTGGGCATCACGGCCCACCGCCTGAGCGGCACCCAGCGAGGCATCGACCGCAACCGTGTGCCCACGGCGCCGCAACTCGGCGATGATGGCTTCACCCCAGGCGCGTTCCACATGGAGCTCATCAGGCTTCCACTGATGATGAAGACGCGGGGCGGCCAGGGCTTCGCGGGGCGATTTCTTGAAGTCGATGGTCCGCAGGATGGCCAGGAGGGTTTGCGAAATAATGGTCGGCCCACCGGCCGCACCCACGCTGAGAATCGGCTGACCATCTCGGAGCACCAGCGTCGGGCTCATGCTCGAGAGCGGCCGCTTGCGTGCCTCAATGGCATTGGCCTCGGCGCCCACCAGGCCGAAGAAGTTCGGCACACCCGGCTGGGCCGAGAAGTCGTCCATGTGGTTATTGAGCAAGAGGCCCGTGCCCGGCACGACCACCTTGCTGCCGAAGCTCGTGTTCAGCGAGGCGGTGCACGCCACCCAATTGCCCTCGGTGTCCGCGGTGGAGAAGTGCGTGGTGTGCCGGTTCCGCTCCCGGGTAAACCACTCGCGGTCGGCCTCGGGCGGGGTGCCGGCCGCCGCGACGACCGAGGCTCGATCGAGACGGATCCGCCGTGCCAGGTCGGCCGCGTACTTCTTGGACACCAACCCACGGGGCACGCGCGCGAAGTCAGGATCACCCAGCCAACGAGCCCGATCGGCGAAGGCCAGCTTCATTGCCTCGGCGACGACATGGGCCATTTCGGCAGAACCATCACCCATGGCTGCGAGATCGAAGTGCTCGAGGATGTTAAGGATCTCGACGACATGGACTCCACCTGAGCTGGGCGGCGGGAAGCTCACGATTTCGTGGCCTCGATAAGTGCCTCGGACTGGTTCGCGCGGCACCACCTCGTAGCGGGCGAAGTCGGAAGCCGTGACCATGCCGCCATGGGCTTGCATCCACTTGGCCGTGCGGCGTGCGAAGTCACCCCGGTAGAACCAAGCCACGCCGCCCGCGGCCATCTGCCGGTACGACCGGGCCAGGTCGGGTTGGCGCAAGCGATCGCCCGCCGATGGCACCGTCGGCAAGCCCTTCAAAAAGATGGCCTCGCTCTCAGGGAACAGCGCCAACTGGGAGCGCGTCTCCTTCAGGCGGCCGACGTAGTGGCGGTCGAGCTGGAATCCCTTCTCGGCGACTCGGGCGGCGGCCTCCAAAAGACGACCCAACGGCAGGCGTCCGTAGTTGGTGCTGGCGTAGGCGAGCGTGGCGAACTCACCGGGAATGCCGACCGACAAGGCTCCATCCTGACTGAGGAGCGGATCGGCCTTGCCCTCGCGCAAGAACAGGTCGCGTGTGGCCGCGGCCGGGGCCATCTCGCGGCCATCCAGAGTGATCAGCCGTCCATCAGCTAGCCGCAAGGTCATGAAACATCCGCCGCCGAGGCCCGAATTGTGACCATCGACCACACCCAAGGTCAGGGCGCAGGCAATGGCCGCATCGACCGCATTGCCCCCGTCGCGCAAGGCCTGCAAGCCCGCCTCGGTAGCCACCGGATTCACGGTTGCGACCAGACCCTTGCGAGGTGCGGCGGGTTCAGCGGCACTTAGCCCTTGGCTTCCAAGGAAGGACTGTAGCGCGAGCAGCAACAGTGGCAGGACGAGACAGGCATCGAATCGAACCCATCGAACCCGGCTGGAAAATTGGTCTTTCATCGTCATGTCTCCTTCAGTTCCCCCTCATCTACGCCGCCATGGGCTGATGTATTCGCTCAAGCGCCCCCAATGTCGCCCACGGACGCGGCATTGGTTCAACGCTGTTCCACACCCGGATGCTTGAAAAGCTTCAAGCCGCTCGGCGGCTCCCGCTCTAGGAATTTGCCGCGCATCCAATTGGCCGATTGATTCCCGGGCCTGATCGGTTTCCATCAGAAGCATGATCCCCCGCGGTACCATCAGACCTCATCGGGCCTTCACGCTCATCGAGCTACTGGTAGTCATCGCCATCATAGCCATCCTGGCGGGCATGCTCCTGCCAGCCTTGGCCAAGGCGAAGGAGAAGGGCCGCAAGACCGCCTGCTACACCAACCTTCGCCAAATGGGATTGGCGATGCTCCTGTATGCCGATGACCACGGCGGGAAAGTCCCTCGGGGTAACGAGCCCTACTGGTGGCAAATGTACATCCCCAGCCTCGGCGGAACGGCCGCCGCCCGGGATCAATACGGACGAATCAAGGTCTACACCTGCCCCAGCTACCCCAACAAAAAGCAGGTGGTCTGCTATGTGGTGAATGCCTGGCAGTTCAGCAGCCCACGCGACACCGTCGGCAATGAAGTGACCGGAGCAGTGAACCTCCAGCGGGTGCACAGTCCCTCCGATACGGTCTACTTCGCCGACAACGAGAGTGCGTCGTGGCGGCCGGTCTTCACGGTAACCAACGTCATCGGCAGCGTGGATCTGAATGACGTGTGGACCCCGTCCCACCTGCCCTACGGCGCCACCGGCCGCACCCTGAGCGGCGATCGTCGGGTCGCTGCCAAACGCCATGGCGAGGGAGCCAACCTACTTTTCTTCGACGGCCATGCCGGATGGAAAAACGGCCGAGCCATGACGGTCGAGGACTGGCGCGAGCAACGCTATTGAAGGGCTCAACGCCTCGGCTTGTTCTTCTGGTGGATACACCTCAAACTGAAAGACGATTAATCCACCGGTTCACTTGTCATGATCCTGCCGTCCGCTGCCATTGCATTATTGGACTCCAATTTCAGAAGGAAGATTTCCCTCTGGCTTTGGATAGCGTGCTGCATGGCGACATCTCTGATCGAGACAGAGGCCGCCGAGGAAATCCGCTTCAACCGAGATGTTCGCCCACTGCTTTCGGAACACTGTTTCCAGTGCCATGGATTCGACGCCAACACCCGAAAATCAAGCCTCAGGCTGGATCTCAGAGAGGAGGCACTGAAGCCTGCAAAATCCGGAGCTATTCCCCTGATCCCGGGAAAACCCGAGGCCAGTGAGCTGTTCCGCCGCATCACAATCAGCGATCTTGACGCACAGATGCCGCCAGCGCCAGAGCACGCGCCGTTGACTGCCGCCCAGCGCGAGATCCTACGGCAGTGGATCCTGGCCGGTGCGAACTACGAACCGCACTGGGCGTTCGTGCAGCCGGTGCGCCAGCCTCCTCCTGAGGTGAAACCTTCGTTCCGGACCCGCAACCCGATCGATCGGTTCATTCTAAAACGCCTAGAGCAGGCAGGTCTTTCTCCAGCGCCAGAGGCGGCGCCCGAAATCCTTTTCCGTCGGTTAACTCTCGACCTCACCGGGCTTCCACCGACCCCTGAGGAGGTGAAGGACTTCCTCCGCGACCCGTCCTCTGAGGCTTATGAACGGTGGGTGGACCGTCGTCTGGCCTCGCCCCGCTGGGGAGAACGCATGGCTCAGGATTGGCTGGATGTGGCCCGCTTCGCCGACAGCAACGGCTACCAAGTAGACCGCGATCGCGAACTCTGGGCCTGGCGCGATTGGGTAGTCCGGGCGCTGAACCGCAATCAACCCTTCGACCAGTTCACTATCGAACAACTGGCCGGGGATCTCCTGCCCTCGCCCACTCTCGATCAGCGGATCGCCACCGGGTTCCACAGGAACCACATGATCAACGAAGAAGGCGGCATCATTCCCGAGGAATTCCTCGCCGAATACTGCTTCGACCGAGTTGAGACCACCGCCACTGCCTGGCTCGGCCTGACCTTCACCTGCGCTCGCTGCCACGACCACAAGTTCGACCCCATCAGCCAGCGCGACTACTACGGACTGTACGCTTTCTTCCACAACATCACCGAAAAGGGGGTCGGCGATTATGGTGCACCGATCCGGCGAAGCACTCCTCCGATGCTTCAAATCCCCTCCCCTGAACAACAGACTCGGTTGGATCGTGAACGCGGCTCGCTGCGATCCGAGGAGTCGTTGCTGGCCCAGCGACGCCCGGAAATCGTGGCCGATCCTGAATCCTGGTCATCGAACCTCCGGGCGCATCCGGTGGCCTGGGAAACCTCGGGAACCACTCTCCTTCCGGTCCAGTCCGGCACGAACCGCTCGATCCGCCTGACGTGGGATTCACCGGCGACTGCCCTCCGATTGACCTTCAGGCCAACGGGGATTGGAAGTTCACCGGAACCCCGCCGAATCGCCCTCGGCGAACTTCGCCTCCGCAAGGCGGGGCAAGATCGCGCCATCACGCTTCGAGCCCGCAGCACGCTGGACTCCCGCGCCGCCGAGTCCGTGGCGCCTGCGCTCGACGATAAACTCGATACCGCCTTCTCCCTGGATTGGACCACCCAACCTGAAGTCCGCATCGTGTTGCTGCCTGAATCCATTCCTCAGGGGGGAGCCAAAGAGCCCAAGGCGTCCCCCTTGGAACTGGAGATTGTCTACCGGGACGTGGCCGGATCCTCGGACATCGAGCTGCGCGTCGACACCACCCGGGAACCGGTCGATCGGATTCCCACCCCGCCCATCGCCGACCTCCTCTCTAAACCGAGCACTAACTGGACGGCAGATCATCGCCGGCAAATCGAGGATTTTCGCCTCGATTCCGAGGCCGGGTTTCGGCAGCTCCAGAAGAGTGTCCAGCAACGCCAGCGAGATCTGGATACCTTGGACCTATCAATTCCCGTAACTCTGGTGATGGAGGAAACCAAGGAGCCTCGACCCACTCACGTGTTGCTCCGGGGAGCCTATGATCAGAAGGGAGAACGTGTGGAACCCGCGTCGCCCCGCCTTCTGCCACCGATGCCCAAGAGCGGCCGGACTGATCGACTTGCCCTAGCTCGATGGCTAGTGAGCCCTGAGAACCCATTGCCGGCGCGGGTGATCATGAACCGCTGGTGGCTAACGCTGCTAGGCACGGGACTCGTGCGAACAACCGAGGATTTCGGATCGCAGGGGGAACCCCCCAGTCATCCCGAACTGTTGGACTGGCTAGCCCGTGAGTTCGTGGATTCGGGCTGGGACCAGAAACACATGGTCCGACTCCTGGTCACCAGCGCCACCTACCGTCAGGCTTCCCAAGTTCGACCCGAGACCCTCACCAAGGACCCAGAAAACCGCCTCCTGTCGCGCGGACCCCGTTTCCGATGGTCCGCAGAGATCATTCGTGACAGTGCTCTGGCCTCATCGGGGCTCCTGATCGAGACCCAAGGGGGAGCCTCGGTTAAACCGTACCACCCTCCCGGTTTGTACGAACAAGTCGTGGCCGGCTCCTCGGCCAACACCTACGAGCAGGATCACGGAACGGCTCTCTACCGGAGGACCCTGTACACCTACTGGAAGCGGTCTGTCCCCAATCCGGCCCTGCTGCTCTTCGACCGCCCGTTCCGGGAAACTTGCGTAACCCGGCGCTCGCGGACCAGCACACCGCTGCAGGCGTTGAACCTACTCAACGACCCCACCTATGTCGAAGCCGCCCGATTCCTGGCTCAACGACTCCTCCGCGAAACTCCCGATGCTGACAGCCGGATCCGCTCAGCTTTTCTGCGCATCCTGGGCCGCCATCCTTCGGATCGCGAACACCGGATCCTCAGCCTAGGTCTGAAACGAACGCAGGAGCACTTTACACAAAACCCCTCGGCGGCCTCCCAACTGCTGACCGTGGGAGAGTCCAAGGCAGACGCCACGCTGGATCCGATCGAACTGGCCTCATGGACCCTCACAGCGGGCTCCATTCTCAACCTCGAGGAGACTCTGACACGTCAATAGCCCATGTCCCCGAACACTCCCCCACTTCAAGCCTCGCGTCGGCAATTCCTCGGGCAGGCGGGCGCCACGCTCGGGGCGGCCGCTTTGGCCTCGCTGCTGAACCCGCTCGCCGGGGCGGTTTCCGGGACTCCGATCCTGAAGGGAAGCCTCATTCCCCGCGCCCGTCGGATCATCTATCTAACTCAAGCCGGAGCCCCCTCGCACCTCGACCTCTTCGATCCGAAGCCCGGCCTGAAGGCTCGGTTCAGGGAAGAATTGCCCGATTCCATCCGCGGCTCCCAGCGGCTTACCGGGATGACCTCGGGGCAAAAGTCTTTTCCCATCGCCCCGAGTCCGTTCGCATTTCGGCCCGCCGGTCAATCAGGCCTCCTGCTCAGCGAACTGTTGCCACACACCGCCCGCGTCGCCGACGAGTTGTGTCTCATCCGCTCGATGCACACCGAAGCCATCAACCACGATCCGGCCATGACCCTCCTTCAGACGGGGCACCAGCAGGCCGGACGGCCATCGATGGGATCCTGGCTCTCCTACGGACTGGGAAGTGAAAACCGGGACCTTCCCACCTTCGTGGTGATGATCTCCCGCCCCAGCGGCCCGACCAACGCCCAACCGTTGCACGAGCGGATGTGGGGCGCAGGCTTCCTTCCGTCCCATCACCAGGGGGTTCGATTTAGCCCAGGCAAAGACCCGGTGCTCTTCCTCAGCGATCCCGCCGGAGTGAATCGGGGAATGCGCCGGGGAATGCTGGACGATATCGGTCAACTGAACCGACTGAACTTCGAAGAGTATCAAGACCCGGAGATCCAAACCCGGATCAACCACTACGAATTGGCCTTTCGGATGCAGGCCTCGGTACCCGAACTGACCGACCTCTCGGGCGAACCCGCCTCGACCTTCGAACTTTATGGTCCTGAGTCACGCAAACCAGGGAGCTTCGCCGCCAACTGCGTCTTGGCGCGGCGACTCTCCGAACGCGGTGTCCGCTTCGTCCAACTCTACCACCGGGGCTGGGACCAACATGACAACCTGCCCTCCGGAATCCGGCACCAAGCTTACGACACCGACCAAGCGTCCGCGGCCCTGATCACCGACCTACGCCAGCGCGGCCTCTTGGAAGACACCCTGGTTGTTTGGGCCGGCGAGTTCGGACGCACCGTCTTCAGCCAGGGAACGCTGACGGCCACCAACTTTGGCCGCGACCACCACCCTCGTTGCTACAGCGTCTGGATGGCGGGTGGCGGCATTCGAGGAGGAGTGTCTTACGGAGAGACCGACGACTTCGCTTACAATGTGGTCCGCGATCCGGTGCACATCCATGACATGAATGCGACCCTGCTGCATTGCCTAGGCATCGATCACGAACGACTGACCTTCCGCCATCAGGGCCGAAACTACCGCCTGACCGATGTCCATGGGACGGTGCTTTCGGCGGTGCTCGGTTGATGAGCCCTTGGCTACCGCCTGCCGCATTACTTTTCGCTGATGCAGTAAAGGCTCTGCCGGCCGCGCAAGAAAATCTGCCGACCCACGATCGCCGGCGAGGCATCAAATCCGTCTTCGAGGTGGTTCTTGGCCAAAACTTCCAATCGAGAGCCGTGGCGTAAGACCGCCGTGTTGCCATCTCGCCCGACCACGTAAATCCGCCCATCGGCGGCCACCGGGGAGGCGTAAACACCGTTGAGCCCGTCCAGACGCTCCGCTTCGAAATGGGCCTTGCCGGTGACGGCGTCGAAGGCTGAAAGCAGAGCGCTGTTGTTGGAAATAAAGTACAGCGTGTCACTCACCAGCAAGGGCGACGGGACGTACGGGGTGCTTTTGGCGTGCGACCAGACAATGCCGTCAGTACCGGTGAGATCGCCGGAACGATCTAGGCGAAGGGCCTGAAGGGCATTGCCCCGATAACCACTCATCACAAAAACCCGATCCTGGGAGGCGACCGCCGAGGGGATCGCATTGACTGTCTGCCCGGCACACTCCCAAAGCAATTTGCCGTCCTTGAGGTCGTAGCTGCGGATCTTGTTGGTGCCGTTGACGATTACCTGTTTGCGACCGCCATGGCTGACGATCAACGGGGTGCACCAACCGGTCGGTTCATCGCGCGTCTGCCGCCACAGTTCCCGACCGTCACGCTTGTCGAGGGCCACGATGAAGTCGTCTCCCTCATGATCCCAGAGCACGACCACCGTGTTGCCGTCGAGGGCCGGCGAACTGCCCTCGCCGAAGCTGTTGCGGGTGCGCATGTCGCCGAGGTCCTTTTCCCAGAGGAGCTTGCCCTTGAGGTCGTACCCGTAGAGGCCAAACGATCCAAATGAGACAATCAGGTGCTTGCCATCGGTGACCGGAGAGGCCGAAGCAAACCCGTGATCTTTGTGGTGTCCCTCATGCGGCAATTGGGTGCGCGGGGATTGGGTCCAACGCTGCTTGCCCGTCTTGCGATCGAAGCTCAGCACCGTGAACTGCTGGGCCCGGGTCGGACGATCGACCATGCCTCCCCCGCCTCCTGCGCCTCCTCTCCGAGGGCGCTCAGACCGATCGGGTGGTTGACCGCTCGCGTCCGCAGTCTCCGCAGCGGCTTCAGGCCCGGTGGGGATGGCCGTGAGAATGAAGACTTGATCGTCCCAGACGATCGGTGTGGAGCTCCCTCGCCCCGGGATAGTCACCTTCCATTGCACATGATTGGTCTCGCTCCATTGGGTCGGTGGGTGGGCGTCGGTAGCCACTCCGTTGGCCTGTGGGCCCCGCCAGCCAGGCCATTGCGATGCGGCATTCGACTGCAACGGGAGCCAAGCATTCCACAAGCAGCAGGTGAGCGCCGCGATCTGAAGTTTCCGGGTGTTCATGAGTTGATAGAGAGACGGTGGGAGTGGATTGGGGTTACAAATTCTGAGTTACCGAGGGATCAATCCTTGCGCGGCTCTTACTGCGGAGCCGACGGCTGAACAGTCGGTTCACTCAAGGTTTTCAGGAAAGCCACCAGGGCAGATTGATCGTCAGGGCTGAGGTGAAGACCCCCGGCGGTGTGTTTGGCCAAGTTGGGGTCCAGGTTGGGGCTCGCCTGAACACCCTCCGAGTAATGGCGCACCACCTCCTCCAGCGTCTGGAAGCGGCCGTCATGCATGTAGGGAGCGGTTCGCGCAATGTTGCGCAAGGTCGGCGTCACGAACTTGCCCCGATCGGAATTACGCTTGGTGACGCCGGCCCTACCTGGATCGCTGGGTTCGAGGTCCAATCCATTGTCGTGAAATTGGTGATCGGTGAAGAGCATCCCGCCATGGCAGTGGAAGCAGTCGGCCCCACGCTGCCCCATACGCGGTTCGTTCTCGGTCATGAAGAGTTCCAACCCCCGGCGTTCCAGATCGCTGAGGGTGGCCTTTCCTTGAATCGACAAATCAAACTGGGACCGGAACCCGGTGAGGGTCAGGACAAACTGTTCCAACGCCAACGCGATGCGTTCGGCGTCGATGCGCGGAGTCCCAAACGCTTTTTCGAACAATGCCGGATACTCGGGCATTCCCGATAGTTTGCTGACCACCGACTCCAAGGTCTCGGCCATCTCGGTCGGATCCTGAATAGGCATCAATACCTGCTCCCGCAACGATCGGGCTCGACCGTCCCAGAAAAACTCCCGCTTCCAGGCCAAATTAACCAAGGCCATGGACTGCCGAGTTCCCAGTTGGCCCTGAACGCCCGGACTAAAACGACGCGAATCCGAAAACCCCGAGGCCGCCGCGTGGCAGGAGGCGCAGGCAATGGATCGATCGGCCGACAAGGCCGTCTCTTGAAACAACCGGCGTCCCAACGCGATTCGTTCCTCGATCAACGGATTGTCCCGAGGGAGCGGCGGGATGGGAAAGGTTCCCGCCATCGCGAATCGATGGGGCGTGTATTTTGGGGGCAGGTCTTTGGGAACGACGGGAGGAACCGTCGCCTTCTCGACGACCCCTGGGCTATCGAGCAATTCTCCTGCGCGAAACGACAAGGGTAGGTTTCGGCCCAACGCATCGGCCAATGAATCCTGTTCGCGCGAATGGGTGGATTGCCCATCCCGCGCCAGTGAAATTGGCCGAGGCAAGCGGAACAAGGATGCCAAATCCCAGTCCAACCGGAGGACCCCGTTCCGCGTTAGATCCAACGGTACCGCGAGCGATATCCGGGTGCGTCGGGGATCCCGGGCGACATGCAGCGAATAGCCGGCGATGGGACCAGTGCCCGAACGATAGCGCCCCTCCAGCGCCATGAAGATGTACCCGCCCTGCCAGTCCCAATGCAGGCCATTGAGAGCGGGCGATAACGGATCGTCGGGCAACCGTTTGGCCGGATCGGCGTGGTTCTCGACCGGGTCCGGCCCGATCCAAAAACGCAGCGCCCGGTATTGGCCCGGCGGAACCGGATTCAAGGTCCAACGCAGTCGACCGGACGCGACGTCGATCCACGCATGGGCCGGAGTCACTTCCACCCACTTCCCGTCGACGGTCTCCAGCGCGGCTCCCGATAACAGAGCGCTCAGGCGGGTCACCGACAGCAATTCGCCGGCCCCGGTCTCATGGCGCAGCGCCTCGATTTCCAGAGGCTTACCATCCCAGGTAGGGCGAAAAACCAAATCCAAGCTGACAGCGCGGGCTAGGACTGTGAACAGCCCCCCAATGAGGACCAGTGCGCACCGGCTTCGGAAGCGGGGCCAAGTATCTTGAAAACGACTCATAGGAGGCGAGTGCACCGTGTCAGACCGTTGAGTCGCCACGATGAAGCCACCGTCAGAGACTTTCAATCGGCACCCCACAGCAAAAAGCGCGGCGGGGTGAAGAACACACCCGCCGCGCTGCATCGAATCTAGCCTGAAGCTTACTTCGCGTTGGCCGTGATCCAGGCCTCCTTGTGAGCCGTCCACAGCACCGCATTCTTGAGCAACTGCTGATAGGCGATATGCCCGTGAGCGATGGCGTCGTGACCCAACGTGATGCCGGCGATGCGGGCCTTGGGATGGTTCACCACGAAGACCTGCGGGAAGTCCTTGTTCTTGGGCTTAGAGTGGGCGGTGGCCAGCACCTGGATGGGCGTTCCAGCCGGATCGGCCTCGTAGTAGTAGAGCTCGTCGCTGAGCTTGAAGTGCTCCGGAACACCCTGAAGCAAGGGGTGCTTCACGCCGGAAACGGTGACTTCAAACTCCCCGTAAGAGTCATGGCCGCGGGAACCGCCGCCGGCCAATTCCCGGTTGTAAGCAGGCCAGTTGGCCCAGTTGTACCACAGGCCCGGGTGCAGCAGAACCAGACCTTTGCCGGCCGCAGCATGGGCTGCGATGGCCTCGCGCACCGCTGCATCGGGAAAGGCCTTGTTGGCGCTGATGAGCAAGATGTCCGCGGACTTCACAGCCTCGATGGTCACGTCCTGTGACTCGCGGTAGTTGGCCGAAATGTGCCCGGAGTCATTGAGCATCGCCACATCCGCTAGGTTGAACCAGCGGTTGTAGTCGTGCGAAGCACCACCGCCAATGAGCAGTGTCTTGAGCCCATTGCCCCACTTCAGCGGTGCGGCCACCGGATTGACCTGAGCCTGCTCAGGTCCCGCCGGCGCGCCCAACTCGGCTGTGATGGCGAAGAGGGTCGGCGCCACTTCGTTGTCGTAGCTCTCCAGCACCAATTTCTGGATCACACCGGGCTTGGTAATATTCTTGGTCAGCCAACGAATCTGGCCAGGCCCCTTGGTCCAGCTCGGCAACCCCTTGGAACCCGTCACATCCGCACGACCGCGGTAGTCGGCGATTTCCACGCCGTTCTTCAGGAGGATCTCCTGCGTCGCACCGCCTTCAAAAACGGCCGTCATTTTCAGGGCATTGACCTTCTCGCCCACCGCGGGATAACCCCAGCCCGCCACGCCGCCCAGGATGTGCAGCTTGGAGGCCGCCACACCCACCTTCACCTCGACCCGCTTAGGCAGACTCTTGCGCGACCAGGAGTCCGACGCTCCCCCCTTGAGAACGACCACGTTGGCGACGGCTTTCTCAGGGCTGATCACGTCGAAAGGAATGTCTTCGACGCGCTTGAGGCCGTAGCTGCGGAAGGTAACGGTGTCGTCTTCCTGCTCCGGCGTGATGTAGAGGCCACGACCGCTGTTGGCCGTGAAAGCCCCACCCAAATCAATGATGCGGAAGCGATTGTCATCGACGGTCATGTAGGCCAGCAAATCCCGCAGAGCGGCCGCGCCCAAGGCATCGAAGCCCTCGGGCATGAGCGAGCGCCCCGTAGACTTGCGGTTGGCAATGTCGGAGACACGCAAGGTGTGGTCGGACGTCGCGTCGCGCAGGACCACTTCCGAGGCATTCTCACGCTCGATGATGCCATCGAACTGATCCCCCGACTTGGTCTCCACGCTAACGCTGATGAAGTTCGGCTCGACCACGCGGTTCGGGTCCACGATGTGGATGAGCAAGTCGGCCGCACCGTGGGCCCCCATGCCGTTGAGGTTGGGAGCCAAGTTACGGCCCTCACCCTTGTAAATGTGGCAGCCGGCGCAGTTGGCGGTGTAGACCTTCTTGCCGTTGGCCACATCGCCCGGCTTCTCCACTTCCGGCTGCAACTTGGCGATGAGGGCGTCCTTCTCCTTGGCCTCCGGCCCCTTCAGGTCGTCGATAACCTGGGTGGCGCGGGCCGCAATTTTGGCGTCACCGTGGGTGCGGAGACGGTGCAGGCGGGCAGGTCCGAGCAGCACCACGTCGATCTTGTGAGCGGCGAGCGCCTCGATGAAGGCGGCGGATGAGTCGGCCCGCTTGAGTACCTGAGCAAAAGCCGTCTCCAACTGACCGGTGGGCAACTGGGCGAACCGTTGGACCAGAGCCATCCCACCTTCGGGGGCGGAACCCAGGGCCTCGATGAGAGACTTTTGGAGCGCCGGACTCACGGCCGGGGTCACTAGAGAAGCGACAGCAGGGATGACCGACGAATCGATGTTGCGGACACCAATTAAATTGGCGGCGATCTGGCCGCGAGAGGCGTCCGACAACGCGGCGTCCCCGATCTGGGCCGAGGCGGCCTGAATGGCGGGCTTGAGTTCGGCAGCCAAGGCCGAAGCCGCCTTCCAGCGGGCCACCAAGGGCAACACCGAACCAGCGGTGCGACCCGAAGCCAGTAGCGACTTCAAGGCGCCCAAATTGGCCGCATCGAGTTCGGGCTGCAGGCGGGCGTCGAGCGCGGCCGACAACGCTTCGAGGGCGGCCGCCTTAAGGCCATCGGTGGCGGCCGGTTGACGCGCGAGCAATTGCACCATGCGTCCGGCCAGCGCGGCATCCCGTCGATTGGCAACCATCCGGGCCAGGTGCGGCACATATCCAACGACGAACGCCGGATCTTGGGCAGCAAAGACCGCCTCGAGGAAGAGCAGCGGATCCTTGTCGGCGGCACCGACCGCGGCGGACTCCAGCCAACGATCCTTGAGGTTGGGCCAAGCGGCCACCACGGCATTGGCCAAGGCACGAGACGCCGGCAAGGAACCCGCGGCCATCAGGGCGTTAATGCGTACGCGGCCATCGGGGTCGCTCAAGCGCTCGATGACGGCTTTTTCCGTGGTCTTCAGCGGATCGGAATCTTTTGAGCGGAGATTGGCTGGGTTGGCCACCAACTCGGTAGCCACCCGAAGGGCATTCTTGCGAACCCAGGGGGACGAATCGTTCATGACCGAGGCGGCGGCCGCATCGTCCCAGGGCACGGGCCCGTTGGAGGCGGCCACGCGGTAAAGCCACAAGGCTTGGATGCGGGATTCAGCCGGGGCGGCAGTGTCGCCGATGAGCTGACCCAGACCGGGCAATGCCGATTTCAGCACGGCGGGCTGCTCAACCAGGAGGCGATTGGCCGTGGAACGAACCCAACCATTCGGATGATTCAGGGCGGTGACCAGGGTCTCCGCGTCGTTGCGGTCGAACTTCGCGGTCGGCAGCGTCTTGGCATCCTTGTGCTGGATGCGCCAAATGCGGGTGAAGTGGTGATCCCGATCCGGGCGGGCAGCCGCATTGCGGGCGCCGTGACCCGGACCCCGGGTGTCATTGTGGACGGCGATTTGATTGTAGAGATCGACCAGATAGATAGCCCCGTCCGGGCCCGCGCGGCTGTGGATGGGTCGGAACCAATAATCGGTGCTGGCGAGGAACTCGGTCTGCTTGCGGCCGTCTTCTTTGCGGCCTTGGTAGGTCGCGCCCTTCGGATCCAGAAACTCATGATGGAAGAGCTGGCGGGTGGCCTCGCCCATGAAGAACGAATACCGCTCGGTGGCCGCCCACTTGGCCGGCCAAGCGCCGCCGTCATAAATTGTCGCTCCCGCGGCTGCGGTCCAAGCGCCCACCCAGTCGATTTGCACGTACGGCTGGCGCTTCTCATCGAAGGCCGGGTAAATCTTGTTCTCCTCAATGACATTGAAGAACGACTTCATGCCGCCCACCTGTCCGCGAGCCAAGATCTTCTCAGGGATCACCACGTGGCAGATGGGCTCGCCGCAGGTGGCCGTCGTGAAGAGGATTTCGTTGTCGGGTGCGATCTCGCAGCCCCAAGTATTGCAACCCCCGGCGGCGATTTGCTCGACCGCGGAGCCATCGGGCTTGAAGCGGTAAATACCCGCGGCGATGTCGCCGAAGTCCTTGGATCCGTCGCCAGACTTCACGCGTCCACGGGTGTAGCCCACCGATCCGTAAATCCAGCCATCCATGCCCCAGCGGAAATTGCTAATGACCGCGTGGGTGTCGAAGGTGCCCCAGCCGGTATAGAGGGTTTCGACCTTGTCCGCCCGACCGTCTCCATTGGTGTCCCGAATCCACAAGATGTCGGGAGCCTGAGCCACGATGACGCCGTCTTTCCAGAACACCAGCGAGGTGGGCAGTTCCAGACCGTCAGCAAAAAGGGTGCGCTTGTCGGCCACGCCATCGCCGTTGGTGTCTTCCAGAAGGGAGATACGGTCGAGCGGCTTGCGAGGTTGCTTGCCGCCAACAGGGAAGGTCTTGGGGTCTTGGGCGCGGTTCCAGTAGGCCTTGAAGTCGTTCTTGTTCACGTCGCGACCTCCCGGGTACTCGGGCGTCTCAACCACCCACAGGCGACCCTTCTCGTCCCAGTCCATAGACATGATCTTCTCGGCCACGTTCTCGTCGGCCGTCAGGGACACCTTGAACTCCGGATGGGTCTGGAAGGTCTTGAGCGCCTCGGCGGCGGGCTTCGGCCCCCCGGCCGGGTACTTGAGCGAAGCCAATTCCTCGGGCTTGCAGAACTCATCGGCGTTGGCGCGTTGACCGGCCCAGGCGATGCCGCGCAGCAAAATGGCCCGGTAATGGGGGGTATTGAACGAGTCGTACTCGTGACCGGGGATGCTGACAAAGGCCCGGTAAGGTGCCTTGGCCTCGGGCAAGGTCTTCTCATAAGTCCACAGCTGGGGCCAGATGTTGAAGACATCGACAAAACTCTGGGCCAACACGTTGACGTCCTCGGCCATGTCGAGGCGGTTGTAGACCTCGTCCTTCCAGTCGAAGTTGGACACGCCCTTCACAATCGGATGCTCGGGATTGACGAAATAGACCCCGACATTGCCCTCGTGCCACTGAGTCTTCTTCTCGCCATCCCAGCGCCAGGCGCCACCGATGATCTTCTTGCACCACTCGTGCTGATCACCGCTGACCACGCCGTCGTGAAGCACCACCACGCCACCACCGCGGGACAGGAAGTGCTCGAAGCGTGCGCGTTCGTCGCCGATGATTTTCATGCCGTCGGCCGCGTAAATCACCAGCACATCGGTCGCCTCCAACTGGGCGGCCGTCGGAAATTCCATAGCGCCGCTGGCGGTGATTCCTCGCTCGGTGAGGAGCTTGGCCCATTCACCCAGGAACCGCGGATGATCGTGCTGGTTGGGGCCGTGGGTTTTGACGCCGCCGCGGATGAAGACGCGGAGCGGAGCGGCGTGAAGTCCGACAGTGAGCGCCAACAAGGCCCACATCGGCAGGAGGGATCTAAGGAACTGTTTCATGGCTTGAGTCAAACAACGCAAATCGCGGACGCCGTCGCCGACGCGCGCATTCAGGAAAGGATTGACCCTCCCGGAACGCACGACGGCAAGGGAGAACCCGGGCAGTCCATGGATGCGCTGTGACGCAAACAGTACCGTATCCTGCGAGGAGTGCTATGCGCAGATGGCACGCTGGAATGTCAGCGATGCACCAGTGTCCAACCGGGACGAAGGCTAAGGCCCTTTAATACGACAGGAACCGTCGGGTGCCAGGATGACGCTGAACGGCTCTTTCCGCGAAAATCCATGGCTGCATCCCAGCCCCTGACACCGTTCTCACCCATTCTCTTGCCCAACCGTTCCTCGGAACAATCCGGGCGATGGTTTGACGTAGCATTTGAAGCCGGCGCCTTCCGGGGCCACGGTCTCCCTGTTCATGACCGATTGTTTCGAGTTGCTCCAAGAACCGCGTCGCCCCTGGCTCGATGCCGACGCCCTCAAGGCCCGTTTTCTAAAATTGTCCGCGGCCGCACACCCGGACCGTTTCCATGGCGGTACGGACTCCGAGCGGGCACAAGCCAATGACCGCTCCGCCGAACTCAACGCTGCCTACAACACATTGCGGGAGACCCGCGACCGGCTCTTCCACTTGCTGGAGCTAGAACGCGGGGCTCCATCCCGGGACATTCAGCGCATTCCTGCCGGGACGATGGATCTTTTCGTCGAGATTGGTCAGTGCTGCCGCGATGCCGACACCTTCTTGGCGTCGAACCCGAATTCGGAGTCTCCCATGCTCAAACTCCAGCGAATGCGACAGGCGCTCGAATGGAGTGACCGATTAATGGTCCTTCAGCGTCAAGTGAACGTGCGGCGGGAAGCGTTGGAAACGACGTTAAAAAGCCTCAATGAGGCTTGGGAATCGGCTCCCTCGCCCTCAGCGCCCGATAGAAAGACTCACCTACCGCTGGAATCCCTTGAGGACGCGGCCCGTGCCATGAGCTACGTGAGTCGCTGGACCTCGCAACTGCAGGAGCGTCTGGGTCATCTGGCCAGTTAAGCCTCGGCGAATGCCGCCAGTTCCCATCGCGGTTTGTCCGGTTTCGTTATCTGTGGCCCAGGTCGGATCGAACAGCATCAAAGTTTGGACCGTGTTTCCTGCGGTTCCTCACCGCAACAAACCGGAACTCGGTACCGACTGGGCCGTGTTCAGATCCAATGGACGGACCATCACATAGTCATCCATGAAATATCCGCCGCCGATGTCATTCACCACCGAGGCTTCCTTGAGAAACCCATGTCGGTGGTAGCAGGCGATGGCTCGGAGATTCCCTTTGTTCACATGAAGTCGGACAGTCCGACACCCGGCCTGAGTGGCCGCTTGGAAAGCATGTTCAAGAAGTCGGCCACCAAGGCCCTTTCCCTGAAACTGCGGCAACACGTACAGCTTGTGTAGGTGCAAGACCGCGGCGTGCGGGTCGGTCTGGGTGGCCATGTAGCCCACCGGGATTTGGTCCACGATGGGCCAATGGAATACGACCCCGGACGTCCAGTCACGCCGGAGGCGTTCCAGGCTATACATCCAGTCCAGCATGTACTCGATTTGTCCTGGCGACAGCAGCCCGGCATAAGAAGAGCGCCAGATGCGTTCGGCCAGGTCGCGGACTTTCGGCAAATCTGCCTCACCCACGGGCTCAATCCAGACCTCGGCCTCCAACGGATTCATCACGGAGCCCGAAGAAGCTCGATCCGGTTGGTGTTGGCGATTCCGAGTTCCAGCAACTCCGCATTGAAGAAGAGGTCGGTGCGCATAGGTTTTTCCCCTTCGATGGGATAGGCCTTGCGTGCGCCCACCACGTCGGACATCGAGATCACGTCCAAAGCCACCAGATCGGTTCCGAAGCGCAATTCATTGAGAGCAATCGTGTCATGCAACCGAGCCTTGTCATCGCCCCGGACCTGGCCCACCAGCGCATCGGTGACTCCAAAGGCCACCTTAGGCATGAGGTCATCCAGCGCGCAGAGTTCCGGCACCGACTCCTCGGTCCGGCTGGAGTCGGTTTCAAAGCGGTACATATTGTCCACGGAACCAAAGGCCAGCGACAGCAGGTGGCCGTAGATCCCTCCGGAATGGTGAGTCAAAATGGGGGTCACAGGGATGATTCGGGTCACTTCCTGAGTGAGTAGTTTTGAGACATGGGAGCGGCGTCCAACGGCAAAGCGGTCGCCCTTCCCGAACTCCAGATCGCCGTAGACGAGTTTCCCCTGCGCTGCCGCCTCGTAAAACTGATTTCCATCCCATCCCGCATCGGTTGTAGCCACACAGCGGACGCCCAATCGGCGAGCCAGTTCCTGGAAACCGGCCGTCTTGAGATCACGAGCCTGACGATCCCAAATCACAATCCGCTGAGCAGGATGCCCAGACTGGATGAGTGACTCGACCAACGCCTCGACCACGGCAGGTCGGGTACCCGTCAGCGTTCCTGGGGCCGAAATCACTTTGAAACCCACCACATCAGCAGGTTTGACCCACACCTTCCAGGCTGTGGCCGTGTTGGTCTTCCCGGACAGGGCCAACAGCCCCCAGTCCACCAGCTTCCGAACCACTTCCGAATCCGGAATGAATGCAGAGGTCGCCCTAGGATCCGAAATGGCATGAATCCGGGCCTTGGCTGGGGCTTGGATTGAATCATTGGTAGCCTTAGGGGTTGCTGCAACCAGCAACGCTGATCGGTGGAACCCAGCCCCCAACCACACCAACACCCAGATGTAGAGAATGTGACGCATCTGTGCCGACGAGGATGCCAACTCTTCCGGACTTAGGCAAAACAACGATATCATTCTGAATCCCTAACGAAGAAAAGGGTTCCTCGCTATTTTCAGTGGTTTTTAAGCCAGCAGGTTTCATTGGTTTTCACACCGTTACCGACAGTTGGTTTTTGCCCCCCGGAGGCCGCCCGAGGACCTTATGGTTGGGGACCGATCTCTGAGCGGTCCGTGTCTGCGGACGTGGCGCTTTCGGAGAAATCGCCCTACCTCGGAGGTGCTTGGATGAGGTTGAGCAGCCTGTCCCTTGTGGGTAGCCTGTCCCTCGTGAGTAGCCTGTTCCTTGTGGGGCCTGCTCGGGACTTTAACCCGTTGGAAAGTGCGCCCTGCCGGGCGCACCAAAAAAAAGACCCCCGTCGTTCCGACGGGGGTCCAAAGAAAAACCGGGGCGCCAGTCAGAGGATGACCATACGCCCCGGGGAATAATCAGAATCAGTTCTGTAGGACTTAGTGGAGATCCTGAGGAGTTGAACAACGACGCCTCAGAAAACGAATAGTGCGACTGACTGACAAGGTTTAACTGAATTGTTTAACTAGACTGATTTTGCTTTGTTAAATGCCTTGTTGAGTCTGACTTGAGCGCTTTGTTTTCAAAAATTTGAAAATTTCAACGAACGACACACCCAACAAAACTTGAACAATTTAAAATCACTCCCTGAAAACACTCTGTGGAAACCTATAAACGTCAGGCACCAAAACTTCAGCCCTACGATTAAAAGTTAAGTTAATTCGCTCCGGTGAAAAATCAAGGAAGCCAAATTACTGCGCTTTTAAAACTCTGCTGCGAAAGAACACCATCACCGTAACAGGGATTTTCGCTGCGTCAACTACCAACTGGCTAAAAACAACAATCTCAATCATCCGGGCGAGGGCTGGAACTGGCAGCGGGAGGGTCGGAGACTCTGAGAACTTGTCCGACGTCTTCGGCGACAGCCAAAGACATCCAACCTCGACGGACACACTTTTCGATCCGATGGGATTCGTTTAGATGGGTGCTGAGAGGCAGTTCTGTTTTCAGGCTTTTTCCGAACCTTGCAGAAGAAAGTGAGCGTGAGACTCTGCAATGCCACCGCTGCCGGGTCGCTGCGCGGGCCGCTGAACCCAAGGCCCAAACACAGATCCTAGTCAAAGACATCTGCATCGAGGCTCTGGCTAACAAAAAAACTGCCATCCCCATCTCCAGATCCCACACGCTGCGTTCCGTTCATCCCAACTACGACCGTGAGCCCCTCCGAAATCACCACCTTCGCCCTAACCCTCCTCATCATGCTCGTCGGCTTGGCGGGCGCGCTCCTGCCCGGACTCCCCGGCACTCCGTTGATTGCCCTCGCAGCGCTGGGGCACCGATGGATCCTCGGGGATCACGGGGCAGCCACATGGGTTCTGCTCACGCTCATCGTCGTCGCAGTGTTCTCGGCCCTCTTAGACTTCGCGGCGGCCAGCTATGGTGCCCAACGACTCGGAGCCACCTGGCGCGGTATGGTGGGAGCAGCCATCGGCGGTTTGTTGGGGTTGTGGTGGCCTCCGTTGGGATGGATCGTAGGCCCGTTACTGGGCGCCATTCTCGGCGAATGGATCGGAGGACGCCCCTGGAGCGAGGCGGGTAGCGCGGGCGTCGGGGCGGCACTCGGCCTCATCGCCGGGACCGCTGTCAAGGTGGCCAGCGCCAGCGGCATGATCCTCCTCTGGGTTGTCCATGTGCTGTGGAAAGCGCTCAACGCCGCTTGAAGATCGGAGACTCTTCCTGCCCGTTTGACTCCAAGTAGCCCAACAAGTCGAGGATGTCTTCCCGCCCCCAAGCCGAGAGCAATCCTTCCGGCATGGACGACACCTTGGAGACGACGCGGTGACGCACCTCACTGGGTTGCACGGTCACCTTTCGATCGGTCAGGGCATCAACCCCAACAACGATCTGGGTCGGAGAATCTTCCAACACCCGACCCGTGATCTCCTTCCCGTCTTTCAGAGTCAGGACCATGGACTGATACTGCTCGGAGATGACCGCGTTGGGATCGACAATGGAACGCCACAGGTCCGCCCGGGAATAACGGCTAGACACCCCGGTCAGCTCAGGTCCCGTTGCGCCTCCTGCCCCCTGAAAGCGGTGGCAGACCCCGCATTGGGAGAGCTGATAAACTTGCTGACCTCGCGCATAATTTCGGCCCGACAGGGGCGTGCTCAAGACATCGGCCAAGTCGTCAAACTTCCATGCTCGATTCCCGTTGGGGCGGCTGGGTGTCGCTGCGGGAACCGTGGGGGCGGGGACGGCGGATGGCGGGGACTTCATCAGCTCAGCAATCGGGCCTTTTTCCGCGTCGGGAATTAACGCGAAGGCCTTCTGCTCGAGGCGTTGGATCAACGGATCAAATCCAGCCCCGGGGTTGGGCTTCTGGTCCACATCCAGAAACCATTGTTCGTAGGCGGCCGGAATGTGGCCCCACCCCGAGGGGATTTGCCGAAACCCAGCGAAGTAGCGCTGACGCAAAGCCGGAGTCCACCCTTGGGTCATCCCGTGCAAGGCGGCCGTGTAGTGCATCCGTTCCTGCCACGTCCTCGAGACATCCCGCAGTTGAAGAATCTTGGGCACAACCTCTCCATCGCCCAGTGCAACGAGCAACTGCGACAACTCGCGGTTACGAGGCCAAGTTGAGGCTGGGAACTGGCGACCCAGTTTTTCAATGACCATTGGCTTGAGGGCTTCCGGAATTCCATGGCGGGCGAACGCCACCTCAATCACCCGGAGCTGGGTCAGAAACCCCTCTTCGTCTAACGCGTCGAGGGGCCACCGGCCCAGGGCTTTGAGCAGCGCCACTTGCTGCGTTCCATCGCCGCATCGCGCCAGGGCTAACAGGGCGCTCAAACCGATCTTGGGATTCTCCTCGGCCAAAGCCTTCTCGACCCAGGTGGCCACTGGTTGCGATTCCAGCGCAATCCGGGCGGCCTGGCGCAGCATCGGATCAGCCGATCCCAACTGCGACCAACCCGAGGCCAGCCAACCCGCATTCACTTGTCCATGGACGGCTTCTAATTGCCGTCGCTGCGCCCGGGCTTCTTTGGCACCCGCCACCACTGCGGCCGAAGGCTCGGAGGCCGAGTTACCAACAAAGGTGAGTCGGTACAGTCCCGACTGGCCTCCACGGCCGCCAGTGATGCAGTACAGGGCTCCATCCGGTCCCACCTCCAGATCGGTGAGGTTCATCGCGCCTCCCCTAAAAAGCGTCTCCACCCGACCGGTGTACCCGGCTCCCTGTTCTTGGAGATGCACAGCAATGAGTCGCCCAAAAACCCAGTCTAGGCCGAAGAGCGCTTTCTGGTAGCGGGCAGGAAAGGCCGTGCCTGTCCCGAATCGGATGCTCGTCGGCGATCCGATGCCCACATCCACCACTGGGGGCATCGAGTCGGCATAATAGTCGGGCCACTTTCCGGAACCTTCGCGGTAACCGTGGTCGGAACCACTGACGAGGTGTTGAATTCGCGAGGGCCGATACCAGGGGGTTCCCCAGTCACGTTCCATGTCCGAATCGAAGCTGAAGAGTTCACCATCGGCGTTGAAGGCGATGCCATAGGCGTTGCGCTGGCCGGCCGAGAACAACCGCGCATCCTGGCCGTCCCGATCCAGGCTCAGCACAAAGCCGCCAGGAGCCTTGCGCCCGGCTCCGAATCCGTTGACATCCTCCAGTCGGGGCAATGCCAGATCCTCGGCATAATGGGCCACCGGAGAGTGAGGCGCCAAATCGCTCGGCAGGTCAGTGAAGTTGCCGGCCACGGCATAGATCCGATCGTCGGGCCCCTTCACGAGCGCGTGAGGTCCGTGCTCACCGCCACTGCCTGTCCAGCGCCGGAGCAGCTGAGTGGACTCGTAGCGGCCATCACCATCGGCATCTCGAATCCGGTACAAGTGATACCCGTCCGGGCCTCGACCATTCATATACAGGGCCCCAAAGGCATGCAGCAGGCCCATGGCCCCACCCACCTGGGTCTCCAGTCGTTCCATCTTGGCCAACTTGCCCTGCTCGATCGTCAGGCGGAGCAAAGACTCAGGCCCCTGAGGACTGATGATTAAGCGCCCCTGATCGTCCCGCGTCATGGAGATCCAAGATCCCTCGCCCGGCCGCGCACTATGAACCAGTTCCAGTCGAAAGCCTTCCTTCACTGAAATGCCGTCCACCGGCGTAGCCACGGGCTCCAACGAAATGGGGCCCCAGGGCGGAGTTCCCACCACCCCCAGCAGCTGGACCGGAGTCCAACCGGACACACCGTCCGAGGATGTCTGCCAAGAACCATCCGTCACGAAGTCCACGCGAGGAGCGTCCCGCATCAAGAACTCGATCCGGGCCAAGACGCCAGCCCCTCCGGAGAGGTTTCGCGCCCGAATTTCGAGAACATTCTCTCCCCGGGACACCGATCGGATCTTAAGTCGCGTCGGCTTTTTCCAGGAATTATTGGATCCCAGTCGCTGGCGATTGACGGACACTTCGGCTTCGTCGTCGGCCGCCAAAACGACATCACCACCCATGGCACCGGGCGGTACGGTGAAGGTCTTGCGGAAAAAGCGAACTTCGTTCTCCGCCCCGGCCGGCCCCCAAATCCACTGCGGCGCGGATTCGGCATGGACGAACGAGACCCAGAATACCATCAGAAGTAGGAACCGCGAGGTCATGCCCCAATCAAAGCCGTTCATCCCGAACAACGAAAGCCCGAAGCCCGGAGAGAAACAGGAATGTCACCAGAACTAGCCAATTGTCTCTTTCCGACGAGAGGGAGGGGTACGAAAAATCCTCTGGCCGACGGCCTAACCCATGGCATGATCGTTCGCGTTGGTTCTCCCGAGGACCTTCCGACCGCCGCAACAGCGCGAAGGAGGCCCTCATTCTGGAACGCTCAAAAGGCGGACTGGTAGAGGAGGATTAGTTTGGTTGTTTGGGTTAGGCGGGCGTCGCAAGGCGCCCGCTTTTTCTTTTCCCACAGTCCCTTTCCATCGTCCCCACAAGAGTCCACGGCCCGACGATTCGATATTTGCCCGAGACAGGGCCCAACCCCGAGGAATACCGTCCCTAAGACATGCGCCTCTTCGACCGTGGCATCCTCTGGCTGGCCGAAGGGTTCGGTTCGGGGCGACTACGCCCAGGACCTGGAACCTGGGGCAGCCTCGTGGGCTGCATTCTCACCGTCCCAGTGCTCTCGCTGCCTCTCTGGATGGCGGTCGCCGTGACCCTCACGGCTATCTTCCTCGCTATTCCGGTCTGCTCGCGGGCCGAGGCCTTGCTGGGCAAAACCGACCCAGGATCGGTCGTCCTCGACGAAATTGTCGCTATTCCACTCACCCTGTTGCCCTTGCAGGCGGGCGGCTTATTGGGGGTGGTTTCTAGCAGAGATCTGACCGTGCTGCCGACCCACAGCCTCTGGTGGTTGGCGGCGTTCGCGCTGTTCCGGGTCCTCGACATCGGCAAGCCGGGTCCCATCGGCGCCCTCCAGCACCTCCCACGTGGCTGGGGCATTGTGATGGACGACGTGGCTGCCGGATTGATCACCGGCCTGCTCCTGCTCGCTGGCGCTGCCCTGATGCACTGAACACCCTGACCAAACTTCCATGTCCGCCACAACTCCGTTCCGATTCCCAAAACTAGCGATCCTCAAGAGCGCCGAGGATCTGCGCCAGCGGTTCGCAGGACTTGGACACCCCCTGCCCGTCGACGACACAGCCCAACCCGCGGTGCTGGGACGCGTGATCCCGGCAGGCATTGGTGTGCCGAAACCCATCGGCAACCGTTGGGCCATCCTGCCTATGGAAGGTTGGGATGGCACCCCGGACGGAAAACCGACCGACTTGGTCCGACGGCGCTGGCGGCGTTTTGGACAAAGCGGGGCCAAACTCATCTGGGGCGGCGAGGCCGTGGCCGTGCGCCCGGACGGAAGAGCCAACCCGCATCAACTGGTTCTTTCTGAGGCCAACGTGCCCGATCTGGCGGCGCTGCGAGGCGAACTGGTGGCTGCACATCTGGAACGGCATGGCCAAGACGGCGACCTGCTGGTGGGCCTTCAACTCACACACTCAGGCCGCTTCGCCCGACCCTACGACAAGGTCCGTCTCGAACCGCGGATCGCCTACCGCCACCCCCTGCTCGATGCCCGATTCGGCATCACCGACGACCGATCCGTCTTGAGCGACACCGAGGTAGACGACCTTGTCGCCGACATGGTCGCCGCGGCCGTCCGGGCCCAGCGGGCGGGCTTCGACTTCGTGGACATCAAGCACTGCCACGGTTATCTGGGCCACGAGTTCCTCTCTGCGGTCACCCGGCCCGGCCGCTACGGGGGCTCCTTCGCGAACCGGACCCGCTTCCTGACCGACATCGTGAACGGCATCCGCCGCGACGCCCCCGGCCTGGCCATTGGGGTCCGCCTGAGCCTCTTCGACAGTTTTCCTTTCCAGAAGGGACCCGACGGCATCGGTACTCCCACACCGTGGTCCGGCCCCTATCCTTACGCGTTCGGGGCCAATACGGACAATGCCCTCGAAATGGATCTCTCGGAGCCGTTCGCCTTCTTGGCGTTGCTGGAATCGCTGGGCATCCGGCTGGTTTGCCTCACTGCCGCCAGCCCCTACTACAACCCGCACCTCCAGCGCCCGGCCATGACTCCTCCCAGCGACGGCTACTTGCCTCCGGAAGATCCGCTGGTGGGCGTGGCGCGCCAAATTGAAGCCGTCGCCCAGGCCAAGGCTGCGTTCCCAAATCTGGTCCTGGTGGGTTCGGCCTACACGTACCTTCAGGAATGGCTCCCGGCCGTCGCCTCAGCGCAAATCGCCGCCGGTCATGTGGATGTCGTCGGATTAGGCCGGATGGTGTTAAGCTACCCGGATCTGCCCGCGGACATCCAGGCCGGACGCCCCCTGCAACGCCGCCAAGTTTGCCGCACCTTCAGCGAATGCACCACCGCCCCCCGCAACGGTCTGGTCAGCGGGTGCTTCCCCCTCGACGACTTCTATAAAACCCATCCGGATGCGGCCCGGTTGAAGGGCTGAGGCTGAAACTCTGAAACTCGGCGGGAACAGTTGCGGCTCCGCGGCCCCAGCAGGAATCGGGGCCGGTTGCCGGTCGGCACGAGCGAGAACGCAAGGATCCAAGATCCAACCCCAACGGCGAAAGCACTGTCCTAAGCAGGCCCACCCGGGTACGACCTTGCGTTCATGCGCTGGATCCCATCATTTGCTGCGATGCTCGGCTTGGCCTGCGGGCTGACCGGGGCCGAGACCCCGTTAAATATCCGCCTGGGCTACCCGGCGGACGCCAAGCTCCTGATTATTAACGGCGACGACTGCGGAATGTGCCACACGGCCAACTTGGCCACCATCGAGTGCCTCGAAAAGGGCCTGATGACCAGCGCCACGCTAATGGTCCCCTGCCCGTGGTTCCCCGAGATGGTGAGTTACGCCAAAACACACCCGGAAAAGGACTTCGGTCTGCACCTGACCCAGACCTCGGAATGGCGCATCTATCGCTGGGGTCCCGTCGCACCGCGCTCCGAGGTTCCGGGCCTCATCGACCCCGACGGCTACCTGTGGCAGGCCGTGCAACAAGTCTATGCCAAGGGCACGCCTCAGGAGGCCTACCTCGAGGCCCGGGCCCAAGTCCGCCAAGCCCTGGCTGGTGGAGTCGACGTCACCCACCTCGACTCCCACATGGGGACGCTGCAACTCAATGCCGCCTACGCCGAGCAATACCTTAAACTGGCCGTAGAATTCGACTTGCCCGTCCGCATGGCCTCGCAAGCCACTCTGGCCAAAATGGGGGGCTCCACCCAGCGCGCGACCTTTGCCGCTCAGGGCATCGTGTTCCCCGATGCCTTCGTGTATGAGGACCTCCAAGACGAACCCAAGGACGTCAAAGGCTATTGGATGCGGAAGCTGGCCGACCTCAAACCCGGTGTGACCGAACTCTTCATTCATGCCGGCATGGCCACCGATGAATTGAAGGCCATCACTGGCAGTTGGAAGACCCGCACCGAGGAATTCGAGGCCTTTACCCGTGATCCCGATCTCAAGGCCCTCGTGGAGCGAGAGAAGATCGTCCGGATCGGATGGCGACCGCTGCGCGAACTGCAGCGCCGGGACCGCAAGGGACCTTGACGCGTTCACCGCTCTCAATCCTCCCGCGACCTCCGCCCCATGTCCGAAACCCCGCACAAACCCGGCTACAATCCGGCCCTCGACGGCCTACGGGGCATCGCCGTCCTGGGGGTGTGGCTCTTTCACCTGCACCCGCCGTTGCTGCCCGGCGGGTTCCTGGGGGTGGATGCTTTCTTTGTCCTCTCGGGTTTCCTCATCCACGGAATCGTCTCAGTCGACCTCGAGTCGGGCCGATTTTCCTTCCGTGAGTTCTACCTGCGTCGGGCCTTGCGGCTCCTGCCCAACGCCACCTTGACCCTGGGCGTCACGCTGGTGCTTTGGAACCTCTGCCTGCCTCCCAATTCGGCCATCCAGCCGGGGCTGCACGGCCTTTTCACGCTGGCCAACCTCTCCAATCTCTTCGTATGGAAACACCTCGGGAGTTACTGGGGCGATGCCGCTGAAAGCGCTCCGCTGACCCACTTCTGGAGCCTGGGCATCGAGGAGCAATTCTATCTCTTCTTTCCTGCCCTGCTCTTTCTGCTGCACCGCAAACGCTGGGTGAACCTCGGCAGTCTCGCGGTGCCTGCCATTCTGAGCCTGGCCCTCTGGATTCACGGATCGCGGCACCATCCGTCCGGAACCTTCTACTTGCTGCCCACCCGCGCCTGGGAACTCCTGCTAGGTGCGGCCGCGGCGCACTGGGCACGATCGTCACCCGTCGCCCGTCGACTGCCACGCGCGACCGGTTGGATCGGGCTAGCCCTTGTCCTGGGCAGCCTGGTGGCGGTGCCCCATGCGGATTCGTCGCTAGGCGCCATGGCCTTGATTCCCACTGTCGGCATGGCCTGCGTGCTGGTTAGCCTCCAAGAACCCACCCATCCCCTGACCCGGGCGCTGTCGTGGCCAACGCTTGTCGGACTGGGCCTGATGTCCTACTCGCTCTACCTCTGGCATTGGCCGCTCATCGTGCTAGGCCGACTCCTGGCCAACTACCGCAATCTGCCGGAGACCGCCGGCGCAGTGGCCGGAGGAATTCTGAGCGTGGGAGCCGCCTATGCAGCGTATCGCTGGGTAGAAAAGCCCCTGCGGGATTCCAACCGAAGCCGCCCGAGACGATTGGCCTGGCTGGCCGGTGGAATAGCTCTCACCACCGCTCTCTGCGTGTTGTCGTGGTATCGGCATTCTGAGGTGGATCCCGACCATCGCTTCGAGCCCATGACCTTCTCGGGCCGCCTCTACGACTGCTCGACGCCCCAAGATCCCCACTGGAGCGAATCCTCCCGCTACTGGGGTTGCCGCATCCCCGTTCCTTCGGCCGACCGGCCTCCTGAACCGTGGCGTACCGGCGGACTGAGGACCTCGGGAAATTCGATCACCCCCCAGGTCGTGGTTTTCGGCAGTTCCCATGCGCTGATGTATTCGAAAGTAATCGATGACTTGTGCCGTGAACGCCGGGTTCCGGTCGCTTTCCTGAGCGCAGGCAATGGCATCCCGGCCTTGTTTGTAAATGTCGACAGCCCGCTATTCCCGAGGCGCGAGGACGGGGCCGCCTTCGATGAAGCCCGACGCCGGTATCTCCGCGAATGGCGGCCAGAAACGCTCTTAGTCATCGATCGATGGGATGCCTGGTCTGGCAAGGATCTAGAGCGGGATCTCAGCACCTTCCTGGAGGAAGTTTGTCCCTTGGCGCGGACCGTCATTCTGGTGACCCAAGTCCCCGTTCTGCGAGTCGGCGAAAATGAAAACATTCGGGGGTGGGTCCATTGGCGGCGCGGGACTGACGAGGCGCTGCCCCGCATCCTGCCCGATACCCGCGAACCCTACCGCCGGGAGAGCGTGCGGATTTTACAGCGCCTGCAGGAGCGCTTTCCGAACCTCCGAATCGTGGACAGCGCCTCCCGTTTCTACCGGGAAGATGGATCGGTCCGCTATGCCGAGGGACGCAAATTCTTCTACACCGACGACGACCACCTCAATGATACCGGGGCTGCGGAAATTTCTGACCTGCTGCGGCCGTTGCTCCCGGCACGTTGAGACTTGCTGAAGCCGACTGAAGCCCGCTGGAATCGGCGGGTGGGCGACCGTTGTGTTGCGTTGAACCCCCCGTCACACCACCGACGCCGGCCCTGTCAGCAAGGTCAAGGAGCGAGGGTTCACCTCGAAACGCACCGGGCTGATTCCCAGGAGTTCGCCATCCAACGCAAGCAGTTGCGGAGGATCGGCGGACACCTCCAACCAATGCCCTCGAAAGAACCGGACCTGCCGGTGACGGACATGGGTACCGCGCAGCAGGCGTAAGAATTGAAGAGCCAATGCCCAGCGCCCCACCGCCTCGATCAAGGTCAACTCCAAGACCCCATCGGTCATTGAGGCTCCCGGTCCGATGCGCATTAACCCACCGCCGGCGAAGGGAGCATTGCCGACCACCACCGCCACCGCATTGGAAAGCACTTGCTCGCCCTGCTCCGAACGAACCCGAAGGACCGGGGGCCGGAACGAAAACAGCGCCCGAAAAAAACCGGCCGAATAACACCACCGGGGGCCGAACCATTTTACGGTGGCCGGCGTGGTCTTGCGGAGCAGTTCGCCGACAAAACCCACCCCGCCGAAAAGGAGGGCATGCCGGACCCGCTCAATCGATTCGGCCGCAGCGCCTCCGGACTCCGTTCCCGCTGAAGGATTCTCACGCCACGTGACCCGGATCGTGTCGAGGGTGACCGGCCTGGGTTCCAGGATCGCACGGATCGCTGCCTCATCGTCCCGACCAACCGATCCGAACACTCCCGCCAATTGGGCGATGTCATTGCCACGTCCGAACGGGGCCACCGCGAGTACGGCCCTAGAACCTCCGGCAATCAGCCCACTGGCCACCTCATGCACCGTTCCATCGCCCCCGGCGGCAATCACGCACTCAAATGCGGCCGCATGGGTGCGCGCCAATTCCAGCGCATGACCGGCGTATTCGGTGACTCGAATATCGCAATGAACCCTGCCCTCGGCCAAACAGGCCACGAATCGCTCCAAACGGTCGGTCTGCGGCCGGGATGAAGCCGACGATGGATTACGGATCAGCAAGACTCTTCGCGGCGCGACGCTCATGGGGTTATCCCCAGTCAGCGCCGCACCCAAGTCGCGTGTCGAGTGAGAATTCCCTGGGCATTGAACTCCCGCTCAAAGTCCGTCTTCACCTCTAACAAGCCCTCGGGCTCCTGACCGGGGAGGAAGTGTTCCGAGGCTCCATTGAAGACCTCCAGCATTTGCTCGAAGTACGAAGCGTCATCGGTGCGGCAATGGAATCGTCCCCCAGGCCTGAGGCTTTGAGCGGCCAATGCGGCGAAGGCAGGATTGATCAGACGTCGACGGTGATGCCGCTTCTTGGGCCAGGGATCAGGAAAATACACATGAATGGCCGACAGTGAGGCCGGAGCGATCATCCAGTCCATGAGGTAGGTCGCCTCCATGCGCAACCCGCGGAGGTTCTTCAATCCCTGACGCCGGCCCTTCCGGTCGATCTTTCGCAGCCGTCCAAATAGTCGTTCCACACCCAGAAAATCCACCTCCGGATGCGCCGCAGAATACTGGAGCAGGAAGGAGCCATCCCCCGCACCCAACTCCAGTTCAACGGGAGCGGTGTTGCCGAAGAGCACGGCAAAATCGAGCCGACTCAGAATATCGGGCCGGATGAGGATCGTATCGGGAAAGAGGTCAGACGCCATGACGACTCCAAAAGGTTAGGGGCCTTTGGTCCAACGAGGAAGGGTTGTATTGAGGCGCTTGATGCCGGTCGAGAACCGTCGGCCGACCTGGAAATGAGACGTTTCAAATCTCCCCGCTGCATCCCATGGGCCAATCCGTCGGACCTTGCGTCTCTGCATTGCCTTCCTGGAGCAATCACCGAACCTTGACCGCATGATCCGCATCGCCCTTCTGGTCATGGCTATTACTCTTGGTGCCGAAGGTCTCGGTGGCCTTCATGCCGCCACGGGAAACTCTTGGCCGATGTTCCGGGGCGATCCGGCCCAGAGCGGGGTCAGTCCGGCGCGCATCCCGGAGGCACCGGTGCTGAAGTGGCGTTTCAAGACCGGCGGTGCGGTCAGTGCCACCGCCGCCATCGTCGACGGGGCCGTCTTTATTGGATCGGCCGATTCCAACGTGGTCTGCCTTTCGCTTTCAGACGGCAGCAAACGCTGGTCCTTCCGAACCGGCGGGCCAGTGGAGGCGTCGCCCCTGGTTCTCGACGGCCGTGTCTTCATCGGTGACACCCTGACCAACTTCTTCGCCCTCGACGCCAAGACCGGGGCCAAACTGTGGAGCCAGGGCTTTGACGACAAGATCAAGAGCAGCGCCAACTGGATCACCAGCACCAACGGAACCTCCACCAACATCCTTGTCGGCGGCTACGACTTCAAGCTCTACAGCCTCGAGGCCACCACCGGAAAATCGAACTGGGTCTACGAGACGGGCAATTACATTAATGGCTCGCCGGCCATTTCCCGTGGGCGAACCGCCTTCGGCGGCTGCGACGCCATCGTCCATGTGGTCGATGTGGTCGGCGGCAAGAAATTGCGGGAAATCGAAGCCGGCGCGTACATCGCAGCCTCCGGGGCCATGGAGGGGAACCTGCTTTATGTGGGCCACTACGAAAACGAATTGCTCTGCGTCGATGTCGAGGAGGGGAAGATCCTTTGGAAGTATCGCGACCGGGCTTTCCCCTTCATGTCCTCGCCGGCCGTGACCGCCGACCGTGTGTTGATCGGCAGCCGCGACAAACGCCTCCACTGCATCCAACGGGCCGACGGCAAGGCGGTCTGGACCTTCCAGACCCGGGGCAAAGTGGAGAGTTCTCCGGTGGTGGCCGGCGACCGCGTGATTGTCGGGTCCGACGACGGACGGCTTTACATCGTCTCTTTGGCCGACGGCAAGGAGCGCTGGAATTACGAACTGGGCCAACCGATTCAAAGTTCCCCCGCCGTGGTAGATGGCCACATCGTCATCGGTTGCGACGACGGCTCTGTGTACTGCTTCGGATCCCCGCATTGACAGGTGACCGGCTGGGTCCCCTTCTCAAGGCACCCCGTAAAAATACTCAGGTCCCCCATTGACCCATGTCGCTACCCACCCAAGACCTCGCCCTGAGTACCAACATGTCACCGGCCGAGGAACGTTTTGAGCGCCTGCGTAAACGTGTGGGTTGGTACCTGGCCCCGATGGTTTTGGTCGTGCTGTGGTTCATTCCATTTCCGGGATTGTCCGTTTCGGCTCGACACCTCTTCGCCATCGTCGGCATGGCGCTGACACTTTGGATGACCGAGGCCATTCCTCTAGCGGCGACGGCGCTCTTGGCACCGTCACTCTGCGTGCTGGCTGGGCTGGGCTCAGCCCGGGAGGTTTTTAAGCCCTTCTCCGACCCGGTCATCTTCTTGTTCATGGGCAGTTTCATGATGGGTGAGGCGATGCTCAAACATGGTCTTAACCGACGTTTTGCCTTCACGCTGCTGGCGATGCCCTGGGTCGGAGCCAGCCCCACCCGCCTGTACGCCGCCTTCGCAGGCATTACGGCGGTGATTTCCATGTGGGTCTCCAACGCGGCCACGACGGCCATGATGCTGCCCATCGGCCTGTCGATTTTGGCCGAATTGGGCTCTCGCCAAGGAATAACTAATTATCAAGCCACGCCATTTGCTGCAGGGCTCATGCTCATCACCGCCTTCGCGGCCTCCGTCGGCGGCTTGGCCACGCCCATCGGCACCCCGCCCAACCTCATCGGGATCGGAGCCATCGAGCGGCTCTTGGGTTACAAAATCACCTTCTTCCAGTGGATGGGCCTGGGACTTCCGATTGCCATCGTTCTGACAGGGTTTCTGGTTTGGCGGTTCAGCCGACATTGCCCGATTCCGACCGTATCCCTGTCCACCAACCGCGATTGGCTGGCGACGGAACGGGCCAGCCTGGGCAGTTGGACCCGCGGGCAATTGAATGTGGTGGCTGTATTCCTGGGGGCAGTAGGCTTGTGGATCTTGCCCGGACTCATCGCGGCTTTGGATGACCGAGGATCGTCGAGTCCTGCTTATTTATGGATTAGTGCCCACGCTCCAGAAAGCATCATCGGCCTTCTGGCGGCTTCAGCGATGTTCTTTCTGCCCACTAATTCCCAACGAGATTCCTTCACCCTGGAGTGGCGGGACGCCGCAGCCATTGATTGGGGAACAATCCTCCTCTTTGCCGGAGGCATGTGCTTGGGCGAATTAATGTTTTCCACCGGCTTGGCCCACTGGATTGGGTCGGGCTTGGCGGCGCTGTTCCAAAGCCATTCGGTGGTGGGCCTGACCCTACTCTTCACCGGAGTCGGCATCCTCGTCAGTGAAACCACCACCAATACCGCCTCGGCCACAATGGTGGTGCCCATCGCCATTGCTGTTGCGCAGGCAGCGGGTATCGATCCCCTCAAGCCCGCCCTGGCCACCTGCCTCGGCTGCTCCATGGGCTTCTTGTTACCGGTTTCCACGGCGCCCAATGCCATGGCCTACGGAACGGGCTGCATCCCTCTGAAGACCATGATGCGTCATGGGCTGTGGCTCGATGCAGTCGCCTGGGTTGTGATCGTTAGCACCGTTTTGCTCTTGGGTCCGTCGTTGCCTCCCAAGCCTTGATCAAAGACCGCTCGCCTCACCACGGGGCCTGACGGATTCAACTTCTGTTTCTGCACAGCCTCCCTGCCCTTTTTCACCTGACTGGTCAAAAAGAACCACCCCGGCTTTCGACTCGAAAACGACGGGTGGAAATCACAAAGGGTTTTTCCAGCCTTTCCACAGTTTTAGCCTGATAAACCAGAGCGAAAATGTGATTGGCATCCCTGCTGCTTTCCGAGTTTTAAGCCGAAATGGTAGACACTCAGGAAAACAAACTCCTGCGGGTCGAGCCGAATTTTCCGGCATCGCATTAACACCATGAAGAGGTGCTCACAGGCCCCCTTCAGTAACTGGAAATAACACACATGAAGAAAATCGAAGCAGTGATAAAACCCTTCAAACTCGAGGAGGTCAAAGACGCCCTCCATGAAGTCGGCATCGAGGGAATGACCGTCTCCGAGGTCAAGGGCTTCGGTCGCCAGAAAGGGCACACCGAGATCTACCGCGGCAGTGAGTACACGGTCGATTTCCTGCCCAAGATTAAAATCGAGCTCGTGGTGTCAGATACCAAGGTGAACGAGGCCACCGCAGCCATTATCAAGGCCGCCAAAACCGGCAAAATCGGCGATGGCAAAATCTTCGTTTCCGAAGTCACCGAGGCCATCCGGATCCGCACCGAAGAGAAAGGGGACAACGCAGTCTGAACTGAAGGCATCCCTCCAACACCCAGCCCCAATAACCCCCTACTGGACCCAAAGACCCAAAAATAGATGAAAACGTTTTTTAGAAAATTTTTCCTGACTCTCACCTGCGCCCTTCTGGCGTTTTCCGCAGTCGATACCCGCGCCGCTGACCCCAGCGTTGAGGAGCGCTTGGCCGACTTAGAGGCGTACGTCAACAACTCCGTCCGCGCCACCGCTGCCAACACCAACGTGACCAGCAAGATCGCAGGCCCAGGCCCCGGCCATAACGCTTGGCAAATGACCTCCACCGCGCTGGTGCTGTTCATGACCATGCCCGGATTGGCGTTGTTCTACGGCGGTCTGGTCCGCAAGAAGAACATCCTTTCGGTGTTGGCTCAGTGCATGGGCATCGCCGGACTGGTGACGATCCTTTGGTGGGCCATTGGATACAGCCTCTCGTTCGGCGTGGGCAATGCAATCATTGGCGATTCTGCGTACGCGATGCTCAAGGGCGTCGAGTCCGGTGCCGTGGGCGCGGGCTACTACTGGATCAGCGACTCCATGTGGGCCATGTTCCAGCTGACCTTCGCCATCATCACACCGGCCTTGATCATCGGAGCCATCGCTGAGCGTATGAAGTTCATCGCAGTGCTTCTGTTCGTGACCATTTGGATGTTCGCGGTGTACTTCCCGTTCGCTCACATGGTCTGGTCCACTACCGGCTTGATGTGCGGACCGCTCAACAAAGACGCCGCCATCAAGGCACTGGATTTCGCCGGAGGCACCGTGGTCCACATGACCTCAGGATGGAGCGCTCTGGTCCTTTGCATCATCCTCGGCAAGCGCAAGAACTACGGCCGTGAGCCGATGACCCCGCACTCGATGACCTTGTGCATGGTTGGCACGGGCATGCTCTGGGTCGGCTGGTACGGCTTCAATGCGGGTTCCGCACTTGGCGCCGACGCGATCGCCGCCAACGCGTTCACCACCACCACCTTGGCTGCCGCCACCGCCGGTTTCGTCTGGCCCATGATTGAGTGGATTACTCGAGGCAAGCCCAGCGTCCTCGGATTCTGCTCGGGCATCGTCGCTGGTTTGGTTGTGGTCACTCCGGCCTGCGGCTTCATCACCCCGACTTCCGCGGTCCTCGTCGGCGTCTTGGCTGGCATCATTCCCTACCTGGCCTGCTCCTTCCTCAAGAAGATGATCGGTTACGATGATGCTCTGGATACCTTCGGTGTGCACGGCATCGGCGGCACCTTGGGAGCCATCCTCACCGGCATCTTGGCCGACGAGAAGGCTAACTCGGTGGTGGGAGGCCTGAAGGACGGCCTACTCGGTGCCCAGCTCAAGGCGGTCGCGCTGACCATCGTCTGGAGCGTCGTCGCCACAGCCATCATCGCCTACATCGTGAAGGCGCTCGTCGGACTCCGCCCGACCGAGGAAGTAGAAATCAACGGTCTCGACCTCGCCGAGCACGGCGAAGAAGGCTACCACAACTAACCCCTCGGGCCCCCCGAAAAACTCTTCAAGCCGCACTGGGAAACCAGTGCGGTTTTTTGCTGTCTGGCTCCAGAGGGACCTAATAAATGCGATCGGAGTCCCCACCCGATCCGACGCCTGCCACTTCAATCACCAAGGCTGTCGTGTTGTCTCGACCGCTGGCTGCCACAGAGGCCTCGACCAAGCGCTGCCCCAATCCCTCCTGCGTTCCAGCCACTCCGGCTACCCCGATCAGATCCAGCAGGTGGGCATCATACAAACCTTCAACCAAACCGTCGGAGCAGAGCAAAAATCGATCACCAACAGTGTAGGCAACGGAGCCGATCTGGGGATCCACGAACTGATTGTCACCTCCCAGTGCCTTCTGGAGCACATTCCTCCTCGGATGGGTCCTGGCCTCGCGCTCATTGATCTTTCCCTGCCGATGCAGCCAACCCACGTGAGTGTCGTCTTCGGTGAGCTGACGAATGCCTCCGGTGACGGGCAGGTGATAGATTCGACTGTCACCCACATGGGCAAAGTGAAGAAGCCTCGGAGCAAACCAGCACAAGCTCAGGGTCGTCTCCATGCCACGGCACTCCTCATAACTTCGGCCCAGATAGACCAGGGCCTTGTGAATTTCCTGGAAGAGCGCCTGCAAGAGCACCTCGGCAGAATCGGCTTCTGGATGCCCTGATTCCGAACGGAATCCCTTCGGCAAAATTTGAGGCACCTTTTCGACGGCAATCCGACTGGCAAATTCTCCGGCTTGCGCGCCCCCCATGCCATCACTGACGGCAAAGACGAAATCGGCCGTCTGGAGCGTCGACTGCCCCTCCTTGCCCAGACGCTCCAACTCCTGCCGGTTGAACCGCAGCCCCACGAAGGCATCCTCATTGTTGGCGCGAACCTTCCCGCGGTCGGAACAACCGGACCAGTGCAGGCGGAAGCGGGCGATATTACGGGCCGTGGCATTCATTCAAAGGCCCTCAAGGGATGGGGTGGAGGCCGAGTTCAATAAAGTCGCAAACTCAAAATCGATGATGCAAAACCGTCCATCGGATCCCCGGTAGGTGACATTCCTGGCAGCCTGGTCGTCGTGCCGGACGTCGTAAGTTTCCAACTCAGCAAAGAGGCTTTGGAGCCGCTCAGAATCCAAGTGCTCGACCCGTTGCCCGCAATTGGTCGTAACAATTTGAGGAAGGTTCGAATTTTCTGCGATGAGTCGCGGCACGAAGGGACACCCTCGAGCCTCCAAGAACTTCAGAACTTTCACCTCGGTTTCGAATCGAATGGCGGCATCGGGGCCGTGGTAGGTCTTGATCACCCGGCCATCGAAGCTCAGGTGGACCGTAGACCGCAGTGTGTCTTTGACCTTCAACATGAGCGTGCCGGCACCCTAGAAGGCCGACCGCCATCCGGCCAGTGGGGAAGCTGGTGGAAGCCCAGGATGGGGCAAGCCGCACCCATGCGATCGGCACCTTGCCCTGAAATTTTCAACAACCCTGCGGACATTTTGATTCTTTTTACCCACCCAGACCAACAATCAACACTCGTTTATCGGTCTTCGCGCAAAATTTGTAGGCGAGCAGGCCCACTAAGTTTATCATTTCCGCCGAAAACATCCCATTTCCCCGGGCGGGAAGTGCGGCGAACGAATCATGGCACCTGCCCTGCTTCATGAATTCGCTGCATCGGGACGATTCGCTGCAGTCACTACCATTCACATCCATGGCTAAATACAAATTGGAATATATCTGGCTCGATGGTTACCAGCCAGTCCCCAACCTCCGCGGCAAAACCCAGATCAAGGATTTTGAGAGCTTTCCGAAGCTGGAGCAATTGCCCCTCTGGAATTTCGACGGCAGTTCTACCCGCCAAGCTGAGGGACGTAGCTCCGACTGTGTCTTGAAGCCGGTGGCTATTTATCCCGACACCACCCGCAAGAACGGCGCTCTGG
>SYMJ01000080.1 GCA_005805505.1 Verrucomicrobiales bacterium | reverse complement strand
CTGAAACCACTGAAACGAGGGACAGGCTCCGAAGCGATGCGCCAGAGGACTCCGTGGAATCTTCGGGCAGGCTCAAGGAGCTGGAGCATTTTGTCTCTGTGGTGGACGCGTTTTGTTCAAAACGTCTCAGAATGTGGCTGAAATTAGATTTAATATAAAATTTTAACGTTAAAGCGTTGTTTTTTATAAGCAAGCCGGTGAGCGGAGGCCGGAGGTTCTCGAAAAGTAGGCCGTTCGTAGCTATCAAGAACGGTTCTTTGGACGTTTTGAGAGCCAACTGACAATCCACAGCCCGATCACTGCCGATCAGGTTCGTTCGAGTCACAAGGATGAGATCTTGAGGGTGTGGTTGCCCTAGGCTGAAGAGGTTCGGCCGCCAGCCAGATCGAAATCCCCATCGCTTGAGTGTTTGTTGAGTGGGTGATCGCATTCAAATCACTCAGTGGGGAGGGCCCGTGCTTTGGGGTGGGATCTCCCTTTTTGGTCGGCAAAGTCTCGATGGATGAGTCGACCGCAGGTTCCCGAGCGACTCGAGAATCTATTGCATCCACCGGCTTATAGATGAGACGGTTTCATCGTTTTCGTAACGATCCATGAAAAAAGTAGAAGCCATTATCAAGCCGTTCCGTCTCGAGGATGTGAAATCTGCCCTTCAGGCCGCGGGTCTGGTGGGGATGACTGTTTCCGAGGTGAAGGGATTCGGTCGGCAACGGGGCCATACGGAGATTTACCGCGGCTCGGAGTACACGGTGGACTTTCTTCCTAAGCTGAAGATCGAACTCGTGGTATCCGACGCTTTGGTTCAGACGGCGGTCGACGCCATTATCCAAGCAGCCCGCACCGGCAAGATTGGTGATGGTAAGATTTTTGTTTCCTCTGTCGAAGAGGTCATCCGGATCCGAACCGAGGAGCGCGGAGAACTGGCTGTTTAATCGTCATTCCCGCATGAACTTGTTTCGCATGTTTGCGGCCTTTTTGTCCGCGGCCCTCGTGTTGTTGCCCTCGACCTCCTTCGCCGCCGAGCCCGGGGTCGAGCAGCGTCTGGCAGATCTGGAGGCCTATGTACGCAACTCTGCCCCGACCGGCCCTCTGCAGGGGATCCCGGGTCCCGGTCACAATGGTTGGATGATGATGAGTGCGGGTCTGGTGCTGTTCATGAGTCTTCCGGGTTTGGCGCTATTTTATGGCGGATTGGTGCGCCGCAAAAATGTCCTTTCAGTCCTGGCGCAGTGCCTGGGATTGGCAGGAGTGGTGGGGGTGATGTGGTGGGCCTTTGGCTATTCGGTCAGTTTTGCCCCCGGGTCGCCTTGGCTTGGTGGTTTCCAATGGTCTGGGTTCTCTGGAGTCAATGCCGACCCCAATGCCGACTACGGCCCATGGGTCTCCCATAATGTCTTCGCCATGTATCAGATGATGTTCGCGATCATCACCCCGGCACTGATCGTGGGCGCCATCGCCGAGCGGATGCGATTCAGTGCTCTGCTGGTCTTTTGTATGGCTTGGATGATCATCGTCTATTTTCCGGTCACCCACATGATGTGGGGAGTCGGGGGATGGATGAACGGGCTCTGGAACCCCAAGGCCGCAATCCGGGCGATTGATTTTGCGGGAGGCATTGTTGTGCACATGACTTCTGGTTGGAGCGCCTTGGCACTCTGCCTGTTGCTCGGGCCTCGCCGAGGTTTTGGACGTGAACACATTCAACCGCACAGCATGGTCTTGTGCATGGTGGGGACGGGCATGCTGTGGTTCGGATGGTATGGGTTTAATGCCGGCAGCGCCGTCGCGGCAGACAAGATCGCCGCCAACGCCTTCACTGCCACCACCTTGAGTGCGCTGGCCGGCCTGCTCACCTGGGGAGCCCTGGAACGTGTGATCCGCGGACGTCCGTCGGTCTTGGGCCTTTGTTCTGGGGCGGTCGCCGGACTGGCTACCATCACGCCGGCCAGCGGTTTTGTGACCCCCACCGGGGCCATGATCATTGGTCTTTTGTCCGGGCTTTCCACGTTCTGGGCCTGCAGTTGGCTCAAGGCCCGTTTCCGCTACGACGATTCTCTCGATACTTTCGGGGTTCATGCCGTCGGTGGCACCGTCGGGACGGTAATGGCGGGCGTGCTGGCCACCTCCGATATCAACCCCAACCTCAAAGCCGAATGGATTCTACCGCTGGTGGGCCGATCTCTTTGGTGGGAACAAGTAAAAGCCGGCGGATTGGTTTTGGTCTTCTCAGTGGTCGTCACAATTGTTCTCTATTTGGTGATCGATCGACTGATGGGATGCCGTGTCTCGGAGGATATCGAAGACCAGGGACTCGACCTCGCCGAGCACGGCGAAGAGGGTTACACGCACTGAGCCAGACGACACTGAACGGGGTCCGTGGCGATGAGTCCCACGATCCGAGATGTGCGATTGAATCCAAGCCTGCGCCTCAAACCGGCAACGGCCAACGGAAGGTGGACTTCAAAGGAATAGTCCGACCGTTGGCCGAAGAGGCGCGAGCCGCAGTGATAATTTCGAGGACGTGGAGAGCCTGTTCTGGGGTGGCCAAGAGTTCACGGCCTGTCGCTAGGCATTCCGCTGCTAGGGCAGCTCCCTGTTGCCATATATATCCGCCGGGTTCGGTGCATTCCCGAACCAATTGGGGACGGTCCAGCGTGGCCCAATCCACGCCCTGCGGGGCCCAATCGTAACCGACCAGCCCTACGTAACCGCGACTGCCGGTGATCTGGATCGTGTGCCGTTTCTCACCACTGCCGTCATGCCCGTGGGGGTTGAAGTAGTTGAAGCCCGACTGAACATGCGAGAGGACGCCCTTGCCGTGGTCTAGTAGCACCATGGCGTTGTCCTCCTCGGTAACCCGGATCTTGCCCTTTTCGTGAATGGTCCGCTCCGGGGTGACAATGCTCAGGAGGGCCGTAACCCTTCGGACCGGTCCCAACAGTCCAGTGAGGCTGGTGAGGTTGTAGACCGCCAGATCCGGAAGGCTGCCTCCGCCCTTTTCGTAGAAGAACGACGACCAATCCGGCCCTTCGTGCCCGTAGAAGGCGTGTGCTGCGGCAATGCGACCCAAATCGCCCGAAGCCACTTTGCGGGCCATGAAGGCGAACTGTGGGCTTTGCACGGTGATTGGCGCCCCCCAGAGCCGGAGTTGACGCCGCAGGGCCAAACGCAGCAGTTGCTGTCCTGCCTCCAGGCTGTTGGCGATGGGCTTCTCGCTCCACACATGCTTGCCAGCCTGAAGGGCGCGTCGGTTGATGGCCTCATGGGCCTGCATGTCGGTCAGGTCGATGAGGAATTCGAAGGGTTCCCCGGACAGCATGGCGTCGATGCTCGGGTAGTGGTGGGGCACCTGATACGCTTCGGACTGTTTGCGGGCCCGTTCCGGCCGGATATCAGCGACGCTGACTAGTTCAATAAACGGGCAACGCTTGAGGACCGGCAGGTACTGGTTGGAGACGCTGCCGCAGCCGATGACTCCGGTCCGGATGCGTCGGATTCCGGGCTCCGCAGCCTTCAGCGAGGATTCCCAGGGAGCTATCGCGAACGCTCCGGCAGTCAGGAGGGAAGCCTTAGCAAAGTCGCGACGGGAGACAGTGGCAGAGACGGGATGGGAAGGGTTCACGTGGGGTCGGGATATCTGTTGTTCGGATAGCCTCCAACCTCGACTCCTGCAAGGTCAGATCGAAGGGACGGCTACACGAAGGCCGCCCGTGGGCACCGATCTGGGTCAATGATAGGGATCAACCCGATGGGCTCAGCGCCCTTTCATTGGCTTGTGTCCGGCCGCTTCCCACGCGGTGATGCCGCCGGAGAGGTTCAGGACCTTTTCGAACTTTAGGCTGTCCATCTGGCCGCAGGCTTTGGCGCTTCGGCCGCCCACGGCGCAATGGACGAGGTAGGTCTTGGACTTGTCCAAGCCAGCGAGCGTCTCAGCAAACTTGCCCCCGCGGATGTCCAGGTTAATCGCGCCAGGCATGTGTCCTTCGGCGTATTCTTCGGCGGTGCGAACATCTAGCACCACCCTCTTGGCGTCTTTGCGTAGGGTTTCCCATTCCGCCACCTCGATATTTCGGAACCGTTTGGTGGCGGGCGCCTCTGCCGCTGTTTTCGCAGCGGGTTTGTCCGCGGCGGTTGCCGGGAGGGACAGGCTGGCCATGGATATGGCCAGCAGGCACAGGCAGGTCTTCATCGAAGGGTCGGTGAGCGGGTGGGGTTTGTTCGATCCGTCGGTCAGGAAAGCTTCCAACCGGGGCGGTAGTCGTGATGGATCCAACGGTCGGCTTCAGGCACACCCCGGGCGCGCAGGTGTTTGGCATCCCACTCAATGACCTTGCCGGTGCGGAAGGCGAGGTTGCCGAGTTGTCCGATTTCGGTCAGGTGGCAGCCGTAGGTCAACGGGGAGTCGGTCTTGCCGACGCCTTTGCAGGCGGCGATCCACTCTTCGTGATGGCCGATGGAATCCGGAATGGAGTGGGGCGGGGGAGTCGAACCGCGGAACTGTTCTTCGGGCAGCAAAACGTATCGACCGTAGTCGGCCAAGAGCATGCCCTTGTCGCCGACGAACAGAGTACCACCTCCCCACTTGGAAAGGTCGGGAGCTCCAGGAACCTGGGGACGCTTGGCCCCGCTGTACCAGTGCATGCGCACCGCAGGAGCAGTGCCCCGGGCCGGGAAGTCGTAATGAACGATCATCCACGGGGGTGCACAGTGGGCATCGGGGGAGGGCCCTTCGGCTTGGATGCGCGTTGGCAGGCTGAGGTTCAAGGCCCACACCCCCAGATCCATGTGATGGCAGCAGAAGTCGGACAGGGTGCCGCCTCCGAAATGCCACCAACGACGCCAATTGAAATGCACCCACTCCGAGCTATAGGGCATGGGTTTCACAGGCCCCAGCCAGAGGTCGTAGTCGATATTAGACGGAACGGGCTGGACACCGGGCAGCGACTTGGTTTCCCAAACCGACCCGGTCCAGTGGTGCACTTCACGGACCGCTCCGATGCTGCCCGCGCGAATTAATTCCACCACGCGCCGGTAGTTAGAACCGGAGTGGATCTGGTTGCCGGTCTGGGTCACCAATCCAGAGCGTGTCACCTTCGCAGCTAGGGCGCGGGCCTCAGAAATGGTGTGGGTAACAGGTTTTTCGCAATAAAGAGGACGACCGGAAGCCAGCACCGCCGTGGCGATCACTGCATGGCTGTGGTCGGGCGTGCTCACCACGATGCCGTCGAGATCGGTGCGGTCGAGCAGACGTCGGAAGTCGGCGTACTTGGCCGCGCCCGGGTGCTTGGCCGCGGCCGCCCCGAGCCGATCCGAGTCGATGTCGCACAGCGCGACGATGTTCTGGCTGGAGACACCCGCCAGGTTTTCTCCACCTCGTCCAGCCACTCCGATGACACCCAGGTTGAGCTTTGCGTTCGGGGACACCTTGTGGGCAATCCGCGGTGCATGGCAGCCAGCCGCGGCGGCGGCTCCGGCGATGGCGGCGGAACGAAGGAACTGACGTCGATTGAGAGACATGGTGAATTTCCTGGGGCTGCGGTTCAGTCGATACGGGTGAGCCTGATCACGGTTTGGGCGGTGGGAAGCTGGTCCAGCACTGTTCCATCTCTTCACGAGAAGGTGCTTTCAATGGGCGTACGATGCGGAAGCCCAAGAACTGGGCATCGGTCAGGTACCACTTAGATTTGGGCAACTGAGGATCGCGCATCTTCCAACTCGCATCACTGGCACGCCGGGTCGCACTCCGAAGGGCATCGGGTTCGTCATCCCAAGAACCACCGCGGGCCACATGGGGATACTCGGCGGCACCCGGGGTATAGGTAACGTCTCCCACCTTGGAATAATCCTCCACGTAGGCGTCGAGCACCCATTCGGCGACATTGCCATGCATGTCGTAAAGCCCCCAGGGATTCGGCTTTTTCTTGCCCACCAGTTGGTACTTCTCACCGGCGTTGGCGAAGTGCCACGCGTACTCGCCCAGCTTGGAGTCGTCGTCGCCGAAGGAGTACTTGGTGGTGGTGCCAGCTCGGCAGGCGTACTCCCATTCAGCCTCGGTCGCCAAGCGGTAGAAGTGCCCGGTCTTGGCGGTGAGCCACTTGCAGTATTTTACGGCTGCATAGTGGGTCATGGAGATGGCTGGGAAGTTTTCCTTGCCCATGCCGAAGCTCATCTCGACATACGGGGTCGTCGGACGAGACACGGCGTCGGATTCCTTGCCGATGTAGGGGTTGACTCCCGGCTGCGCGTTGGCCGGCAGTAACTCGGGCAACGCCAGCCAGAGTTCCCGTTCCATGCGCTCGGTGGGAACATTGGTTCCCTTTTCCAGCGAGGGGAACTGGAAGAGTTCGTACTCGTTCCAGGTGACTTCGGTTTTACCCATCCAGAATGGCTCGATCTTCACCTTGCGCTGCGGGCCCTCGTCCGTTTTGCGCTTGCCCTCGGAGGCGGGGCTGCCCATCAGGAATTCGCCTGCGGGAATCGGCAGCATGTCGAATTTGACGTCCGATCCCACGATGGGGTCGCTGTACGGCTTCATGTCGGCGGCGCTGACCTCTTTGGACACGGCCAGCACCCGGGCATGGATGGCGCTGATCATGGCCTCGTTGTCACGGGTCAGCAGGGAACCCGCTTCCTTCTGACTTAGGGTTACGCCGTCCGGCCATTCTGCGCCTTGGTCGATCCAGTTGCGGATGAGGTCGGTCTTAGATTTTGGCAGCGGTCCGCCCTTCTTGGCCGGCGGCATCAAGTCGTCGTGGTCGGCCGGCAGAATGGTGCTGGTGTAGATTGTAGAGGCTTCGGCGTCACCGCGCACGAGGGTCTTGGAGGCGAAGAATTCAGCCTTGGAGTCCATCCGCAGATCTCCCTTGGCGTTTCCTTCCTTGTGACAGGTGACGCAGTGGACTTCAAAGATGGGTTTGACCTCTTTAACGAAGTCCACTTTCTGCTTTTGTGAGAGACGGATGGCTTCGGGCCACGCGGCACCCTCCTGGATCCACGTCTTCAGGGTTTCTTGCTGCTGGGCATTGAGTCGGTCGCCCTTGGGTGGCATCAGGTCATCATGACCGTCGGGCAGAGTGGTCGTCGTGTAGATCTTGCTCTTGGCGGGGTCGCCTGGAACCAGGGCTGTCCCATGCTCACCACCTTTAATGGTGTCGGCACGAGTCACCATGACGAGGTCCGCCTTGGGCTTTTCGGTGCCGTGGCACTTGAGGCAGTACACCTCGAGGAGGGGGCGGACCTGTTTCTTAAAGTCCACCGGGTTCGCCGCGTTGAGGATCAGTCCCGCGGTGAGGGTGGTGGTGATGGCGACGAATCGATTCATGCAGTTGTGTCGGAGGTGAGAATACCGCCGGGCCGGTTGCCGGTGTCAAATGCAGTGACGCCCCGGAAGCACGAAAGCTTCAACGGGGATTGCAGGTTTGTTCCACCGGGAAACCGATGGAAGCGGACGGAGTGAAGAGCTTCTACTATTGCCCTCCACCGATTTTAGGATCGAGCCAAGGGGTCGCTCCCCAGTACCAACGAGAACTCTTAAGCAGTTCGACGTGTCCTTCGCCAAAGGCGACCACGCTCTTGCCCGTATGACGCAGTTGGGGCCCGCCCCAGTTGGGGTCGTCTGAGGTGACGCAGCCGCCGCAAGGGGCGTCGTTGATGGGATCGTGCAGCACCCAGGCACCTGCTTTTTCTGGGGATTTTTCGGTCACGCATTTTAGCGGATCCTTTGCGTCTGAGCTCTTGGGCTTGCTGCCGCCGTCGGTGATCACCACGGTCGCCGAAGGGGAAGCCATGCCAGAATCCTTCACCGGAGGATAATCCTTCGCGTCCCAGACGTTGGGCCAATCGCACCCGCCGGCTTTGAAGTTCATGGAGTAGTTGGAAATCATCTTGTCGGTTTGATCCGAGGCGTAGATGGCCCAACTCTTCTTGAACCCCGGGGTCTTGGTCGGGCAGATGACGATGTTGGTGGTTTGCAGGTAGGGCTTGAGGAAGTTAAACCACAGACGACGGTTCACGTTGTCACCTCGGACCCAGAAAGTAGGCGTGAAGTAACCCTGATTGTCTGAAGCGTAGAGGGCTTCTGAAATCATCACTTGCCGGAGGTTGCTCAGACAATTGGATGATTTGGCCTTCTCCTTGGCTCGGGCTAAGGCCGGCAGAAGCATCCCTGCAAGGATGGCGATGATGGCGATGACCACGAGCAATTCGATCAGGGTGAAGCCTTTTTGACGCCTGCGGGGATTCATGGAATGAGTCTTTAATAGGAAACCCTCCGTTTGTCGTTATCGAAGATGAGGGAGTGAGATTTTTTACCCTCGGACTTGATTCCCCGGTCGCGAAACCGCATTCCCGCCGGAGGTGATCACTTTTTTGAGAGGTAAGTTGGTAGAAGCTCTGCCGACCCAGGTGGTGATGGAGGTTCAGGGCGTAGGATACGAAGTTTTGGTTCCACTCTCCTCCTACGATCGCCTTCCAGCCCCGGGGACCGAAGTGCTTCTCTTGACCCATCTGGCCATTCGGGAAGACGCACACTTGTTGTATGGATTCCTGACGGCAGCCGAGCGGGATCTATTTCGACTGCTCATCCACACGGTCAGTGGCATTGGCCCGAAGATCGCCTTGGGTGTCCTGAGCGGGATGAGCATCACTTCCTTCCGCAGTGCTGTGGCCGCGGGCGATGTTAAGGCTCTCTCGTCGGTCCAGGGGGTCGGACGCAAGACTGCCGAGCGAATCGTGGTCGAACTCCGCGACAAGTTGGGCGGTTTTGGTTCGGTTGGATCAGTTACCTCGCCCTTGTCTGGAGTTTCCGCAGTTGCGGGTCCCCGCGAAGACACTCGAGGAGTCGACGCCGTGGCCGCTCTCATGGCGCTGGGAATCAAACCGATCGAAGCACACGATTCAGTCCGAGCGGCCCTGGCCATACTGGGGGCAGAGGCCACGGTCGAGCAGTTGATCCGGGCCAGCCTGCGTCGCAATGCCTGAATCGATGAAGCCCACTTTCCACTCCAAACGGCCCGTTTCAGGGCTGGTGGTTCCAGAGGCTGCTCGCTGGCATGGCCGCTTAGCCGCTTGGATCATCGCGATGCTGGCCCGATTGCTGGCTTCAAGTTTGCGATGGTATTGGACCGACCATTCATTTTTCAACGATACGAGCACCGAGCAGAGGGCCATTTTCGCGATCTGGCACAATCGACTGGCCTTGTCTTTGATCCTTTACCATCGCCACGTCGCCCGCTGCGGTCAGCGTCGGCGTTTGGCGGCGTTGGTTAGCGCGAGCCGGGACGGTGGCTTGCTGGCCCGGGTGCTTGAGCTCTTCGATGTCGTCGGAATCCGCGGATCTTCCAGCCGCCGGGGTGCGCCGGCATTGCGCGAATTGGTCTCCGCGGCCTCCGACGGGTGCGATCTGGCCGTGACTCCAGATGGGCCCCGAGGCCCCCGCTATGAGCCTCATCCTGGGGTAATCTCTTTGGCTCAGATCACCCAACTCCCCATCGTTCCGGTTTCTTTCCGATTAGGTTGGAAATGGACCCTTCGTAGCTGGGACCGGTTCCAAATACCCATCCCCTTCAGCCGGTGTGAGGTGGTCTTTGGGGAACCAATATGGGTGCCCCGGTCCACCGATGAAGCCGGGCGCGAACTCAGTCGAATTCTCCTGAGGGAACGACTCGTAGCCATCACTCGGGACTGACTTCAAGACGGACACCGTCGAAGAGCTTCACTCTCGTTTCGATTACTTGCGTTTGAGTTGTTTCTTGGTGGCAGTCTGAAGGGTGTCCACCTCGTCCCGCACCTCGGAGCGATTCTTGGAATCCATCCGGTCGATGAAGAGGACTCCATTGAGGTGATCTACCTCGTGCTGAATGGCCCGAGCTAAAAGTCCACCCGCCTTGAACTCGAAGCTCTCGTTGCGGTCGTTCATACCTCGAACCTCCACCTCGGCCGTTCGGCAAACGTCTCCGTAGATTTCAGGGAAACTAAGGCAGCCTTCTGGTCCGGCCACCACTTCTCCGACAGGACGGATCGTCGGATTAATGAGCACCAAGGGCATGAACGCGTCGACATCGGCCGGTTGACCAGAGATCCAGAGTTGGCTGGCACGGTCCTTGACCCCCCGGACATCAATGATCGCCAACTGCAGCGCCAGACCAACTTGTTGGGCCGCCAGTCCGATTCCGTTGGAATGGTACATGGCGTCGAACATGCCGGCGATGGTGCCTCGCAGGGTGTCATCCACGGATTCAATGCGCACTCCGCGCTGCCGGAGGATGGGGTCTCCATAGTGGACCACGGTGAACTTCATAGGAGGAGGCTGGCTCAAAAGCTAGTTCCTGCCTAGTCCATGGACGCTCGGTTTGTCGGAGGCTGGGTCGGATCGCACGGATCGCAGGAGGGTGAACCGGACGGGTTCATGCACCTCGACACCGCACCCGAGCTCTGGTTGGAATGGGGATTGGTCGGCTTTGGTGAGGCGAGAGACTTTCTGTAAAAACTCGCAGGTGCTTGACTCAAACCGTCGACTGGCTAATCTGCGCGGCTCCGCGGGCCAGCACGTCAGCGGATCTACAGCGATGAAACGTCAGTACCAACCGTCGAAAATCCGCCGTCAGCGTCAACACGGTTTCCGTGCCCGCTCGGCAACCCGAAGTGGCCGCGCCATCCTCAACAACCGTCGTCGCATTGGCCGTCGGCGCCTGACTCCGGTGTGAGTTGCTCTGATAGTTGCTCGGATTGGTCGGGCCAATCGGGCCTCTGTTTGCCTCGATCCCGGCCTCAATCCCTGCCGCAATGAACCCGCCGCTGCGGCTCCAATTCTCCAGTCGGCGCCGGATTAGCCGGTCCTCCGATTTTACTCGGCTTAAAGAAGAGGGGCGTCGCGAGATTTGCGGCACCCTCATCTTGAATTGGCTCCCTTCCAAGGAGTTGCGCTTGGGGGTTGTCACCAGTCGAAAGGTGGGTTCTGCGGTCATTCGGTCTCGGGCCCGCCGGCTTCTGCGTGAGGTCTTCCGTCAGCACCAGTATGAGGTGACCGAACCGGTCTCCATGGTGCTGGTCGCCCGGAAGTCGATCGCAGAAATGAACTTGGAGACTGTCCGCCGAGATTATCTGCGGGCGTTGTCTCGGGCCAAACTCCGGAAGCCACTTCCTTCCGCCCCATGAATCTTGTCCGCCAGGCCCTGTTGCTTCTCATCCAAATCTATCGTTGGGTGGGTTCTCCGATGAAGCGGTTTCTGCTGGGCCCGGGTTCTGGATGCCGATTTACTCCTTCCTGTTCAGTTTATGCGATGGAGGCCATCGAGCGGTATGGCGTGGGCCGCGGGGTAGCATTGACCACGGGACGCTTCTGCCGGTGCCATCCTTGGGGTAGCAGTGGTCATGATCCCGTGCCCGCACTTCCAACACACAGCCTGTCTCCGAGATCACTCAAATTTCCCAACTAGACCATGGATCGAAAAGGTATCGCGTTTCTTGCAGTTTGCCTCGCCGGAATGGTGGGCCTGAAATATGTGGCTGATTTTATTTGGCCCACACCAACAGGCGCTCGCCCGGAGGCTTCAGTTGCCGCTTCTAGCAACGCTCCACTCTCAAAGGCCAACGCTCCGCTGGCCAGCACCGCGCAGATGGCTCCGGTTTTGCTCGCGGGCCCTGTGACCGTGCCGACCTTCCAGGCGGCCGAAGAATCTCTGGTTCTCGAAAACGACCTGCTGCGCCTGACCTTCACCTCGCATGGTGGCGGCGCCCGATTGATCGAACTCAAGAAATACCCCGCCTCGGTCGATTGCCGCGATACTACGGCCAACGGTGTCCCCTCTGCCTTGAATCGGTTCGCTCTGCTGCCAGCGCTGACGCTGGGAGTTGGTCCGCTGACCGGTGATGGTCTTTTCAACCTTCGCAAGACCGAGGCAGGAGTCCATGCCGAGAAGGCTCTCCTGAATGGCTTGGTGCTGTCCCAGGAATGGACTCTTTCCAACGGCTACTTTTTTGAAACCGTGGTCACGCTGGAAAACCGTGGTACCGACGTGGTGTCGATCCCTCCGCACGACTACGTGGTGGGAGCGGCGACGCCCATGGATCGATATGACATGGCGGAGGTGCAGGGAGCCTATTGGTTCAACGGTGAAAAGGCCGAGCAGATCAGTAAGCCTTGGTTTGCCAACGCCACGCTGGGTTGCTCGACAATCAGCACGCCGCGGAGCGAGTTTGCCGGCGGCAACAGCAACGTGGTCTGGGCTGCTGTCCACAATCAGTTCTTTGCGCTCATCGCCCAGCCGGATCAATCCCCAGCGGGTGTTCGAGTGGTCGATATCCCCCTACCGGCACCGTCTCCTTCGGAGGTGGCGGCGGATGGGCGGTTGAACCCTCAGCCCCATGCCTATCACACCAGTCTGACCTATCCGGCCCAGACCTTGCAGCCCGGCGAGAAGCTGATCCGCAAGCACACGATCTACGCGGGCCCCAAGGAGTACAGCCAACTCAAGAGCAGCGAGAAGCAAATTGATCTGGTCATGGATTTTACCGGCATCACCGGCATTTGCGCCAAGGCGCTGTTGTTGCTCCTCAACGCGGTCCACTCGCTGATTCCGTCCTATGGAGCATCCATTGTCGTGCTGACCATCGCGATCAAGTTGGCCTTCTGGCCTCTGACCTCCGCCAGCACCCGCTCGATGAAGCGGATGTCGACCCTTCAACCGCAGCTGAACGCCATCCGCGAGAAGTACAAGAGCGATCCGACCAAGATGAACCAGAAGACCATGGAGTTCATGAAAGAGCATCGGATCAATCCCATGGCCGGTTGTCTTCCCCTAGTGCTGACCTTCCCCGTGTTCATCGGGTTTTTCTTCATGCTCCGTACTGCGATCGAGCTGCGCGGTGAGAGTTTCCTCTGGTGTTGCGATCTCTCTCGTCCCGACAGCGTCTACGTGGTCCCCGGTTTGGGATTTATTCCGCTGCTGGGGATTCCCGGGATCGGGTTACCGCTCAATATTATGCCCGTCCTGTATTTGGCCACAGCCTGGTGGCAGTCGACGCTGACACCGGTGTCGCCGCAGATGGATCCGGCTCAGCAGAAGATGCTCAAGTACATGCCTGTCTTCTTCGGTGTGCTCTTCTACAACTATTCGGCTGGCCTGACGCTGTACTGGACTACCCAGAATTTGATGACCATCCTGCAGACCAAGATCACCAAATCGAACGAAGGACCGGGGAAGGGAACCGGTATTGCCGTCATTGCGCCTGCCCAGCCCGGACGTCGAAAGGGATCTGTTTAATTTTCCATGAGTGCCAAAGACACCCTCTGCCAGATGCTCAAGACCCTAGGCTTCGAAGCCACGGTCACCGAGCAGAACTACGAGGACATGCTCCTACTGGACATCCAGACCGATGAACCCAACCGGCTGATCGGCCGCCAAGGTCAGACGTTGGGCGAGATCCAATACCTGCTCAATCGCATCCTTCACAAGGGGGACGATTCGGTGCCCAGGGTGATGTTGGATGTCGGTGGTTACCGTCGTGAGGCTCGGGAGCAACTGGCCAAGCGGGCCGTTGAGTTGGCGGACAAGGTGCGCCGCTTCGGTGACATCATGGAGATGGAACCGATGAACGCCTACGATCGCCGCATTGTCCATCAGGCCCTAAAGACAGACCCGGACATCGAAACCCACAGCGTGGAGGTGGATGGGAGCGACAAGAAGGTGATCCTCCTGCGGCCTCGTCGTCAGGCACCGTCCTCGACAGCTACTTAATGGTTGGAAATCTGTTTCCCACGGTGAGAAGGGTTTACCCCTCACCTTGACTCTGCCTCTTTCTACATCGATATCTGCCTAGCAAACTATGGTGTGCCAGTTCTGCAAGCTTAAGGAGGCGTCGGTCCACGTGACCGAAATTGCCGACAACAAGGTCAAGAAGGTCGATGCCTGCGCCGCTTGTGCGAAGGAGAAGAACTACAACGACCCGGCTGCCTTCGCCATCGCTGATCACCTTCTTGGTTTGGGCGCCGCCCAGAAGATGGAGGAGGCTTCCGAGGCGGTGGGAGCCCTCTCGTGCAACCAGTGCGGGTACACCCAGGCCGACTTCAAGAAGAGCGGCCGTTTGGGTTGCGCTCATTGCTACGACATTTTTTCCGACGGCTTGGATTCGGTGCTTAAGACGATGCACAAGGATATCCGCCACCGTGGCAAGGTGCCTGCGGGGATGAAAAGTGCCTTGGAGGGTGCGCACAGACTTCAGGGTCTGAATCGCGACCTTCAGGTAGCCATCGGGCAAGAAGACTTCGAATCGGCCGCCCGGTTGCGCGACGAAATCAAGGCCTTCAAGGCCTCTGAATAATCCCTCCGACATGAGCATTATCGATTTTCTGGTTCCCCCCTCCGAGGCATGCCTGCGCAGTGGCCCTCACGACAAAATCGTGCTCTCCAGCCGAGTTCGTCTGGCGCGCAACCTCCGAACGGTCCCTTTCCCGAGCCATTCCAAGAAGGCAGAGCGAATTAAGGCCTTTGAGACGCTGATGCCGGAGGTCAAATCCCTGACTCTACTGGGGCAGGAGATTTTTGCCGAATCGATGGACAAGCTGCCCGCCCTAGACAAACAAGTCCTGGTGGAACGGCATCTTATCAGCCGTGAACACGCGGCCAAGAATGCCGGCAGCGGCATTGTGCTCAACCGTGAAGAGAACGTCTGTGTGATGGTCAACGAAGAGGACCATCTGCGGATTCAGGCACTTCGGCCTGGGCTCCAACTGCGGCAGGCCTGGACGGCCATTGATGCCGTCGATACGGCCCTGCAGGAGAAGGTCGAGTTCGCTTTCTCCGAGCGTTACGGGTTCCTGACAGCGTGCCCCACCAATTTGGGCACCGGCATCCGCGTGAGTGCGATGCTGCACCTTCCGGGCTTAGTCTTGGCCGAGCAGATCAACCAGATTATCCAAGCCGTCAATAAGTTGGGGTTGGCGGTGCGCGGTCTCTATGGCGAGGGCACCGAGGCGCTGGGCAATGTCTTTCAGGTCTCCAATCAGATGACTCTGGGGGAGCCGGAAAACGATATCGTCGAACGCATCAACAAGGTTTTGCTTCAGATCATTGAGCACGAAGAGAACGCACGCCTCTCCCAGATGGAGAAGAAGCCCGCTGTGTTGCTCAACCACATTGGTCGTGCCTACGGCGTGTTGGGAAACAGTTGGAGTATTTCCTCCAAGGAAGCCATGAATCTAATCAGCTTCCTGCGGCTCGGCGTTGACCTGGGAGTTTTCGGCAAAACGCCGAAGTCGCTCACCGACGAACTATTCCTCCGCAGCCAGCCAGCCCACCTTCAGTTGGCGCATCCACTCCGCGAGAAGCTAGGTTCCGATGAGCGAGACTTGTTCCGGGCTCAGATGCTCCGTGAGCGCGCCTCGCTGATCCCCAATCCCGATCCCCAGGCCTTGCTGGGGCGGCGCGAAGAGGGTTCTCCTGAGTAAGTTCTGAGCGAGGGCAGTGCGTCGAGCGCACTCAAAGAGGCAAAGCCATTGTTGGCGTTGGCATTGGCGTTGGCGTTGGCTAATTCCCGAGCTGAATGCGGTGATCAAGATCGATATGAAATCAAATATCGGCCTAGATTTCCGCCCAAAACTCGCTGCTTGGACCTCAGTTTTCTCCCGAGGCTGGAAATCAGTCCGGCAAGCGGATTCCCAGTTTCTGGGCCGCCTGCGTGACGTCTTTATCACCACGTCCGGACAGATTTATGATGATGATCGCATCCTTGGACAGAGTGGGTGCACGCTGGATGGCTCCCGCCACGGCGTGAGCACTCTCCAGTGCCGGGATAATCCCCTCTAACTTGGCCAGACTCAGGAAAGCATCTAGAGCCTCCGTGTCGGTGGCGTAGCTGTACTCCACGCGGTTGCGGTCCTTCAGCCAAGCGTGCTCGGGTCCGACCGCGGCATAGTCGAGTCCCGCGCTGACACTGTGGGTGAGCTGGATCTGTCCAAACTCGTCCTGGAGGATGTAGCTGCGGGTGCCTTGCAGAACGCCCAGAGAGCCGCCCTGAAAGCGTGCGGCATGCTTCTCGGGCACGATACCCTCGCCCCCGGCCTCGACTCCCAGCATTCGCACAGAGGGATCGTTCAGGAATGGGTAGAACAATCCGATGGCGTTGGATCCGCCGCCGACGCAGGCAATGAGCAGGTCCGGCAGACGTTTTTCACGTTCCAGGATCTGGGCACGGGCCTCGTCTCCCATGATCCGGTGAAAATTGCGGACCATGACCGGGTAGGGGTGGGCGCCGTAGGCCGTGCCTAGGATGTAGTGGGTTGAACGGACGTTCGTCACCCAGTCGCGCATGGCCTCATTGACCGCCTCCTTGAGGGTTTGTTGACCAGCCTTCACGGGTACCACCTCGGCCCCGAGCATCTTCATGCGGTAGACATTCAGCTCCTGCCGCTTGCAGTCGACTGCCCCCATGTAAATGACACATTTCATGCCAAACATGGCTGAAACGGTGGCCGTGGCCACGCCGTGCTGACCGGCTCCGGTCTCG
>SYMJ01000009.1 GCA_005805505.1 Verrucomicrobiales bacterium | reverse complement strand
GCCTTTGAATTTGGATTCGGAGATGAGCTTCTGGGTCTCGGAGCCGCCCCACTGGTACTCGACGACTTTCTTTTTGTTGAGCCAGTGCTCGGCCTGGTTGCCTTTGACTACAATGCGGGCCTTGTTCCATTCGCCCACGGGTTTGAGTTCTTTCTCGGTGTTGCAGGCGATGAGGGCGTAGAGCGCGGCGGCGCTGGTCTTGGGGTTCTTGCCGTCGGCGTGCTTGGATTCGTCGAGGACCTGGTATTCAGGGCCTGTTTCATAGGAGGCGTTGTGGTCTTCGGTCACGCGATAGATGACGCCACTGTTGGCTCCGGGGGACACTTTCCATTCAAAACGCAGTTCGAAATCACTGAACTTGTCGAGGGTGATGAGGTCGCCGCCGCCTTCTCCGGCCACGTGCCGCAGGGTTCCGTTTTCGACGCGCCAACCTTTGGTGGGGAACGAGGTCGCTTTGTAGCCGCGCCACTGGGAGGTGTCTTTGCCGTCAAAGAGTTGCTTCCACCCTTCCTTGTCGGACTTCTTGTCTTTCTTGTCGGCTGCCAAGGCGGGTGTGGAGAGGAGGACTGTCGCCAGGGCGGCGGACATCACGGAGAGGAGCACGCGTTTCATGGTTTGCTGGAATACAAGGGTGCGTCGCCGATGACTTGTCGGCAAGTACCGTTGCAATTGCTGGAATCAGAAAAGGGTTTCCAAGAGCTTTTGGACGACCTGGGAGGGGACGGGCTCTTTTGGTTTATTGGTCGAGGAAACACCGCCTCGACATTTATGCCTGCCGAAACGATTCACTTCACCTGGCCGCATGAAGGCTGAATGACGTTTCCTGTCATGCATCCGGGGCCCGAGTGAGTCTCAAATCCGATTGGACCAACCCTCGGACACGGGGCAGAGTCGCTGGCTGTGAATACCACCGCCTCCTCCTTTTCTCCGGTGCACGCTGGGTTTCGGATCCTTCTTTTGGGGTGGCTTTGGGTTGGAGGTGTTGCCTGGGGTGCATCGACGACGAATGCCGTGCGCCGCGACCACTGGGCCTGGAAACCTCCGGTACGGCCGGAGTTGCCCGTGGTGCGTCGGGCGGATCGGGTCCGATCTCCCGTCGACCGGTTTATTGTCGCCCGTCTGGAGAGGGAGGGGTTCAACCTGTCTCCGGAGGCCGACCGGGTCACGCTTCTGCGTCGCCTCCATCTGGATCTCACCGGACTGCCGCCGACTCCCTCCGACGTGGATCATTTTCTGGCCGACAAAACGCCCGGGGCCTGGGACCGGGTCGTATCGAGTTTGCTAGCCTCCCCGCATCACGGTGAACGCTGGGGTCGGCATTGGTTGGATGCGGCTCGCTATGCCGACTCCGATGGTTTCGAAAAGGACAAGCCTCGGTTTGTCTGGGCGTACCGAGATTGGGTGGTCGATGCCCTCAATCGCGACGTGCCCTATGACCAGTTTCTCATTGAGCAAATCGCTGGCGACCTGTTGCCTCAGGCGACCGATTCCAGCCGTGTGGCCACTGGGTTCTTGCGCAATGCGATGTTGAATGAAGAGGGCGGGGCAGATCCGGAGCAGTTTCGCATCGATGGTCTCATTGATCGAATGGACTGCATCGGCAAGGCGGTGCTGGGTATTACCATTCAGTGTGCCCAATGCCACGACCACAAATACGATCCCATTTCGCAGGAGGAGTACTACCGCTTCTTCGCCTTCCTGAACAACGATCACGAATCGTCCGTGGTGGCCTACAGCCCTTCGCAACAGCAACAGCGTGACCAGTTGGCGCGGCAGATCCGGGAACAGGAGGAGATCCTTCGTCACACCACGGCGGATTGGCAGGTTCGCATGGCCGCTTGGGAAGCATCGGTGCGGGGCGATCAACCGGAGTGGACGGTGGTTCACTGTGAGCATGTCGGAGAACGAGGGGAGAGGTTCTATCAATATGAAGACGGGTCGATTCGTGCTGCCAGTTATGCCCCCACTCAATGGGCACCCCATTTCCGGGGCACGAATGGGCTCACCTCCATTTCGGCGTTCCGTCTCGAGCAATTGACCGATCCTAACTTGCCTTGCCAAGGGCCCGGGCGGTCCATCCGCGGCATGGCTGCGCTCAGTGAGTTCAAAGTCACCGCCACGGATCCAGAAAATCCGACCAATAAGGTCTCCGTGAAGTTCATTCAGGCGACCGCCGACTTTGCGAATGAGGGGAAATCTCTGGAGGCAGAATTCGACGACCGCTCCGATAAAAAGCGCACCTACGGTCCGGTGTCTCATGCTATCGATGGTAAGAAGGAGACGGCCTGGGGCATCGATGCGGGACCGGGGCGCCGCAACCAATCCCGCAAGGCGGTCTTTGTGGCCGAAAAGCCGGTGTCCTTTCCGAAGGGGGCGATTCTCGAGTTTGAGCTCCATCAGGAACACGGTGGATGGAACTCGGATGATTTGCAGACCCACAACTTAGGGCGGTTCCGTCTTTCGGTTTCGTCGGCCACCAATGCGGTGGCGGATCCACTGCCGGCGGCCGTGCGCCAGATCGTGATGAAGACCCCGGCGGAGGGGCGGTCTCCGGCTCAAAATGGTGCGGTGTTCTCCTATTGGCGGACCACTCAGACAAACTTTGCCGAGGTAAACACACGGATCGAGGCACTGTGGAAGCAGTGGCCGGAGGGAGCTCCGGCGCTGGTGTTCGCGGCGCGACAAGGGCAGGGGCCGGGAGAAAGTCGAATGGCCACCCGACTGCTCCGGCGCGGGGACTGGCTGAAGCCGGATCGCGAAGTCACTCATGGGACGCCCGCGTTCCTGCATTCGTTGCCGGCCGGGTCGGATGATTCTCGGCTGACACTCGCTCGATGGCTGGTGGATCCCCGCTCGCCCACGACCGCACGCGTGGCTGTCAATCGGCTCTGGCAGCAGTATTTTGGGGTCGGACTGGTGGAGAGCGTTGAAGACCTCGGGATGCAGTCGCCACCGGCTTCCAATCGGGAGTTGCTCGATTGGTTGGCGGTCGAGTTCATGCAGCCCTCGCAACCCGGAGTGGCTCCTTGGTCCATCAAGCACTTGCACCGGCTCATTGTGAGTTCGGCGGTGTACCGTCAATCCAGTCGGGTGAGTCCGGTCTTGCTGGAGCGAGATCCCAACAACCGTCTTTTGGCGCGAGGCCCGCGGTTTCGTGTGGAGGGTGAGATCGTTCGGGACATCGCTCTGTCCGTGTCTGGGTTGATGAATCCCACCCTTGGAGGGCGGGCGGTTTATCCTCCGGCGCCGGAGTTTTTGTTCCAGCCGCCGGCGAGCTATGGGCCCAAGACTTGGCGGGTGGAAACCGGTTCAGACCGCTATCGGCGTTCACTCTACACCTTCCGCTTCCGCAGTATTCCTAATCCGGTGCTGCAGGCATTCGATGCGCCCAATGGCGACGCTGCCTGCGTGCGTCGACTTCGCTCCAATACACCGTTGCAGGCGCTCACTTCGCTCAATGAACCGCAGTTTGTTGAGGCAGCCCAAGCTCTGGCCCGGAAGTCGGTGAATGAGGGCGGCAAGACCGATGATCAGAGGATTACCTTCGCGTTCCGACAGGTGTTGAGCCGATTGCCGCAAGCGGAGGAATTGAAGGCGCTCCGACGTCTTCTGAATCAGCAGCGGGCGCGGATAGCCGAGGGTTGGTTGAACGCGGCCGAAATGGCTGTGGGCAAATCCGAACCGGTGACCAGTCTTCCCCCGGGTGTCACGCCGGCAACCCTCGCCGCCCACACCGCCGTGGCCCGGGCTCTTTTGAATCTCGACGAAACCATCACCAAGGAGTGACTCCCATGAACCCTCAATCCATTCTTCAGCAGGCGTTGGCCCAGCATCAGGCGCACCTCACCCGGCGGTGGTTCTTCCGGGATTGCGGTGTCGGTTTGGGCATGGCGGCCTTGCATGCGCTCCTGGGTGATTCGGCGCAGGCCGCTTCGGTGAGTCCGGGGATTGCCGGCGCTCAACCGCTGGCGGCAAAGCCGGCGGCCTTTCCGGCCAAGGCGAAACGGGTGATTTATTTGTTCCAGGCCGGGGCCCCAAGCCATCTAGAGCTCTTTGACCACAAGCCGGAGTTGGCGAAGTGGAACGGAAAGCTGCCCCCGGCCGAACTGCTCAAGGGGTATCGGTCGGCCTTCATTAGTCCGGACGCCAAACTGCTGGGACCCAAGTTCCGCTTTGCTCGACATGGCCAGTCGGGTCAGGAGATTTCCGAGCTCATGCCTCATTTAGCCAAGGTGGCCGATGATATAGCCATCGTGAGATCGATGCACACGGATGCCTTCAATCATGCCCCGGCGCAGATCTTCATGAACACGGGTTCCCAGCAGTTCGGTCGCCCCAGCTTAGGTGCCTGGACGACTTACGGTCTGGGCAGCGAGAGCAGTAATCTTCCGGCTTACGTGGTGTTTTCGACCGGCAGCAAGGGAACCAGTGGAGGGGCCTCTAACTGGGGGGCAGGTTTTTTGCCGAGCGTCTACAATGGGGTTCTTTTCCGTAGCGGCGGTGATCCGGTTCTTTACCTCTCTAATCCCAAGGGCGTGGACAGCACGTCCCAGCGGCAGACGTTGGATGCCATTCAAGAGCTCAACCGCCAGCGTCTGGGTCGGGTGGGTGATCCGGAGATTGCCACCCGCATCAATTCTTTTGAGATGGCCTACCAGATGCAGTCGAGTGCTCCGGAGTTGATGGATATCCGTCAGGAACCTCAGCACATCTTGGATCTCTATGGGGCCACACCTGGTAAAACGACCTATGCTACGGCCTGCCTTTTGGCCCGCCGATTGGTCGAACGGGGGACGCGGTTTGTGCAGATCTTCCACGAGGCCTGGGATCAGCACGGAAATTTGTCAGGCGATCTGAAGCGCAACTGCATGGACACGGATCGGGCTAATGCGGCTTTAATTCAAGACCTCAAGGCTCGGGGTCTGCTCGAAGACACTCTGGTGATTTGGGGAGGCGAGTTTGGTCGAACGCCGATGGTGCAAGGCGGTGATGATGGTCGCGATCATCATCCCAATTGCTTCTCTATGTGGTTAGCCGGCGGGGGTATCCGACCGGGCATGACGTTGGGTGAGTCGGATGATTTCGGTTTCAACGCGGCGGTGGACAAGGTTCATGTCCATGACTTGCATGCGACGGTTCTGCGCCTCTTGGGCTTCGATCATCAGAAGTTGACGCACCGTTTCCAGGGGCGCGATTTCCGTCTGACCGATGTGTTCGGAGATGTGGTCCACAAGCTCATCGCTTGAGCCCTGCGGATGAGGTTTCTCTCCGTGACGAGAAAGAGGGCTGTGGGTGTTTTTTGGGATGGGTTGCTGGGCGGTGGCTCCGCGGCCGCTTAAGGCGCGTGCTCGTACTGGCGCTGGTCTCGGGCGCGATCGAGAGAGTGACGGGCGGATACGGATCAAACCGTCTCTGGCGTGCTTTGGGCGAGTGGTGTAGAAAGTTTCTATTCCACATGAAGCCAAACGTTGCACGCGGTGCCTTCACGCTCATCGAACTGTTGGTCGTTATTGCCATCATTGCGATTTTGGCTGGGATGCTGCTGCCGGCTCTCGCCAAGGCGAAGGTGAAGGCCAGCGCCACTCGCTGTGTGGCCAACCAGAAGCAACAGTATCTGGGCTATGCCATGTATTCGTCGGACAATCAGGATCTCATGCCGGCTCACGGCGACTGGGCCACGGTGGGTGGAGAGATTTGGTCAGGGACCGCAGGTGTTCCGCTTCGGGCCGCGCTAGGCAAGGCGAAGGTCAACATTGTGCATGATGGCAATGCTTGGGAGACCAACCGTCCTCTCAATGTTTACGTGCCGGCACCGGAGGCGTTTCGCTGCCCCTCCGACAAGGGCGACAGTTACTGGGCGGCGGAGTCCAAGAAAGGGTGCTACCTGGCTTGGGGTAATAGTTACCTCGTGATGTGGGCGGTGGATTGGTTCGGGGTGAAGCACATCACCGGGAATCTGGCCTCGCCGACGGTGGCGGGTGACTCTAAGCCCATCAAAAACTCGGAAATCGCCTTGGCATCGTCGACCAAGATCCTCCAAGGCGACTGGCCTTGGCATGGAAGTCGTGATGCTGGGGATGGCCGGGTGAGCGGGGCAACCCGCGATCGCAGCCTCTGGCATAACAACCGCGGTCAGCGGGGATGGAACATGGCCTACGGTGATGGACATGTGGCTCTGTTTCGCTTTCCGAAGGATTATGACGCGACGGATATGAGCCAAAAGGTGGACATCAATGGTCCTTGGTGGTGACCACGGGTTTTCGGAGAGGCAAAAAACCAGTTCCCAGCCGTAACGCACTTTCCTAGTGTGTCTTCTCAATTCGGTTCTCACGAACCGGTCTGTAACACATTTAGACTTATGCCATTGACCCACACGCGCGAATTGTTCGCGAAGGCCTTGAAGGGCAAATACGCTCTCGGTGCTTTCAACGTGAACAACATGGAGCTGCTCCAGGCCATTATCGAGGCCTGCGAGGAAGAGAAGGCTCCAGTGATGCTGCAAATCTCCAAGGGAGCCCGTGATTACGCTCATCCGGTGTACCTCAAGGGGCTGATCGACTCCGCGGTCAAGCTGTCCACCATCCCCATCGCGGTCCATCTGGATCACGGTGATAGCTTCGAACTGTGCAAGCAGTGCATCGACGAGGGATTCACGAGCGTGATGATCGACGCCTCGCATGATCCCTTCGAAAAGAATGTCGAGGTCTGCGCTAAGGTCGTTGAGTACGCCCACAAGCATAATTGCGTGGTCGAGGGCGAACTCGGCATGCTGGTCGGTGCTCAGCACGACGACGGTGAAGAGGGCGGTAGCTACTCCAAGGGCGGGGCTTACACCCACCCCGATGAGGCCGTTCAGTTCGTCAAGTTGTCCGGCGTGGACTCGCTGGCCGTTGCCATCGGCAACAGCCACGGTGCCTACAAGTTCAAGGGTGAACAGCATCTGGACCTCGAGCGCCTCAAGGCCATCAAGAAGGCCTTGCTCGAAGCCGGAATGGGTGACTACCCGCTGGTGTTGCACGGAGCCTCCTCCGTTCCCAAGGACCTCGCCCAGAAGATCAACAAGTACGGTGGTGACCTCGGCGAAGAGACGGCTGGTGTGTCCGAGGCGGACATCGAGGTGGCTCGCCGCGTGGGTTGCACCAAGGTCAACATCGACACCGATTTGCGTTTGGCCATGACCGCCGCGATCCGCGAGGTCTTGGTGACCAAGCCCAAGGAGTTCGATCCCCGCAAGTATCTCGCGCCGGCCCGCAAGGCTGTGAAGGAACTCGTGCGCCACAAGTTGCGCAATGTCCTCTGCTGCGCTGGACACGCGTTTGACTGAGAAAAAGGTTCCCCACAGGTGTTCTCGCTCTGAAAGCCTCGAACACTAAAAACAGCAACAGCCCTTCGGATCTAACGATTCAGAGGGCTGTTTTTTTGGCGTGAGGGACGGGCAACCAACGATTTAACACAATGGGCCCCCGGGTTGCTGGCCGGGGCGGTTTTGGGAGTCGATACGCCGTACTTCCTTTGGGCGTTCCTGGCTCCTCGAGTTTCTCGGGGGAGGTAGGTTTTGGCAGGACGGCGAAAAACCTCCTTCGCCCCGCTCGCGAGTTCCGGCATCGTGACGCAAGCCATGTCCTTGCTGGAACACCGTCAGGCCATCGATGCGTTGGACGCCGACATCGTGCGCCTGCTCAATGAGCGTACGCGTCACGTGCTGGAGATCGGGGCCATTAAGACCCGTCACGGCCAGGAGATTTATGCACCGCATCGGGAGCGGGCCGTGTTCCAGAAGGTTTTTCGCCACAATCAGGGGCCGATTACCAACGAAGGTCTGCGGGCCATTTACCGCGAGATCATGTCGTGCGCCCTTTCGCTGGAGCGCAGCCTGACCATCGCTTATCTGGGGCCCGAGGCGACGTTCACTCATCAAGCCGCCTTGCGACGCTTCGGTGCCTCGCTGGCGTATGCGCCCCAGAGGACCATTGCCGATGTGTTCAACGAGGTGTCCCGACAGCAGGCCGACTATGGCGTCGTGCCCGTTGAGAATTCCACCGAGGGCGTGGTGACCCACACGTTGGACATGTTCGTGGACAGTGACCTGAAGATCGTCTCGCAAATTGTTCTCAAGATTTCCCACTGCTTGGCGGCCAAGGGGCGCTGTGAGGATATTCGAAAACTCTACGTTCATCCGCAGACGCTGGCTCAGTGCCGAGGTTGGATTCAGCGCAGTCTGCCTCAGGCCGAAGTGGTCGAGACCAGTTCGAATGCCCGTTCAGCCGAGTTGGCTGCGAAGGAAAAACACGCAGCGGCCATCACCGGCGAACTGGCGGGCGAGCGATACAAGATCCCCATCCTCGAACGAGACATCCAGGACAACTCGGCCAATGCGACCCGTTTCCTGGTCCTGGGTCGCCAATGTGGTCCTAGTTCTGGGGCCGATCGCACGAGTCTGATGTTTAGTTTGCGGGATGAGGCTGGAGCATTGCATCGGGCGCTGGCTCCCTTCCGCCGCTTCCGTATTAACATGACGAAGATCGAGTCGCGGCCCTCGAAGCGGAAGGCCTGGGAGTATTTCTTCTTTGCCGACATCGACGGCCACGCCGAGGACACAAAGGTCGCCAAGGCCATCGAAATGCTGGGTCAGCACTGCAGTTTTGTGAAAATTCTCGGGTCGTATCCCAACGGGGAATAGTCACTTCTCTCAAGTCCGTCCTTTTGTCGGAGGCCCGATTCGTGGCAATTCGGCGGGGTGGAAACATTGCCCAACGGACTGCCCCTCGCCGGCCAGCGGCTGCGTCTGGAAATCACCGACCTTGCCTTTGGTGGGGAAGGCGTTGGCCGGGTGGGTGAATTCGTGGTGTTTATCCCCTTCACCGCACCGGGCGATGTGGTCGAGGCCAAGCTCACCGAGGTGAAGAAGAACTTCGGTCGGGCCGAGTTGGTGAAGATCCTCACTGCCTCCACCGAGAGGGTGACTCCGAAGTGCACTTATTTCGGTGAGTGCGGGGGGTGCCAATACCAGCACATCGACTACGAGGCCCAACTCCGCTGGAAGCACCGGCAAATCAGTGAGCTCTTTCGCCGTGTTGGTGGTTTTGATCCGGCCGTGGTCCAACCGGTGATCCCGTGTCCGAACCCCTACCATTACCGCAACCGCGTCTTGGTTCGCAGCCAGTGGAACAAGCCGGCCCAGAAATTGAACTTGGGTTTCATACGCACTGACTGTGGTCTGGTGTGCGACATCGAGTCGTGTGTGATCGCCGAACCGGCCATCAACGAGGCCATCACACAGTGGCGACGCAATCCGCCGCCCAAGGGCGGGATCAAGACGGTGCTCCGTATGGAAGCCCCGGGCTGGGAGGTGCCGGAACATTCCTTTTTCCAGAATAATTTCCTGCTGTTGCCCGAGTTGGTTCGGGTGGTGAAGGAACGACTGCGCAGTCACGGAGCCCGGCACTTGGTCGATGCTTACTGCGGGGTGGGCTTCTTTAGCCTGGAGGTGGCCGATGTCGTGGAAAGTTTTGTCGGAGTTGAATTGGACGCTCCGGCCATCCGAGCGGCCCGGCGGAATCAGGAATCCCGCGGCATTCACAATGGATCTTATGTGGCGGGCGATACCGATCAGGTTCTCCCGAGTCTTTTGGCCAAATGGGATCCCTCCCAGACCTCGGTGCTGCTCGACCCTCCGCGGGTCGGTTGTCGTCCTCCCAGCCTAGAGGTACTGCGCCGGACGGGGCCGGGCCAAATTCTCTATGTCTCTTGCCATCCCGCCACGCTGGCTCGGGATCTCAAAATTCTGTGCGCCGATGGACGCTATTTGTTGGAGACGGTGCAGCCGCTCGACATGTTTCCCCAGACCCAGCACGTGGAATGTGTGGCCGACCTGCGCTTGGCCGGACCGCTGCCCCCAGAAAGCGTCCTGTCCCCGACTCCCGCGATCGGTTAGTTTCAGCGGTCATGAGTTCCAAGACGGTGGACGATTTTCTGGACCACGTGCGTCAGAGCGCTCAAGACGGGACCCTGGTCCGGCTGAACCTCGGTGCGTCGCTCCAACCCGATGGCATTCGCAATGTGTTCATCCGGCCCGTGTCTCTCAAGGACGCGACCGTGCTCTCCTTCGTGTATCGTCATCCGACGCGGGATGTGACCAAGAATTTCTCGCACGGCGAGGCGATCGAGTTGTTGCGCGACCTTATGGGGCAGCAGTTTCTCAATGCCTTCCTGTCGACAACGACCGGCACGGCCCAGCTCACCTTCCGCAAGTGGCGGCCGACCCGGATGCTTCTGGGCAAGCCCGAAGTCACTGAAGTGCCCGATACGGCCCACGATCGGGCCAAGGCGCGGCCGGTGCCGGGTCATTCGGTTTGGCTCAAGGAGTTGGGTGTCACCGCGGCCGATGGCTCGATCAAGGCCGGGATGGAGGCCAAGTTCCGGCAGATCAATCGATTTGTTGAAGTGCTTCAGCCGCTGTTGGTCGGGGCTCACTTGGATCCGGCCGTCCCGTTGCACTTGGTGGACATGGGGTGCGGCAAAGCCTATCTGACCTTCGCGGCCTATGAGCACCTGACTAAAACCCGCACCGGAACGGTCACGGCCTTGGGTGTCGAGGTGCGCTCGGGTCTCGTCGAGCAGGGGCGGGTCGTGGCCGGCCGTTGCGGATTCACCCGGTTGAAGTTCGAGGCCGGCGACATCGCCTCAAGTCGTCTTGAGTCCGCTTCGGTAGTGATGGCCTTGCACGCCTGCGACACTGCGACCGATGAGGCGTTGGCCAAGGGAGTGCAATCCGGAGCCGCGCTGTTATTGGTCTCGCCCTGCTGCCATCGTGAGGTTCGGCCCCAATTGTCGGTGGCTGCTCCGCTGGCCGGCTCGCTGCGTCACGGCATCTTTCGGGAGCGTCACGCAGAATTCGCCACCGACGCGCTCAGGGCCTTGCTACTCGAGTGGTCCGGTTACGAGACCCGTGTCTTCGAGTTTATTTCGACCGAGCATACCGGCAAGAACCTGATGATTGCGGCCATCCGTCGTAAGACTCCTCTGGGTGATACCGAGGCTCGTGCTCAAGCCGTGGCCGACTTCGCAGCCTTCCACGGAATCAGCCGTCAGCGTCTGGCGGAGCGATTGGGCTTTGAGTTGCCCGGATTCGTGGCCCCGGTTTCAGTGGCCCCGGTTTCATCCGAAACCCCGATGGAGTCATGACTTGGGAGGAAGTGGACTGGGCATCTCTGGAACGACTTCGAGCGTTGTTCCTGCGCTCGGAGCCGGTCCGTGAGCCTTACTGGCGCTCCGTGTCGGATCTCGCGAGCTACGACTTTACCTATGCTCAACGGATCGCCTGGAAGTGGGGGGCGGCTTTGTCTGAGTTGCTGCGTCTGGGTTGGACCCCGCCGTCGGGTTCCTTGCTGGACTGGGGATGCGGCAGCGGTGTGGCCTCGCGTTGCGTGGTCGATGCCTTTGGGTCGGCAACCTTCTCTGAGGTCCGCCTCCACGACCGTTCCGCCCTGGCCATGCAATTTGCCGCCCGCAGGGCCCGGGAGCGCTTTCCAGATCTTCGAGCAGAGCCCGATGCTTCCGGGGCGGACTCCTGCACCACGTTGGTGATTAGCCATGTGCTCAACGAATTACATCGGGACGATTTGCCCCGACTGATGACGGCCGTGCGGGCGGCCCAATGCGTCTTGTGGTTGGAGCCCGGCACTCATGCCTGCAGTCGAGGCTTGATCACCCTGCGTGAGCAGTTGCGGGAAGAGTTTCACATCGTTGCTCCGTGTCCGCACCGTCAGACCTGCGGACTTCAGGTCGCCGGTCGGGAAACCGACTGGTGTCATTTTTTCGCCAAGGCCCCGACCGAAGCCTTTACTGACGGGGAGTGGGTTCAATTCGGGCGTCGTGCCGGGGTGGACCTGCGCAGTCTGCCCTACAGTTGGATGATTCTCGATCGGCGTCCTGTGGCCGAGTGGACTCCGGATCGGGCACGAGTGATCGGGCTGCCTCAGCCGTTCAAGCCTTATACCCGGCTCGACGCCTGCCACAGCGGCGGGGCAGGGGGTGAGGGGGTTGTGAAACGTCTTGAGCTTCTGAAGCGCTCGGATCCCGAGATGCATCGCCGCCTCAAGGAATCCCCGCCTCCGCCGGAGATCACCATACCTGGTTGATTTCCACCTCGGTATCGACCGATACACTGGGTGGCGTCCGATCGATCCCGCTGTTATTGGTCGTCACCAACGCTGCTGTCCGCCCATGCAAACACCGCCCGCCTCCGCCCCTCGGCCCCCGCACCTCTGGCAGTTCTTCCGCGCCGGCGGGTTTGATCAGGTTAAGCTCCAGACCGGAGCTGACCTCATGAATCTGGACCAGTTGGACCAGAAACTCTGGGTGGCCTTGGCCTGTCCGACCGCGGGCATCGAATTTGATTCCAAGACCGCCACGCTCATCGACACCGACGCAGACGGGCGCATTCGAGCTCAGGAGCTCATCGCCGCGATTCGCTGGGCCGGGTCAATGCTCAAGGACTCCGATGACCTCGTGAAGGGGCGCGACGGGGTGGCCTTGTCAGCGATCAATGAAGCCCTTCCGGAGGGGCGCCAGATCCTTGGCTCGGCGCGGGTGATTTTACGTCAGTTGGGCAAAGCCGCGGCCGAGGTGATCACGGTTGAGGATGCTTCGGCGGCGGCCAAGAGTTTCGCTAACACTGTCTTCAATGGTGACGGAGTCATTATTCCTGAATCCGCCGAGGAACCCGTGATCCAGCAAGTGGTTCGTGAAGCGATGGCCGCCGTTGGATCGGTGATAGACCGTAGTGGGAAGCCGGGCATCGATGCGGTGAAACTGGAGGAGTTCTTCGGCGAATTGACCCGGTTCGATGCCTGGGTGAGTGCCTCCGAATCCGATGCAGAGAAAACACTTCCCGCCGGACCCGGCACGGCCGCCGCGGTGGCTGCGGTGCAGGCGGTGAAGGTTAAGATCGACGACTACTTTGGTCGCGGTCGATTGGCCGCCTTCGAGGGCCGTCTTTCATCGCTGCTCAACCGCACCGAGGAAGATTACAAGGCTCTCCTGACCAAGGACCTGACCTTGTCGGCGCAGGAGGTCTCCGGTTTTCCCTTGTCTCGGATTGTTCCTGGACAACCGCTGTCCTTGGTCACGGGTCTCAACCCGGCCCATGCCGCCGCCATTGCTGCGTTCCGTTCGGCCTCCGTTGGGCCGCTCTTGGGAGATCGCGAAAGCCTTACCGAAGAGGAGTGGCAAACTCTTCAGAACCGCTTGGCTCCTCATACCGCGTGGTTGGGGACCAAAGCCGGAGTCCGAGTCGAGACTCTGGGCATTGTCCGGGTGCGGGAAATCCTTCGGGGGCCGGCCAAGACGACGATCACCGCGCTCATCGCTCGCGACCGCGAGTTGGAGGCGGAGGCGTCCGGGGTTGCTTCGGTCGAAAAACTCGTCCGCTTCCACCGCGACCTGATCGTGCTCGCCTCGAACTTCGTGAACTTCCGCGACCTTTATGACGGCGGGTCACCGGCAATCTTCCAGGCGGGCATCCTTTACCTCGATCAACGATCCTGTTCTCTGTGCATCACGGTGGTTGACCCGGCCAAGCACGCGGTGATGGCGAGTCTGGCCGGGGCCTACTTGGCCTACGTCGAGTGCGTGCGCAAGGCGAACAGCCAGAAGATGACCGTGGTGGCCATTTTCTCCCAGGGCGACGACGAGAACTTAATGGTGGGTCGCAATGGCGTCTTCTACGACCGCAAGGGGCTCGATTACGACGCCACCATCACCAAGATCGTGGTCAACCCCATTAGCCTCCGTCAGGCCTTTTGGCAGCCGTACAAGCGCTTCGTTCGTTGGGTGGAAGAGCAAATCGCTAAGCGGGCGGCCGAGGCGGATGCGGCGGCCAATCAAAAACTCACAGCGGCCGCGACGGCGGTGGTGACCAAGGGGCCTGCCCCTGCAGTGGCCGCGAATGTTCCCCAGAAAGTCGACGTCGGCACGGTGGCCGCCCTGGGTGTGGCCTTCGGGGCCATCGGGGGTTTCTTCGCGGCGGTAGCTACTTTGGGCAAGGACCTGTGGGCGCAGGGCGCCTTTGCCATGGTCGGTGCCGTCCTGGGCATCATGGTCCTCATCTCGGGACCGTCGCTGGTGATGACCTACATCAAACTCCGCAAGCGGAACCTGGGCCCCATCCTCGACGCCAACGGCTGGGCCGTGAACGCCAAAGCTCGGATCAATGTACCTTTCGGCACCCGTTTGACGGCCATTGCGGAGTTGCCGCCGGGTTCCACCTGCGACCTGGTGGATCCCTTCGAGGAGACCCACCGGCCGTGGCGTTTGTATCTGGTGCTGGCTCTCACGGCGTCCGTCGGTTGGCAGTGGAGGGCCGGCCGGTTGGATTCTGATTTGCCCGAACGGCTGCGCTATTCCCACGTCTTCCAGTCGAAATCGGAGAAGCCCAGCAAGGATGCGGCCCAGACTGAGACTAATTCACCAGCCAAGCCGGCTCAGAACCCTTGAGGCTCGGAGTCTCCAAGAGGGTTAGACTCCGAAACGCAAAAACGCCGACCGGATTTACCCAGGTCGGCGTTGCAGTGTCGGGATTTCGGGCGGAGATCGCCCGGGACGTCAGTACACGCCTTCGACGATGGTCTTCTCCATCGCACCGAACGGACGCACATCACCCACGCCGTCCCAGGCGTAAGGGGGGCGCGGCGCACGGCGGATGGTCTCGTCGCGCTCCAAGAACCGCGGCATGAAGAACTCGCGGGTCAGGGTGGTGAGCTCCACGCGGCCGAATTCATCGTAGTTGACCAACTCCTCGGTGGCGTTGGGTTTAACCACGCGCAAGACGGCCCTCGGCTGCGGCGCGTAATAGGTCACGCTGAAATTATCTTCCGGCTGCAGCGGCACGCTCGCGGCCAGACCCATGAGGGTGTTGCCGTAGGTGGGGTAGAATCCGATGCGTCCCTCGAGCAGTTCCTCGACAATGAAGCGCACTTCCTGGGGCTTCATGGAGGTGCCGCCGCAGAACACGCCGCGGATACCCGCTTCCCAGAGGTTCACTTGCTCGCCCAAGGCCTCCAGCAACTTGGGCGTGGTGAAGAGGCCGCTGACCTTGCGGTGCTTCAGGATGGTTGCGGCCTGATCAACCACGTGGGCCATGTATTGCTTGGCCACGTCGTACTGCTTGTTCGACAAGAGCTTCTTCACGAAGCGCGGATCGAGGTCGATGAAGTAGCAGGAGCTGCCGCGGACGTTGGCCAGATGTTCAATGGCCAGGCGCAGACGGCGAGGACCGGTCGGCCCCATCATCAGCCAAGCGCCCCCGCGCGGGAAGTGGTCGTCGTTGATCTTGTCGCTGAACTCGGAGTAATCGATCTTGTAGTCATTCCACCCGATGCGCTGCTTGGGCATACCGGTGGTGCCACCAGTCTCGAAGATATTGAAGGGCTTGCCCTTAAACTCGGCCGGAACCCAAACTTCGGGCTGCAGGTCGCGCAGTGATTCATCCTGGAAGTGGGAAAACTTCAACAAGTCATCGAAGCAGGTGATCTCCTTGCGCGGATCCCAGTTTTTGCGGGCCCAATCCAGCCAGAAGGAGCACCCGGTGGCGGGGTTGAAGTGCCACTCGATGATCTCCAGCAGGTGCTGGTTGAGTTGGGTCTTGGCGGCGGCGACGGCTTCAGGAGCGACAGTGGGTATGGGCATAAGTGACCTCGGTATCTGAAAGATTAGTACGCATCCGTACTTTTTAAACCCGGAAAGTGATCCGCGTTGACTGGTTGCTTGTGTTTTCCCGCGTTGCATTCAAATCGAAGCGCTGACGAAACTTCCAATACCGCCATGTCCTCTGATGCCCAACTTCCGATCCGAGTTCCCCTGATCGCTGCCCCTGTAACTCCTTTCGCCCCGGACGGAACTTTAGACTTGGGGCCTGTGGAGACTTTGGCCGCTCGATTGGTTCAGCAGGGTGTAGACGGTGTTTTCATCAACGGTACCACCGGAGAGAGTCACTCCCTCAGCGCGATTGAGCGATGTCAATTGGCTGAACGCTGGATTGCCGTTCTCCAAGGCACGTCTTTGCGGTGCATTATTCATGTCGGCTCCAACTGTCTTCGGGAGGCTCGCGAATTGGCGGTCCATGCTCAGAAATTCGGTGCAACGGGCATCGCTGCTCTGGCTCCGAGCTACTTCAAGCCGGCGGATGTGGAGGCTTGGGTTGAGTCCAGCGCCTTCATTGCCTCCGGGGCTCCTGGTCTGCCGTTTCATGCCTATGACCTGCCGGGCATGACCGGAATCCATTTGGCCTCGGATCGATTTCTCCTTCAGGCCACCCAGCGGATTCCCACGATGGCTGGGCTCAAGTTCAGCAATCCGGACCTCGTGCTGCTGCAGCGCTGTGTGGCGGCCTTGAGTCCGGGGCAGGAGTTGCTTTACGGGTGCGATGACTTGCTGTTGCCGGCCCTCACTCTGGGAGCCACTGGAGCCGTGGGGTCGACTTACAATCTCGCGGCTCCCTTGTACCGAGCCATGCAGGCTGCGGCCGCCCGAGGAGATTGGGTGGTTGCTCGACGTGCGCAGCGGCATTCCATTCGCCTGATTGAGATTCTGGGTCAGAGCGGGTACCTAGGTTCCCTCAAGACGGTTCTGTCTCATGAAGGAATCGCCGTAGGGTCGGTTCGGCTGCCCATGCGCTCTCTGGATGTGGAGCAATCTCGTGAACTGCTGGACGCATGGGAGTTATGGTCCGCCGGGTTGGCTGAAATCGTGGCGGCAAAGTCTTGATTCTAAGACTTCGCCGGTTCAGGGTTGTCTAGAGATTAGCAAAATTAGGACGATCATTGTGGGTAGTTTCATCGGAATTCCCGGTTGACTTCCCTAGGTTGGTTCCTAACCTCCGGAAGAAACAAAATTCAACCTCTTACACGCGATACCATGAAATTGATCGGGATCTCTCCCCGCTTCGCCGGCCTCTGCGCGATCACCGCGATGATGGCGGGTTCCTCTCTCTCTGCCGCTGAAACTGGCAAAGCTGAACTCACCGGAATTAAGGGCAGCGTCAAAGTGGACGGTCAGGCTGCGTTCGTGGGCGAGGCGATCAAGACAGGCCAAAAGATTGAGACCGGTGCCGGTGCTCAGGCCAACTTGTATCTTGCCGACAACGGTCCGACCGTCGTCATCCTTCCGGATTCCTCGATTTCCTTCGACGAGCTTTCGGTCGACAAATCCGGTTCCGAACCGGTGATCACCACCAAGATCAACCTCAAGGTGGGTACTGTGGCCGGCTACGTGAAGAAAACCTCTTCGCAGTCCTCCTACATTGTTAAGGGTTCGACCGTGACGGCTGTCATTCGCTCCTCGGAGTACCAGGTCACCGACAACGGAACGGTTGCTGTTTGGTTCGGTTGCGTCACGGTGTCTTATCGTGGTGCCTCCTACGAAGTGTGCGGCGGCCAGATGTTCGATCCCGCTGCAGCCTCTGTCGTCGCTAACACGATGATCTTGCCGGCCGGAATGCCTTCGGCCATCCAGCAGTCGGCCAACGTCAAGGTGACTGCAGTGATTCCGACCCGGCCGCAGCCTGTTGCCTCTCCGGTCAAAGCCGGTAACTAAGTGAGTCTTCTGAGGGTTCTGCTTTGACGATCGATCGGTCTTAGTTGATGGATCTTGGTTGGTTGGATTGCTAGCGAGTCGTTCAAGAAACCTTCAAAGAGCGCTTATCAAAAAACCCCAGGGCTCCGGCCCCGGGGTTTTTTGTTTTTTGTTAGTGTGCCCGGCAGGGCGCACTTTCCTATTCTGTGCCCGGCAGGGCGCACTTTCCTATTCTGTGCCCGGCAGGGTGCACTTTCCTATTCTGTGCCCGGCAGGGTGCACTTTCCTATTCTGTGCCCGGCAGGGCGCATTTTCTGATTCTGCACCGGGCCTTTGCAGACACCGCAAAGTTGAAGTCTCGACCGACGTTCGGTCGAAGATCCCATCCTCAATCCACTGCTGTCACCCCTCCGACTCGCGCGGTGAGCGGTTTCGGATGGGTGACGGAGTAAACACCGAAGTAACTTCTCTTCAAAACTTTGGCCTGTGGAGTTGAATCTCTCCGGTTTCCAGAGACAGTTCAGTTATGCTTCCCATTCGCGTGCTTCAAAGCGCATTCCGGTGGATTCCGGCGATGGCGACGGTCTCGGTTGTTTCGGCCCTGGCTGCAGACCTGACCTTCAATCAGGACATTCGCCCCATCCTCTCCGATAACTGCTTTTCCTGT
>SYMJ01000079.1 GCA_005805505.1 Verrucomicrobiales bacterium | reverse complement strand
TCGCCAGATGACCCAACTCATCCGGGATGGGTACGTGTACATCGCCCAACCGCCGCTCTATTCGATCACCCGTAAAAAGCGGACCGACTACGTCGACGACGACAATCAACTCAACCGGATCCTCCTCCAGAATGGTACCGAGGAAGTCCGCCTGAAGAATTTGGCGGATGGCAAGGAAGTGCCTGCCAAACAATTGGAAGAGATTCTCAGCTTGCTCGAGACCCTCGACAAGCACGCCACGTTCATTCGACGTCAGGGCGGTGATTTTGCCGACTATGTCGCCCGTCGTGCGCCCGATGGAGCCTTGCCTCAGCACTTGGTGAAGGTTCGCGAGGGCAACCGCGAGACCGTGCACTACTTCATGTCCAACGAAGAACAGGAAGCCTTCAAGGTGGCCAATCCTGATCTCTTTGGAGATATCGAAGCCAAGGAGCGTCTGGAGAAGGCGAAGGGACAGAGTCGCCGAGCAACCCTCGTTCACTTGCATCAGGAGGCGCGCGCCGTTGGTGACTTGTTGGCGCGCCTGTCCAAAAAAGGGTTGGACGTCGACCACTATGCCGCCCAAGCCAAGCCTCTCTTTGAGTTAATTGAAGGCGAGGGCGAGAAAGCCACCGTCACGCCGATCTTCTCCATCCCGGAAATCCTCAACGGGGTGAAGGCGGTGGGTAAGAAGGGCATCCAGATTTACCGCTTCAAGGGATTGGGTGAAATGGACGCCAAGGAACTCTTCGAGACCACGATGAATCCGCCGAAGCGCAAGCTTCTGCGAATCGAACTGACCGATGCGGTCGAGGCCGAGGAGATGTTCACCCGGCTCATGGGCGATGTGGTCGAACCGCGACGCCAATTCATCGAGGACAACGCGCTCAACGTCCGCAATCTGGATGTCTGAGCTGAAGCGACGAAACCGACACCGATCCTGCTCCATCCCTCACTTTCCGCCCCATGCCTGAAGAGATCCAACCGAAAGAACCGCAAGCCAGTGGTGGTGCCTACACGGGCAACGAGAAGATCCACACGATCAACGTCGCCGACGAGATCAAGGCCTCGTTTCTGGACTACTCGATGTCCGTCATCATTTCGCGCGCTCTGCCCGATGTGCGTGACGGACTGAAGCCCTCCCAACGACGCATCCTCTTCGCCATGGAGGGGCTGTCTCTGGTCCCAGGTCGCAAGCACATGAAGTGCGCCAAGATCTGCGGTCAGACCTCGGGCGATTACCATCCCCATGGTGAGGCAGTCATTTACCCTACCTTGGTTCACATGGCTCAGCCGTGGGCCATGCGGGAGAGACTCGTGGACGGCAAGGGAAACTTCGGATCGGTCGAAAACGACCCTCCGGCGGCCATGCGTTATACTGAGGCCCGCCTCACTCATCTGGGCGCGGCCTTGATGACCGACATGGATCGGGACACGGTGGACTTTGTTCCCAACTACGACGAGCGACTCATGGAGCCGTCGGTCTTGCCGGCCGCGTTCCCGAACTTGCTGGTCAATGGCGGTACCGGTATCGCCGTCGGCATGGCCACAAACATGGCGCCGCACAACCTCGGTGAGGTGATTGACGGTGTTTGTGCCCAGATCGACAACCCCTCGATCACCATTCCAGAACTGACGAAGTTTATCAAAGGGCCGGACTTCCCGACCGGAGGTTTCATTTGCGGCATCGAGGGTATCCACAATTACTTCAGGTGCGGTCGGGGTAGCATTAAGCTGCGAGGCCGAATCGGGGTGGAGGAGCTCAAGGGCAATCGGGAGCAGTTGGTCATCACTGAGATCCCCTACAATGTGAACCGGGCCGGGTTGGAGGAGCAAATCGCCAACTTGGTCCAAGAGAAAATTATCACCGAGATCTCGGCGATGCGGAACGAGTCGGATGAGAACTGCCGACTGGTCATTGAGCTCAAGCGCGATGCCAGTCCGAGGGTGGTCATCAACAATCTCTTCAAGTACACCCAGCTCGAGACCAGCTTCAGTGTTAATGCCCTGGCCATCGACCACGGCAAGCCCAAGACGCTCAACCTGAAGGAGATCATTCAGTGCTACATTGAGCACCGTCGCGAAGTGGTGCTGCGTCGGACCCGTTTCGAATTGCGAAAGGCCGAAGAGCGGGCCGAGCTGCTGGAGGGTTACATTTGTGCCCTCAACAACTTAGATGAGTTCATTCGCATCATCCGCAGTTCCAAGACCCGCGATGAGGCTCGTATCAAGTTGATGGCCTTCGAATGGACCCGCGCCCAGGTGGAGCGTTGGAACATCCTGATCCGCAGCGAGGACCGATTGAACGCGGCCGGTCGCTACGCGCTGACCGAGCGTCAGGTGGACGCCATTTTGGAGCTTCGTCTGTACCAGCTCACCGGTCTCGAAATTGACAAGGTCACGGCCGAGTACTACGAGCTCGTTGAACGGATCAAGGACTTGCTAGACATTCTCGCCAAGGAGTCCCGAGTGCTTTCTATCATCAAGAAGGAGCTTCGGGATCTTAAGGACAAGCATGCTTCGCCGCGCATGTCCGAGATCGTTCCCGACGAGGGGGAGATGGCCATCGAAGACCTCATCGCCAATGAGGGGGTTATCGTGACATTGACCCACAACGGGCTCATCAAACGGACGAACGTCTCCAGCTACAGGGCTCAAAAGCGCGGTGGCAAGGGGGTCATCGGTATGACCACGCGGGAGACGGACAAGTTGGAAGATAGCGATTTCATCGAGCATCTCTTCACGTGCAGCACCCACGATTACCTCATGTTCTTTACGAACTTGGGCCGCGTGTACGTGGAGCGCGTGCACGAGATTCCGGATATGGGACGCGCGGCCAAGGGACGCAGCATTGCCAATCTTCTGGAGCTCCGCGGCGAAGAGAAGATTCAGACGCTGGTCCGGGTAATTTCCAAGTATGGCGCCAACAAGGAAGATTTGACCTGGAAGCAGGCCAACGAGCTCTTCTTCGTGACCCGACTGGGAACCGTCAAGCGGACCGAGCTTTCCGATTTCCAGAATGTCCGCAAGGGAGGGATCATCGCCATCACTCTCGATAAGGGCGACGACTTGGTGGAGGTTCGCCTCACCAACGGAAATAACGAGATCGTTCTCATTACCAAACAGGGAATGAGCATCCGCTTTCAGGAAGATCAGGTGCGTTCGATGGGTCGCAACGCCGGTGGCGTGAAGGGCATCGAGCTGGAGAAGGGGGACGCTGTGGTCGCCTTGGCCCTCGTGGATCCAGAATCTACGCTGTTGGTTGCCGGCGGAAATGGTATCGGCAAACGGACCGACTTCGAGGAGTACCGTCAGCAGAGCCGCGGCGGCAAGGGCATCATCACCATGAAGACCGGTGACAAGACCGGCAATGTGGTGGGTGCACTGACTGTCCGTGATTCCGATGAGCTAATGCTCATCACTTCCGGTGGCCAAATGGTCCGAATCCCGGTGAAGGGGATCCGCGAAGCCGGCCGCAACACCATGGGCGTCAAGCTCATCAACCTGGCCGAGAAGGACAAGTTGCAAGCCATCGCTCCGGTGATCAGCGAATCGCAGGAAGAAGACGCTGTCGCCACCGAGGAGAAGTAAGTGTTCGGGTTTCACCGCACGGGGGCTCTAAAAGGGCCCCGTGCGGCCCTCCGGGTTGCTTCAGACCGGGTTGCTTCAGATCAGAAGAGCCCAGGGCTTGTCGGTTGGGCAAAAGGCATACTCCGGCCCGAGACTCTCGGTGAGGCTCGATACTCGAGCGGAGAGGCTAGCGGTGAGGCTATTGACCACCTTACCGAGTCATTAGTTCGAGCGAGGCACATCTGTTGGCGCCACCTTTGGTTCTCCGCCTTGTTTTGGGGCCCTGATTGCTCTAGAGCCTGCCGCACCCTCGGCGGTCGCACGTTCTCCTAGCCGGGCAGATGCACCGTCCCACGTAAAACCCCTGGTACGGGCGGGCGGGTCAACCGATGCGCCAAACAATCCGGGCTTTGTTGAGGTCATAAGGCGACATTTTCATCTTCACCCGATCGCCGGGCGTCAAACGGACAAAGCGTTTGCGCATTTTGCCGGAGATCGTCGCCAAGACGATGTGTTTATTGTCGAGTTCGACGCGGAACATCGTTCCAGCCAGAACAGCGATCACTTTTCCCTCAACCTCGATGTGGTCTTCCATGAGATACCGTATTTCATGAGCTGGCCCGAAAAAGGGGTCCCTTTTGGGCCGGCTGAGGTCGGGAAATTGACAATTCAATTCGCCCTGACAAGTCACTTTTCGCAGGAACCTGCCGGGATCACTGAGGCCGACGGATCTGAACCGAGACGTGGCGGGCTTCCGGGATAATGAATTTCTTAATTTCGACGTGGACCCGACGGGCACCAAACTCGCGGAGAACCAATTCAGAAATATCGATGGCCAACGTTTCCAGCAGCTTCCACGACCTGCCCTGGCCGAGGCTGAGCAACCGTTGGCTGACGGCGTAATAATTGATGGTGTGACTCAGGTCATCACCCGCAGCGGCCAAGGTGAAGTCGGTTTCCATTTTTACGCTGATGAGCAGGCGCTGAGGATGGACTCGCTCTTCGTCCGGAACGCCGATGTGGTAAAAGACCTCCAGGTCTTCAAGTGTGATGATGTCCATAAAAAGAGGTGTACTCAGAGAGCCCGAACCATTTCCAGCAACCGCCGGGTCGGAGTGTTGAGCGGGAGTTCGAAGGCCTGTTCCCAATGGACCCAGGCGAATTCTTGAGCCTCTTCATTCAAGGTCACCGACTGGCCAGGCAGGGCCAGGCAGGTGTAGTTGAGTAGGATGAAATGGGCCTCTCGATAAAACTCAGGGGAGGCGATGGAGTCTTGCACCATCACGAACTGGATTTGATCGATTTCCAAGCCAGTCTCTTCGCGAACCTCCCGTCGGAGAGCCTCTTCAGAGGGTTCACCCCACTCGATCTTTCCGCCGGGAATTCCCCACATGCCGGACCACTTGGCCGTCTTGCACACGAGCATGCGGCCCGAATCGTCCCGAATCAGGGCCCCGACGGTCGGAATAGGAAAGGCCGAACGCGGCGCGGGACCGGGTTTCAAGCACAATTGATTGGCTTCCAAGTGCCGGCGGAGTTCAGACAGATGTTCGACAATGAGGTGGGGCTTGGATTTGCGCAGTTTATCGAGGCTATCGTACCCGGTCAGGACTGCGACTGACTTCACTCCTCCGTGGTGAGCGGTTTCGATGTCGTGCTGCATGTCGCCAATGAACACGGTTTGAGTTGGGTCCAGTTCATTGTCCCGAAGGATTTGTCCGATGAGGTCTTTTTTGTCGTGGGCACCGAGGTAGGTCTTGTCGAAGAACGGACCAAAGCCTGAGATCTTTTCTTGCTGAGCAAACAAGGACGGATGCACCGCACTGAGGAGAAAGGTGCGTAGCCCGTGCTGACGGCAAAACTCCAGAAATTCCCGAGCATGCGGCAAGGGTGTGACCGTGTCTTGGGCCCGCTTGAATCCCTCCAAGAACCAACCCTCCAATTCGAGAAGCGATTCCTTCGGTACCCGTTCCATGTAGAAGCCCCGAGCAGGGAGACGGAAGTCCCGCCGAAAATCCTCCAGAGACATCTCCGGCACTCCCGCCTGTTGCAGCGCATGGTTCGACGCCCGCCAGACGGCCGGAAGATCATCCACCAGCGTCCCAGACCAATCGAAGATCACATTGCGAATCACCGAGCTAAGCTATCCCTGGTGGCCCTACTCGCAAACGCAGGATTTACCCGTTGAGCCGATCCGAAGAACTGGGGCTGAGGGAGTCCTCTCCATCGCCCGGGGGCTTACTGATTTTTGCATCGGCTTCAAGCCAGGCCTGCCAGGCGGCCCGCATCGACTGAAAAGCCAGCGCCTCACCTTGCAGAGTATTGGCCGGATGCCATTCCACGGCATGAACCTCTTCCGGATTGCAAGGGCCCTCGGTCTCCAGAGGTTGAGCTGTGAAAAAGAGGTCTAGTACCGGATAGGTGATACCACTGAAACGGTATTCATTGGGCTGAGAACAAAGGAACCGCACTTCCGAAAGTCGGATGCCCACTTCCTCCAAAATCTCTCGATGCACCGCGGACTCGGCGCACTCGCCAATATTAATAAACCCGCCGGGAGGGGCCAGGAGCCCCGCTCCTGGATCGTTCGCACGCCGGATTAACAAGATGCTCCCATCGTCCCGTTGGATGAAGACGGCAACCGCCACCGCAGGATTGAAGTACAATTGGAATTTGCAGGCGGCGCACTTCAACGGAGCCCCGTTTTCTGGCGGGGTGATGGGTTTTCCGCAGCGCGGGCAATGATGGAACTGTCGGGAGGGATGCATGGTTCGAAGCGGTCGGGATATTCCGGTCCATCGATTGGATTCCAAGAATACGGGTTCGGCAGGGCCGCTGAAAATTAAATCAACCCGGGATCTTGGACGGCGCGCGCTTTGCAGCATTAGCTCTGCAAGGCATAGTCCTCCAATACATGAGCGTTCGATCGCGATCCGAAGCCCTGTTTGCTGAAGCCCTCAAGCACATACCTGGCGGCGTAAACTCTCCGGTCCGCGGTTTCCGGGCGGTGGGCGGCACCCCCTTCTTTGCAGCTTCGGCTTCCGGAGCGCGGGTCACCGACGTGGACGGCAACACCTACATCGATTACGTCGGAACATGGGGGCCAGCGATCCTCGGGCATGCCGCTTTGCCGATTATTCGGGCGATCCAGAGCACTGCCGAGCGCGGCACCAGCTTTGGCATTCCTCACGCTCAAGAGGTGACGATGGCTCAACGCGTCAAATCCCTGGTGCCATCGGTGGAGAAGGTGCGGTTTTGCAACAGCGGTACTGAGGCGACCATGTCGGCCATCCGCTTGGCGCGTGGATTCACCGGGCGGGATTTAATTGTCAAATTCGACGGCTGCTATCACGGGCACTCAGATGGGTTGCTCGTGAAGGCAGGTTCCGGTGCGCTCACTCTGGGATATCCAGACAGTGCGGGGGTGCCTGCGGAGGTCGCGCGGCAAACCCTTGTTCTCCCGTTTAATGATCCGGAGGCGCTGCGGAGGGTCTTCGAGCTGCATGACGGCCAATTGGCGGCGGTGATTCTCGAATTGGTGCCGGCCAATGCTGGCCTTTACCTGCCTAGGCCCGGCTATTTGGAACTGCTCCGGCAATTGACCCGAGATCACGGGAGCGTGCTCATCGCCGACGAGGTGATGACCGGATTTCGACTGGGTCCGGCCGGTGCCCAAGGCGTGTTCGGACTCACTCCGGACTTGAGCTGCTTCGGCAAAATTATTGGCGGTGGTCTTCCGGTTGGAGCCTTCGGCGGGCGGGCTGAGATCATGGATCAACTGGCGCCCCTGGGTCCGGTTTATCAGGCGGGAACCCTGAGCGGAAACCCGTTAGCGATGGCGGCCGGCTTGGCTGCGTTGGATGCCTTGCAATCCTCCGATGCCTGGAATCGATTGGAGGCTGTGGGGAGTGAGTTGGAGCAGGGAATGGTTGCCGTCGCGAAGGCTACCCAGATCCCCATGCAGTTTCAGCGGATCGGATCCATGTTCTGCGGCTACTTCACCGAAGAACCGGTTTGGAACTTGGCCGACGCGATGCGCAGCGACCGCACGCGCTTTGCACGATTCTTTCATGGAATGCTGGATCGAGGAATTTACCTGGCACCCTCTCAATTCGAAGCCGGTTTTATTTCTACGGCGCATACCTCGGCGGAGATCGAAGCGACGATCCAAGCGGCCGAAGCGGTGCTAAAGACCCTGTGAGGGAGAGGGCTGCGTCGTCGGTGCCGTCGGTGCCTACCGATGGCTGCCATGATTCTGGGGGTTGTCTCTGGCTGGCGGCCCGTTAGCCTCGGGCTCATGTCCCCGCTGCGCGTTCTCACACTTGTTGCCATTGCCTGGTCCTGGAACTTCAGCATGGCCGCCGACGGACCCCGTGCGTTGGCCGTCGGGCAACGCCCCGAGGACCAGCGGCTCCAGGCACCCAAGGATCTGGACGGATATTTTCCCTTTCAGCCCCCCGCGAGTTCGGAGGCTTGGCAACGTCGTGCAACTCAGGTGCGTCAGCGAATTTTGGTGTCGCAAGGATTGTGGCCTATGCCGACCAAGTCGGACCTCAAGGCTCAAATCTACGGGCGAATCGATCGCGGTGATTACACCGTGGAGAAGGTGCATTTCGAGAGCGCGCCAGGTTTCTTTGTGACCGGTAACTTGTACCGGCCGAAGAAGATTCAGGGCGGCAAGGCTCCCGCCGTGTTGTTTGCGCATGGCCACTGGGCCGATGCGCGACTGTCCCAGGCCACCGACGCGGACTTGCGCAATGAAATCGCCACGGGTCAGGAGCGCTTTCTTGAAGGAGGCAAAAGCCGCTTTCAGTCCATGTGTGTCCAACTGGCTCGCATGGGCTGTGTGGTGTGGCAGTGGGACATGTTGGGCGACTCTGATTCCAAACAGCTTTCCCACCAACTGGTCCATGGCTTCGCTAAGCAACGGCCCGAGATGAACACCACCGAGAACTGGGGGCTTTATAGTCCGCAGGCCGAGGCGCATCTCCAGAGCATCATGGGTCTCCAGACCTGGAATGCGGTGCGGTCTCTCGACTTCCTGCTGGAGTTGCCCGAGGTGGACCCTCAGCGCGTGGCCATCACCGGAGCCAGTGGTGGCGGAACCCAGACCATGTTGCTGGCGGGTATTGATCCTCGCATCGCGCTTTCCTTTCCGGCGGTCATGGTGAGCACGGCCATGCAAGGGGGCTGCACCTGCGAGAATGCGAGCTTACTGCGGGTGGGCACAGGCAATGTCGAGTTTGCCGGTTTGTTTGCGCCCAAACCGCAAGGCATGACTACCGCCGATGATTGGACCAAGGAGATGTCCACCAAAGGCTTCCCTGAGCTCAAACGCCTCTACGGGCTCCTCGGTGGCGCGGACCGGGTGATGCTGCAGCGCGGTGAGCACTTTCCTCACAACTACAACGCGGTGTCCCGAACGGCCTTCTACAACTGGCTGAATAGACACTTCCACCTGGGTCAGGCAGAGCCGGTCTTGGAGCGCGACTACACGGTTTCGTCTCGATTGGAACTGAGTGTCTGGGATGACGGACATCCGGCGCCGATGGCGGCAGATCCCCAGTTTGAGCGAGGCCTTCTCAAACTGTGGACTGCAGATTCGAATCGTCAGCTCGAGAGCATGGCCTCGGCCTCCCCCGAGCAATACCGGCAGGTCTTGAAGGTGGGTTGGGATGTGGTCTTGGATGCCCGCGATCCGGCTCCGGCGAGCTCGCTCACTTGGGTTCTCAAGGACAAGCACGATCGCGGAGCCTGGATCCAGATGGCGGGCTTGATACGGAATACGTCCCGTCGGGAAGAGATCCCAGTGATTTTCTGTCATCCGAAGCAGTGGAACGGCAAGACCGTCGTCTGGCTCACGGCCGAAGGGAAATCAGGGTTGTATACCACTGCGGGTTCGCTCGTGCCAGCGGTCCAGAAGTTGGTGGACAGTGGAGTCACGGTGCTCGGGTTGGATTTGCTGCATCAAGGTGAGTCTTCCCTCGATGGCCCACCGCTCACGCGCACACCGCGCGTCAAAAACCCACGGGAGGCCGCGGCGTACACCTTTGGCTACAATCCGGCGGTGTTCACGCACCGAGTCCACGACGTCCTCACGGCAGTGCAGTACATCCGCGGGCATGAGAAGCCCTCGAGCCAGGTCGCGTTAATTGCCTTGGATGCGACGGCTCCGATTGCCGCCGCTGCTCGGGCGCAGTCTGGCCCAGCGCTAAATCGGGTGGCCTTGCATCTTGGAGAGTTTCGATTCGGCCGGGTGCTGGATATCCACTCGCCGGACTTCCTCCCGGGCGGCGCCAAGTATGGCGACGTAGACGGGTTGATCACTTTGGGTCAGTCCGAATTAAATTCCATGAACACCAGCGATCCCATCGCCGCTGCGACTTGGGTGATGCGTTGATTGGATCGCTCAGCCCCTCTCTGAACCCACGCCATTTCCCAGATTCCGTTGAAGTTTATTTCCCGCGAATTTTTTAACATCACAGCGTCCCAGCCAGCGATTTGAGATGTGATTTTCAGGCGGCGGCCTAGAGCCTGTCTAAACGGTGAGGAGAGCCAACCGTCGGTCAGGAGAGTGGCGGCGTGAGTACGCGGCGCCGATCCCTGCAATGCAAACTCTCGAAGGTGCCACCGGTCCGGTAGCCAGCGGGCTATAAAAAGACCGAGGTCACCCCACGACGGTCCTGTCTCCGGATCGTTAGGGGCGATTTTCTAGGGCTTTTAGGGCGTCGCGGATGCGCACCTCCTGAGGGCCCGTCGGCACGGTTTCAAGAACCGCCCGGAGGTCGGCCGCGGCGCCCTCACGATCTCCGATTTGGGATTTGAGCCGGGCGCGATCGACCCGCTCTGCGGCCGCGCTGCGTGCATCCGGGGCCAGTGCGACCAGTAGGTCGGAATAGGGGAGGGCCGCTTCGATGCCCGAGCGCTCCATCGTGAAGCTTCGCAAATTGTTGATCATGCGGATGAGGATGGATCGAGGGCTGGCTGCTTCGAGAAATTCGCTGCGGATGGGCACCCCGGCACTTTCTGTACCCAGTTCGTCGGCCTCGGAAAAGGTGATGGGGATGCCGCCATTGAAGGGGTCATAGAGTCGGGCGGGTTCTCCCGGCGGTGCATGGCGCACCAGAAAGTGACCGGGCAGAGGGAGGCCCTCCAGGTGCTCAATGCCGGCTGCGTTGCCCACCTCTAGGAACACAATACTCAGGGTGATGGGAATGCCTTCGCGGTCTTCGAGCACGCTTTGCAGGTGGCTATTGGCCGGATTGCGGAAGTCGCCCCGACTGCCATGGAAGCCTTGCTCTTCGAACAAGAATCGGCGGAGGGCCGCGATTCGGTCCGGCCCGGTTTTGGCCTGACTGACCAGCAACCGAGCCTCCGTGCCTAGTTCTGCCAATTGACGTTCGGTGTCGGTGATATTGAGTCTGGGATGATCGTGCCAGGCCAGCAGCAGTGTGGCGTGGGTCAGACGGATCTCAGAGGCCGCGCGTGACAGCTCCGATACCAAGGCTTCACGGGCAATTTCGCGGTGCAGATCCTTCGCCAGTTTGCGCAAACGGGTTGCCTCGCTCTCCAGTCGCTGAGCACGTTCTTGGAGGAATCGATCGGCGGCCCTCGGGTGGGTTTTGAGTGCTTCCCGTGGTTCGCGTCCCGCCGTGAAGCTGGCCACCACATCCGGCGGCAACTCTGCCTCTGCCTCGGCATTGCCCACACGAAAGTCGCGGAACTCCGCGGCGGTGTTGCGGAATTTGGCCAAGCCCACCCGAGAGCCACTGAGGGCGCTGTCTTTGCTTCGGAAAACCACCTCGCCATTGACGGAGCATTCCCAGACACCGTCGGTTCGCCGCACTCGGAGGCTGTTCCAGTCGCCACTGCGATACGCGGCCGAAGGCACCGTGCCCAGGATTCTCCACGAAAAGATATCCGGTCCCTCGAAGGCGGTCAGACGCAGTTCCCCACCGGTTGGGTAGAAGCCGTAATGCCGACCCTTTTCGTCGCCAGCAAAGATCAATCCGGCGGCCCCAGAATTGTCGTCGAGACGAACGGAGACCTGAAGTTCGGTGCCTTCTGGAGCGGCTTCGCGTTGTAAGAGATAAGCACGACCACCAAAACCTGCGCCTGTGCCCTCCACTAGAATGCGGCCGCCTTTCTGGCGCCAATAGGAACCGAGGAAGGATTCCCACTGGTTGGTGTTGAGAGCCCCCTGACGCAACCAGCGATCCATGGCCATGGGGTTGGGTTGCTTGAGTAGAGCCTTGAGGTGATTGGCGGGCGTGGCAAAACCGAGGTTTTGGGTTAGCAGGCTCTTGGCATTGACGATGCCGTGGACGTGGCCCGATCGATCGAGCAAGGGGCCTCCGCTGTTACCGGGTTCGATCGGCATGGCCAATTGCAGCATGGGGCGCCCTTCGAGATCCCGACGGGCAGAGAGCACTCCTTCTACGACGCTCTGGTTGAGACCCAAGGGATGGCCTAAGGCGATGACCGATGCTCCCTGAGGCAAGGTATCGCTGTCCCCCAATGGCAAGGCGTTCAGCCCAGCGGCCCGAACCCTGAGGATGGCCAGATCATGCGGCCGATCCCAGGCGTGGATACCGATCACCTCCGGAGTGCTGCCGTCGGCCAGGCGTACCTGCACCGATCTCCCTTCGCCGATGACGTGCAAGCTGGTGGCAATGAGTCCCTCCGCATCGATGATAAACCCGGTGCCGACGCCCTCTTGGGTGCCGTCACGGCCCCGGCCGTCAATCCGGACAATGGCCGTGCGGGTTTTGTCCACCAATTGGGCCGTAGTGCGGGCCGTTGGTTCCGCAGTGGTCTTGGTGCTTCGAGCGGTCGATTTACCAACAGGCTTCTGCGGCTGCGACTTGGGGTTCAGCGACGCAGCCTCTGCCGAGGCCAGTCCCAGAAGGCAGAGGAAGAGCAGGGTGGAGCGCACGCGCGCAGTTTACTGCTTTTCGGGACGGATGCGAGCGCTTGAGAGAAACCGCTGAAACCCACCGCCCAGGAGTTCGGTGACGTCGCGTTGGACTTCCGGATCAGTGACTTCCCAGCCCGCCGCAGCGGTTGCTGTGTATTTTTCAGCCAAAACCTCGGCGAGGATTGCCCGAGAGTGTTGCCACTTGTAGAGCACCTGATCGAGGACGCGGGCGTCGGAATGCTGCGGCGTGAAGGAGGTTCCCAATAGCTCTAGGCGCATCGTGGTGATTTCGCGAATGAGCTGAGGGGTGTTGGTAAACCACCAGCAGCCAAAGGGATGAAGGTTTGAAAATTTACGGGCCAAGACGACGAGCTCGTGCTGGTTCTCTCGCGCGAGGCAGGTCACTACGAAGCGGTTTTCAGGATGCGCGGCACAGAGGGCCTGAAGGGCATTTAAATCGGCCAGACCCACTCCATCTCCGGCCATTCGAAGACGGGAGTTCACCGCTCGTTTCACTCCCATCATTAAAGCAAAGGCCTGTCCCTGATCGCGGCAATGCGGCAGTACGGCTCCTTCAATTAATCGGGCGATTTCGGTGTCGGCGGGCCAGGCAAAGGACGGAGGTAGCGACACCATGCAATAGCGGCTGTCGATTCGCTGGGTCCAGTCGCCGAGAAATCGGCGGACTTCGCCGAGGGTCTGAGGGGTGAGTTCGCGTGAAACGGAGTAGCCTTGTTCTCGCAGCCAAACGGAGGTTTCGGGCCAGGCGACGAGGAGCGGGTCGATGCGTAGGGCAGCGACGAAGCGGGGATCCCGGGCGAAACCTCGGTCCCAGGTCGGGCGTTCGATGGGATCGAACGGAGAGTTCGTCATGCAAACCGAGGCCAGATTGGCGGTCTCCAGGACTCGGTTCATAAACTGGTCGGGCTTTTGGGCAGCATACCAACTGCGCAAGCTCGTCAGGTCTTTCTTGCGGGCGTCGATACCGAGCAAGTGGAGTGTGGTGAGGACTCCGCGGCAGGCTTCCGAGATGGGGGAATGTTCGGTGAAGAGCGCCTCCCAGACGTAGGCTGCCTGTTCTTGTTTGGAAGCACTCCAGAAACGTTCGAGTGGGACCGTCATCTGGCGAGAGGCCTCGCTCACGAGGTAGTGGTAGACTAGCAATTCGTCGATGCCCCACAGCAGCATCTCTCCCTGCGCGGGGTCGTAGAGATGAGTATGGATGTCATGGACCGGGGTGGCCTGGACGATGCGGGATACCCGCGTTTGGAGCGATTCAGCCATGGACGTGGGACGATCAAAGTGTAGGCGGCTGGGTTATGGCAACCTCGGATCCGACTTGGGGTGAGCGAGCGATGGAAGGGAGGTTCGGGGTGTTTGGGTTGTGGGTCGTGGATCAGGGGGGCAGGAGGGCTGAGGAGGTTGGGTGTGGGTTGTCGTGGGTTGGACGGTGATTTGGCGGGTGGGCTTCGCGGATCGAGCCTGCACTCGCAGGGAAACTCAGGGGAGGATAGGGCTTTCGCGCTGTGCGCGAGGGGGGTGGTGTTCGCTTCCTACGCTCGTTCCGGCTCGATCCGCTGACGCTCGGTCAGTTTTAGGTCGAGGATCAGGGGCCAATGGCTGGGGGGGGTTGCGTTGGTTCGGGGGTTGGTTCGTGGGGGCGTGGGGAAGAATAATTGTCGTTGAACAGATTCGCGGTGTTTGGCTGTGGGTTGTCGTGGGTTAAATGGTGTGTTGGCGGTGAGCTCTGCGGATCGAGCCTGCACTCGCAGGGAAACTCAGGGGGAGAATAGGGCTTTCGCGCTGTGCGCGAGGGGTGGTGGTGTTCGCTTCCAATGCTCGTTCCGGCTCGATCCGCTGACGCTTGGTCAGTCGTCCCTCATTTGCTCCGATTTGACGGACAAACAGTGCCGGCGGAGACTGAGAGGCACTTGCGGATCCGACCGCTGCGACGCAGAGTTATGTCAATGAACGCGACATTCACCTTGGATGATGCTGGGCAGATCCATCTGCCAGACACGCTCAAGCGGGTTTTCGGGGCCAAGCCCGGCATTCGCGTCCGGGCGGAGGTCACTGCGGATCGTATTGAGATCGTGAAAGTTCTTCCTGAGGTGACCGAAGGGATGCTGGAGGACGGAGTGCTCGTGCTGCCGAGATTCGGCATCAAAATGGACGCCGCAGCGGCCGTTCAGGCTGATCGTGAGGAGCAGGCCGAGCACGCCCTGCGTCGATGAGTGTGCTGCTCGACAGTTCGGTGCTGATTGCGGCGCTGGCACCAGATGAGGTCAGGCACTCGGAATGTCTCGCGCTCCTGAAGCAGGGCGGCAACGTGGTGTATGCCCACGCGATTTTGGAGACGTTCTCGACCCTTACTGGAGGAAGGCTGGGGGTCAGAGCGGATGCTGATTTGGCCGCGCAACTCCTGAACGAAACAATTCTCCCCCGCGTCCGGGTCATCGAACTCAACACCTCGGAACTCTTGGCTGCGCTCCAGCAGGCTAAGCGGCGGGGTGTTCGAGGCGGGGCGATCTATGACTTCATGCACCTTGTAGCAGCCCGCAAGGCTGGCGTGGAGAAGCTCTACACCCTTAATTTCAGCGACTTTCAGCATTTGAGCATTGATGGCGACCCTGAATTGCGGTGTCCGTGACGCGCATTGATGGCGCAGGCACTGTGGTGGTGGAATGGCGCAGGGTTTTGACCTGTCGTCGTCATGGTCAGCCAATGCTTTTCAAGGCGGTGCCAATTGGGCGCCAACACCCGGTAACACGGGTCACCAACCAGCATCAGGGGACGGATTTCATCACCTGTCCGGTTCGTGTCTCGTAGAGCCGGATGCACGGAGACGTGCTCGTCCGGTTCGAGAGATGCTTTTGGCAGTAATCCCGGGAATCGCAGTGGGTTCGGAGTCATCGCCAGTTTCTATCTTTGGGCCGAAAACGGCCTGGTTCGCGGCCGACTGTACCCCCCTGCTACGCCACCGGCACATCCGTGGGAAAGAGGGATGTTGGGGGGCTGTCTGTGGATTGGAGGGATCAGTGGTCTTGTGGCAATGGGTTTCAATGTTTCCGGATTTGGTTTTGAAACTTGGAAGGTGAGAGGATTGGGATTTCAGTGGGTGGATGAGCATGTGGTCGCGTAGAGAATTTTTGGGCACTTCGACTTTGGCGATGGCTGGGGTGGCGCTGGGGGCGGCTGAGACGAAGACTGCTGGGGTGGTGGGAAGTCAGCTCTATGGCTGGGGGCAATATTACCAGCGTGAGGGCAAGGATATGAATGCCCACCTCGATGAGGTGTTTTCGGGTCTGCGGGATGCCGGCTATGATTATGCCGAGGGGAATCTCGATGCGGTGCACCCCGAAAAGAACGCCGAGTTTGCGTCCAAACTCCGGGCCAAGGGGTTGCGTCCTGTGAGCTTGTACACGGGAGGCGCTCTTCACACAGACGGGGCAGACGGCGTTGTTGAACGTTTGGTGGCGGGAGCCAAGGTGGCCGCTCAGTCAGGGTTCGAGGTGATCGTGTGCAATGTGGACCCCATCGGGCGTGAAAAAACCGATGCGGAGTTGGCCACTCAGGGGCGGGCACTCGGCCGGCTGGGGCGTGAGTTGAAGACCTTGAAATTGCGACTCGGCGTGCATCATCACACTCCGGAGTTGGGCCGTCAGGGTCGCGAGTATCATCACAATTTTGCGGTGACCCGGGCCGGTGAGGTGGACTTTTGCATTGATACCCATTGGATGTACCGAGGCGGGATCGTGCCGATGGATGCGCTGCGACAGTACGGGGAGCGAGTGGTGTCTTGGCATTTACGGCAGAGTCGGGGGCAGGGCTGGTGGGAAGACCTCGATCAAGGCGATATCGACTATTCCGAGATCGCCGCCTTTGCCAAATCCCGGAACCTGCCTCGGCGTTTTTCCGTGGAACTGGCGCTGGAAGGGGGGACTAAGGTCACTCGGAATGCTGTTGAAAATCATCGCCGCAGCCGCGAATTCGTCCGGCGCGTGTTTGGGGTGTAACAACGGTTTTGGAATGTCTGAGCGACGGCGTGAAAACCGGCGGAACCTGCCAGTTTGAAAACCACCGTCCATAAAAGTTCAACGGCCCATCGACCCGCCCTCTGCACGGTTGTTGCTCAAACAAATCCTGATCAGGTCTGTTGGGTCTTGAACGCATTGGGTCACTCTTCCAAGAAGTAAGAAACGCGGGCGCGCACCCTTGAAGAAAACGCCCGTGAATCTCGTAAAAACCGTGGATTTCAAACCGACAAAATTCGGTGGATTCCGGAGTGTCGCAGACAGGAACACTCAGGTTCATGGCTTATCCTTTCATGGCTTGTCCTTAAGCCGTACCTGAGGCCTTTGACCGGGTTCGGTTCGGTTCGGGAGTGTAGGGCGGGAAGGGGATGATCCGCACCCGCGTGGGTCGAGAGATGCCGCGAGCCAGGGCCTACAGAAGAATGGGATGAGGCGTTTAGAGAAAACGCTCAATTAGCAACTGCCACTCGGTGCGCCCGATGCTCCGGGGCTTACTTGTCGGCTTTGCGGGCGGCTTTCTCGGCCTTGGCGTTTTCTTCCAAGATGCGGGTGAGGCTTTCCGAGGGTTTGAGACCCAAGGCCGTGGCCGCGTTCTTCACTGCGTCCGGTCCGAACTCTTTAGATTTTTTGGACACGGCCAGGCGCACCGGCCAGTTCCGCGACCCATCTTGCTTTCGGGCGAGCCAGAAGAACCCCTCCACTCCATTAGGCCAAGGTTCGCCGATGGACATCCACAATCGAACGGGCGTGTTGGCGCCGATTTGGGTTCCCAATGGGGGTAATTGCCCGGCGGTGAGTGGTAGTTGCAACAATTGGCAGCGCAACGCCGTCGGGTCGCGCGGCGAGACGCCGGCTGCCACAAAGGATTCAGATTCGCTCAGCAGCGCGGTGAGCGCATTGCCGCTGGAGTCGGTGGGCCAAGTGAAGCGCACCACGTCGATGATGTTGGTTTCGAAGTCTCGTCCATCGCCGGGCAGGGTGACTTGAAGCGGAGAGCCTTTGAGCGGTATTTGAGGCAGGCCAGCCACTTCCGGGGCGGTGGGGCTTACCGAGGAGAAGGATTCGGGATGGTTCTCCAATTGAGAACGCATCAGGGCCACGGCGTCATCCAACGAGAGCACGTGGTGGACACGGCCGGTCACTGGGGTAGCCGGGTAATTGCGACGGGCAGGGGATGCTCCAAAGAATTGGTCGGCCGTGCTGCTGCGCGAGGCTCCTCCGGCCAGACGAATGGCGTGATTGAGGGCTTTGGCGAGGGCTTGAGCTTGGGCCTCGTCATCGACAGCGATCCAGCCTGAGGAAACCGAGCGGGCGGGCATCTCTTCATTGGCATCTTGCCATCGGCGTACCCCGCTGACGCGACCGGCATCGGTCATCCACACGGCGAAGGCCTGACGTTCGCCGGCAAACCACAACCGCACATGGGTGGCATCGGGATCCAAATCGGCCAGGGAGAATTCGGTCGACTCGCTGCGGTCGAGACTGCCCGGGATTCCATCGGTGGCGATGGTCCTGAAGCGCAAACGACGCCCCAGGAC
>SYMJ01000078.1 GCA_005805505.1 Verrucomicrobiales bacterium | reverse complement strand
ATGCGCTGGGCGTCGCCGCAGATGTAGAAATGAGCCCCGTCTTCGAGCCATCGCCAGAGTTCGGAACCCTGTTCCCGCATGCGGTCCTGGACATAGACCTTGGCTTCCTGATCACGACTGAAGGCCAGATCGAGCCGGGTCAGGAATCCCTCCCGATGGAAGGGTTCCAACTCCTCGGCGTAGAGGAAATCGGAGGCACGGCGTTGATCGCCGAAGAAGAGCCAGTTGCGCCCTGTCGCGGCGATGGCCCGTCGCTCCTCCAGGACGGCCCGGAACGGAGCAATCCCGGTGCCCGGTCCCACCATGATCATCGGACGGGTCGGATCGGCGGGTGGTCGGAAATGACGACTGACCTGGACGAAGACTGGAACCGTGGTTTCGCCGGGAACCACCCGGTCGGCCAACCAGCATGAGGCCACGCCCTGTCGCAACCGGCCATGGGCCTCGTAGCGGACGGTTGCCACCGTCAAATGAACCTCACCGGGATGGGCCTTGGGCGACGAGGCGATGGAGTAAAGGCGCGGTTGGAGGGGCCGTAGGAGTTCTCCCAATTCCCCAATCTCCCATCGGGCACCGGGTGCGAGCCTCAGCACGTCGGCCACATCACGACCGCGAACCCACGCATCGAGGTCGGCTCGGCGGGACGGCGCGGTCCACTGCGACACGATGGAATCCGGTGCGCGTTCCGCGAGTCGTTTCAGGAGGGCGGGCGAGGGTTGGGTGAGCACCCATCGGTGCATCAGCGCCGCATGGAGGGTCTCCGAACCCGTGGATCCGAAGGGTGCCTCGGCCGGCATGGCCAGCGCCTCGAGCACCTCGGCCACCAGGGTCGGATCATTGACCGGTTGCACCCCAAGTGCGTCACCTGCCTCGTAGGTGAGGCCCGAGTCGGACAGATCGATCTCGATGTGTCGGGTGTCCTTGGCCGAGCCAGCGCCATTCAGACGACGGGCCACCCGCAACCGGGCAGGATAGGGATTCCGGCGTGACCACCGACCCTCCGCGATTTCGGAAACCGGAGGCTGCGAAGGAATGGAAGTGAGCTGCTCCGAAGCCTTGGCCGCAGCCACCGATGCCGACAGCGAATGAGCGTCGCCAGCGAGTGCCATCCACAAGGACTCCATCCACGACGCGACCGGGGTCCGATCAGCGCCATCGCACTCGACCCGCCCCAAGACACACCGCGCCCCCAGCGCTCCGAGGCGTTCATCAATGCCACGGGCCGCACCGCAGAAATCGGCATAGTTACGATCGCCCAGGCCCAGCACCGAATACCGGAGCGATTCCAACCGAGGAAACGATGGGTCGAAAATCCGAGACCAGAACTCGGCCGCGTTGTCGGGGGCTTCGCCCTCGCCCCAGGTGGAGGTCACCACCACCAGTCGGGACTGCGCGACCAATTCATCGGACGAGATCTGGTTGAGCTCACGCACCGTCACGCCGTAGCCCTTGGTTTCGGCGACCTTAGCCATCTTCTTGGCAAGCGTCGCCGCACCGCCCGATTGGGATCCAAAACCAATCCACAGCGGGCCCGGCCCCGGGGCGGCCTCCGACGCAGCGGCCAGCGCGGCGGACGGGACGCCCTCGGAGGCCTGTCCCCAACGATCGAACAACGACGCCGCGAAGTACCCATTGAGCCAGGCGCGCTGCTCGCGACTGAAAGGTGCGGTCTCGGGCACGATGTTCATGGAGGCGATCGGAAGAGCCCGCTCAGAAATTCACCTGAGCCTGAATGTAAACGTAGTCGGCATCTTGCGAGCCTACCTTGGAGAGCGAATCCTGGATGTAGTCCCCGCGCAGGAAGCGGCAGTAGGCCGCCTCGAGCACCAGGTACTTGTTGGCCTGCCACGTGGCCACAAGGTCGATCTCGGAGCCCACGAAGGTTCCAGCATCGGGATTAATTCCGTAACCGGTTCCGCGGGCTGCAGCCCCCTGGTAGGTCATTCCACCCCGCGGGAGGCCGGCGACGTTGTAAAAATTGTCATTGGCCGTGGCCAACCACTTCATGTGTCCCTCGAGTTGCACCCGAACCCGCGGCGTGGCCAGGAGCGAGCTCCGGAGGCGCACGTTGTGCAAATTCTGGAACGAGGCGAAATCGGCATAGCCGTAGAAGAGATGACCGGTGGGATACAGGTGAACGAAGGTGTTGTGCGTGCCGTCGTTGGGATTGTTGTCACCACTGGCCAGGCTGTATTCGAGACCCAGGCGTGGCTGGAGCTCCGATTCTTTCCAGGTGTAGCCACCCGAAAGCACCCCCGCCCAGGCCCGATGCTCTCGGCGCGGCCCCATTCCGGCGGCCTCCCGTGCATCGGCGAAGTTGCCGAACTGGTAATAGGCTTGGGCACCCCAATCGACATTCACCCAGTCGTTGGTGGAACTCCGGATGTACGTTCCTGCGGTGTAAATATCCTGAGCCTCCGGCGGACGAAACGGTGCCGGGACCAACCCCTTATTCCCCGCATTGCCATCACGACCCACATTGCGGCTCAGGAGGTAGAACTCGGTCCACGTCTTGGGGACAGCCTTGGTGGTCAAGTGGAGCCCGGAGAACATCTCATCCGGGTTGGACCGGTTGAAGCCATTGTCATCGGGCATCACCACCATCGAACTCCAACCCTCCAGGGCAAAATAGGGGTTCTGCCAGCGCACCTTGGCCGCATCCCATTGGCGCCCGATATTATTCCAGGCCAACGGGCCCACGATGCGCTGATCACCCAGGAGCAACTCCTGGCGACCCACCTTGAGTGAGACGGGAAACTCCTTGTGGTTACCGAGGGACACATAGGCCTGTTGGAGGTCCATGGGTCCATCCGACTCCGGGCTGCTGCCCCGGCCGGCCGGCCCCACCGGATAAGCCGGGATGGCGACTCCATTCAGGGTTCTGGCTTGGGTGACGAAGTTGCCCGTGCTGGAACGGTCGTCTCCGGTAACAGTGCTCGAGCGACCTTGCGCAAACACCTCGAACCAACGCCCGGTGTAACCTCCGCGGAGGAGAACCCGCTGGAGGAGGTAACTGTTGTCATTGTCAGTGTCGGTCCGGAAGTCGGCCAGTGAGCCCGGGCCGGTGAATCCCCCATTTTGCTTCATCTCGTACCGGCTCCAGTACAAGGCCCCCAGGTTCCAGGAGGACAAATAGGGATTGTCCTGCCGGAGCCAGTCATTAATGAAGCCGGCCGGCGAGGGGGCCACCGGAGTGGTCACACCCCAGTCGAGATTGGGGGCCGCGGCAAAGGCGGCACCGTGGCACACAATGAGTCCGGCAAGGCAGGAGACGGCTGCGGAGGGTTTCATGGCTGTTTTCGATGTCTGGGTCAGGGTTAGTGATGCGGAGAGTGGAGAGGATTATTCTGGGAGTTATGCGCCCACGGTGACGGGCGAGGCGGCGCAAAGTGCTGGAGCTGTCGGCGACGGACCGTGCCCGCCCCCCGATGCTGCCCCCTTGGGTGTCTGTCCCTTGAGGGTGTAGGCCCGCACATGGAGGAACTCGATGAGTTGCTCGCGGAGCCGGTAGTATTCTGGGTTTTCTAGCAATTCCTGGCGGCGGCGGGGCCGAGGGAATGGCACGTGGAGAATTTCCCCCACCTCAGCCTCCGGGCCATTGGTCATCATCACGATGCGGTCGGATAAGAAGAGCGCTTCATCGACATCGTGCGTGACCATGAGTGCCGTCAGGCGAGTTCGATTCCAGAGGTCGAGTAAGACCTGCTGAAGCTCGAATCGAGTGAGCGAATCGAGCATCCCGAAGGGCTCGTCTAATAAGAGCATTTTGGGCGACAACGCGAAGGCCCGAGCGATGCCCACCCGTTGGCGCATCCCCTGACTGAGTTCTGAGGGTCGCTGGTGCAGAGCCTCGCCCAATCCGACCACCGTGAGGTAGTACTCGGCGATCTGGCGACGTTCCTCTCGCGAGGCCGTGTAGAACACCTGGTCAACCCCGAGCTGGACGTTCTCCAGAGCGCTCATCCACGGGAGGAGATTGGGGGACTGAAACACCACACCGCGGTCCGGACCCGGTCCAGTGAGCTCTCGACCCGCCAGAACGATGCCGCCCGCCGAGGCGTCGCTCAGTCCGGCCAAGATCGAGAGCACAGTGCTTTTACCGCATCCCGAATGCCCGATGAGTGTGACAAACTCCCCCTGCCGGATACGCAGATTGAAGTCCTTGACCACTCGCAAGGGGCCCTTAGGGGTCGAGAAGACCTTGCTCAGGTGGGAAATTTCGACGTGATCAGCCATGGGTACTTAAGGGGTGAGATCCACCGTTTCCCGCCGCTCCTCGGATCGCCGCCGCGGCCGACGGCGTCCCCCGATTAGAGGCCTGGGAATCTCGAGGTCTTCGGGTTCCAAATCCGGTAGAGTGAGCTTTCGGGAAACGGAGACCGCCGGACGGGCCCCTGGGCCCAGAAGCCAGGCAACGACCTCGGCTCGGAGCGCCTTAAATCGAGGGTCCTGATTGAGGGCGCGGCGATCCCGCGTGGGGCCTAGAACAACCGGGAACGAGGGCCCCAGGATGGCTCCTGGGCCAGCACTCATCGGGAGGATCCGGTCGGCCATCAAGATCCCTTCGTCGGGATCATTGGTGATGAGCACAACGGTCTTACCTGAAGCCCTGCAAATACGGGAGATCTCCTCCTGAAGGGTCCCTCGCGTGAGCGCATCGAGGGCACCGAGCGGTTCATCGAGCAGGAGGATTTGGGGATCCATGGCCAAGGCGCGGGCCACGGAGACCCGCTGGCGCATACCTCCGGACAACTCGCTCGGACGCCGATCCCGGGCGTGGGTCAAATTAACCAAGTCGATGTGCCGATCGACCTGCTCGGAGCGGCGCTCTTCAGTCCAATCCGGGAAAACCGAGTCTACAGCAAGCCGGATATTCTCGGCCACGGTCATCCAGGGAAGTAGGCTGTAATTTTGGAACACCACTCCGCGATCGGTGCCTGGGCCCTCGATGACCCGACCCCCTAGGGTCACGAAACCCGCGTCCGGCTTCAGCAGTCCGGAAACCAAGTGCAGCAAGGTTGATTTGCCTGCACCGGAATAGCCCACAATGGCCACGATCTCACCCTGCTTCACGGAGAGATCCACTCCGCAAAGGACCTCTCGGCGGGCCTCGGGCGGCCCGAATCCTTTGGAGACCTGCTGGAGAACGAGGAAGGACATAGGTTCGGTTCAGAGGATGCTCTTGAAGCGGCGTTCCAAGAGGCTCATGGCCCGATCCAGCGAGAAGCCGACCAGACCGATGGTGACGATGCAGAGGACGATGCTCGTGTAGAGACCGTTGTTGTATTCGTTCCAGAGGAAGTTCCCGATGCCGATGCGGCCGGTCAGCATCTCCACCGCCACGATGACCAACCAGGCAATGCCCAGGCTCAGCCGATAGCCTGTAAACATGTACGGCAGGGTGGCGGGAATCATGATCTTCAGCAGCGTCTGCGTCCTCGAGAGCTTCAGAACACGGGCCACATTGAGGTAGTCCTGCGGGATGGCACGCACGCCCACGGCGGTGTTGAGCACCGTGGGCCACATCGCACAGACGGCGATGGTGAACAGAGCGGCTAACTCATTGGCGCTTTTCCCGCTGTTGGCGAAGAGCACGACTCCCAGGGGCATCCACGCCAGAGGCGACACAGGTCTCAGCACCTGAATGATCGGGTCGAACATTTTGGAAAAGGTCGACGAGAGGCCGAGCAGAAAACCCAAGGGAGTTCCTAGGATGAGGGCGATGGCGTATCCCTTGGCGACGATCACCAACGAGTACCAGGTGAACCGCAGGATTCCCTGGTCGAGTTCCTCGCGCTTGGCGAAGGGCTCGACGACATATTTGCGCGTCTTTTCCCAAGTCTGGAGGGGACCAGGCAAGTCCTGGACCCAGCCGAGCCGCACCTCTTCCACCGTCCCATCGGCCAGATTCCGGATCACAGTCCGTCCCGAGATCATTTGCCAAGCCAACAGGGTCAGGGTGACGCCCACCAACGGCATGAGCACCGCATCCCAATGGATTTTTTTCATTCCAGATCAACCCTTGAGGTTCTTCACCGCGAAGGCCTGGGCATAGGCTTCGGGCTGGGCGGGATCGAAGGGGATACCATCAAAAAGTGTCTCCGAACGATCATCACGACCGCCGTGAACGACCCCGATTTCTTTCATCGCTGCCTCGTAGAGATCGGTGCGCGCCACCTTCGCGGCGATGCCGGCGTAATCGGGTGCACCGGTGACCATGCCCCAGCGACGGAACTGGCTCAGCCACCAGGTCACGTACTTGGTCTGCGGGTAGTTGCAGTTGCGCTGGCTGAAGATCATCGGAGACGGATCCTTGAACTTCCGTCCGTCACCCATGTCGTAGTCTCCCAGCAACCGTCCGAGGATTAATTCCTTCGGGCAGTTCACATAACTGGGTTTGCCGACGATGTCGCACTGCTCCGGACGATTGCCCAGATCATCGAGCCACACCGAGGCCTCGTGCAGGGCCTTGAGCACGGCCTTCACGGTCTTCGGGTTCTTGTCGGCGTATTCCGCGAGGAAGGCACAGACCTTCTCGGGGTGATCTTTCCACATCTTTTGCGTGGTGATGGCCGTAAAACCGATCTTGTCGCTGACCGTGCGGGCGTTCCATGGCTCGCCGACACAGAACCCGTCCATCTTGCCCACCTTCATGTTGGCAACCATCTGGGGCGGCGGGATGGTGATGAGGTTGACGTCCTTGTCGGGGTTGATGCCTCCGGCCGCGAGGTAATAGCGCAACCACATGGCATGCGTTCCCGGCGGAAATGTCATGGCGAAGGTCATGGGTTCGCCCAAAGACTTGGCCTTCTCGACGAAGGGCTTCAGCGCCTTCGGATCCTCTTGCACCTTGCCCAGGAATTCGGACTTGAGGGTGATCGCCTGACCGTTGCGATTGAGCATCCACGGAAAGATCATCGGCTTCTTGGCCGAACCCAGGAGCCCCATCGTCGAGGCAATGGGCATGCCAATGAGCATGTGCGTGGCCTGGTTATCCCCGGTCTGCAGCTTGTCTCGGATCACCGCCCAACTGGCTTCCTTGGAAACCGAAGACTGGATGCCGTGTTTCTTGAAGAGGCCCTTCTCGTGGGCAATGACGATGGGCGAGCAATCGGTCAGCGCGATGATGCCGAAGCGCACATTCGGTAATTCCGGCGAATCGTCGGCATACACCGAGCCCATCCAACCGGCGGGAAGCCCGGCGAGCAGAGTTCCGGCGGCGGTGGTGCGAAGAAAACTGCGACGGGATGTTTCAGGCCGACAGGGTGTGGGGTTCATAGACGTGTCGAGTGGGTTTGAGTGGAGACTTGGAAAGGGACAAACGGCTGCGGGCTGCCTCATAGACATCCATGCGAAAGACCGATTTGATCCAATCGGGCCTTAGCGGCCGACCTGGGTGATCACCGTAGAGTTCCCGGAGAATCCATTCGGCCTTTTCCGGGGTTGGCTCGTTGGCATCGAAGCGGTGGAAGCAATTGAACTCAGGGAGACGACATGTCTGACCTTCCGAGATCGGGACCCGGCCGGTCCAAGCCGGGCGGATGAACTCCGCTGACAGGTGCAAGTATTCGGGACGTGTCAGGAGTTCAATCACGGTGTCAGCGGACTCAGGTCGGTCGCAGAAGCGGCAAGCCTCCAGCACGGCAGCCACAAGTCGCTCGTGTTGCTCCGGCTCCGCCATGGCCCAATCACCGCGAACGGCCAGCACCTTTTCAGGGTGACGGGAGGCCACCGAGCAACTGGTCGCCAAGCAGCTACCCAAGCCCCGGAGCACCGCCTCGGAATTCCAAGGCTCACCGACACAATAACCATCCAGATGACCCGAGCTCAGTCCCTTGAGAATTTGCTTGGGTGGCACAATCACCAACTGGTAGTCGCGTCCCTCGACCATGTTGGCCGATCCCAACCAACCCCGAATCAATCGCGAGTGCGTGGAGTAGGTGGAGACCGTCCCCAGAATAATCGGGCCACCCCGGCGGCGCGTCACCCATTGAGCCAGGTCCTCAGCGGTCCTCACGCCCTCTTCATGGAATCGGCGCGCCAGTGTAATCGCGTTGCCATTCAGGTTGAGCACGAGCCCGGTGCTGCAAGAAGAGGGACGGTCGTCGAGACCCAGACTCAAGGCCGGGGGCAGGCCGCACGGAGCATGGGCGCCCTCCAGTTCTCCATAGACGAGTTTGTTACGGACCGAGGCCCAACCCAGCTCACGACTGAGGTGAACCCGCAATCCCTGCCGGGCAAAGAAGCCGAGTTCCTGGGCAACAATCAGCGGCGCACTGTCATTGAGCGGCACAAATCCCAAGCGAATCGTGGGCTGCCCCGAGGCGACTCGGAGTCTTTTAATTTCCGAACGATTGGCTGAGGAGTTACTCATTCCTGCCCGCTTACCAGCGTGCCCGATGCCGGCACGGGCGGAGGGCCACTAACACCGCGATATAAAGATTCATCGAGATGATGAACCAAACTCACTCCTGCAGTTTGGAGGAGCAGTAGCGGCCGTGGAATGCCCGGACACTTCGTGGATCGAAGGATCTCCGGGATCCATCGTCAAGGCTCGCCCGCCTGAATTGAGAACGGTTCACCCCATCCATTTCTGACACCTCAAGGAAGTGTCTGGCTCTTTATGCCCACGCTGCGCAGGAATCACGGCTGCTTCGGCAAAAGATCTGCACTCGGTGCTCGGAGGAAGGCGAGGAGATCGGCCACATCCTGATGGTTCAGACCCTCTTCCAAACCCTCGGGCATGAGGGAACGTCCCGTGGCTCGGATCTCACGGATCTCGGAGCGGGCCCAGGACGAATCCGAGGCACCCGGATGACGCAAGGTCAGGCGCTGGGCGGTTTCGCTGGCAATCAAACCCACCGCCGGTTCCCCGGTCTTGGGAATGATTTCATATGCAGCGTAATCCGGAGCGATTTGCCGATTGGGATCGAGAATATCCTGCAACAAGGTTTCCGGTGAACGAGCATTGGCCCCCGCTAGGTCGGGGCCCACGCGCTGTCCCTGACCTTGAAGAGAATGACAGGCCAGACACAGGCGCGACACGATGGCTGCACCCCGACCCGGTTGCCCGGTCAAGGTCAGCGCCGGACGATAGGACTCTAGGACCGTCGCGCGACCCACCGTAGAGACCGCCGGCCTTGGGACCGGCCGCATCGGTCCCGAGGCCGCTGGCATGAGGCGGAGCGAGGCCGCGAAAACCGTCGAACGCGAACTACTGGCGATGGCCAGACGAACCCAGCGGTCTTCGTGGCGCTCAGCCAATCGACGCAAGGCCGGCTCTCGGTTAGATTCCGAGGCGATGCTTCCCAGAGCCAAACCGAGTTGCATCGCTGCCGCCACGTCGGGCTCGTCGCAGCGACCCAGCATCGCATCAATTAACGCACGGGCCGGGGCCGATTCTTGCTCTGCGATCGACCTCCGGGCCAACCCTTCTCCAGCCACTTGTGCCGCGGCCCCACGGAGGCGTGCATTGGGATCAGCCAGCAACCGCGCCAACCAACGCGGATCCTCACCGCCCAGCAATGACCAAGTCTTCAGCGCCGCCACGCGGGATTCCGGTCGATTCCAACGGTTCACCGCGGATTGAAGCGGCCCCAAGGCCTCGGATCCCCCTCGCTCTCCCAACAAACGTCGAGCCGTGTCACGGCGCCAACCATTGGCCGTATCGAGCGAAGCCACCAGCGAGGCCACCGAAGCGTCGGCACGGAACGGCGGCCCTTGAAACGCGCGACGTTGACCTTCTCGCCCGATGCGCCAGATCCGCCCGTGCGCCTTGCCCTCAGACCAATCGACCTGAGCGCGGGTGTCCTTGGCCACCCAATCGGGATGTTCCACAAACCGACGGTAAAAATCGGCCACATACAGCGCCCCATCAGGGCCGCTCGCGAATTGAACGGGATGGAACCAAGGGTCCGATCCGGCCAGAAACTCCGAGCCTACTTCACGACGTTCCGCCCGGAAGGTCGCTCCGTCGGGCTCCAGCACGCGGCGATGCACCAAGTTGCGTAAACTCTCTCCGACGAAGACATCGCCCCGATAACCTTCGCCCAACGCGTTGCCATGGAAGAGGTGCAAGCCGCTCAGGGCGTTGAAATGCTGACCGGATTCGTTGTTGAAGACCTGAGGTGCCGGAGTCTTTGGAAAGATCTCTCCCCGGTCCCCGGGAGGCAGGAGATCGGCCAAGGGATCCACCGCTGCCAGCACCGGCGAGCGAAACAAGAACGCATCGGGAATGACTTCGTGCCGGATGGGAATGGTGTTCCAAGAAAGGAAACGGTTACCCCAATCGTCGCCTGCCAAACCGAACTGACTGCGGCCCGCCACCGTCTCGAACACTCCCGTGTCCGGACGGAAACGAAAATCACGACCCCTCAGGGACTGCACCGGATCTTGAGGACGGCGCTTGGATTGGATCGCCCCATCACTGCGTCCGTTGGCGCCATAAACCCACCCATCGAGACCCCAACGCAATCCGTTGGCCCGGAGTTGTTGATTGCCTGTCCCGAACCCGGTGAAGAGGACCTCGATGACATCGGCACGCCCGTCCCCGTCGGTGTCCCGCAAAAACAGCAAATCGGGGGCCGCGGCGACCAAAATTCCGTCCCGATAGGGCACTACAGAATTTGGAAACGGCAACCCTTGAGCGAACACCGTGGCCCGTTCATAGCGGCCGTCTCCGTCCCGGTCTTCGAGGCGTCGGATTGTCCCTCCATCGCCGGCGTTGGGATAATCCCGCATCTCCGCAACAAATAGGAATCCGGCCGCATCCCAAGCCATCGCTACCGGGCTAATGACCTGCGGTTCAGAGGCCACCCAATCGATTTCCAATGACGCATCGGCCAGGTGCAAGCGGGCCCGCTCGGCATCTGGAGTTTGCGGGCCGTCGGCCGCTAGGACAGCGACACCGGCCATGAACCCCACGCCGACCGCTGCGGAACAGAATGCCGGGAACAACCCGGTCACCCATCGGTGATTCGGCCAGCAATTCGGATTCATCGGCGGGTATTTGTTGGAGGGTATTTGTTGGAAGTTTCAACGATTAATGAGCCCGCTCCAACGCCGCGACAATCGAATCAACATCATAGACACACCCACCCCAAGTTCCGCCGCTGGCACCCACTAGCGCGGCCCAGAGCCGGGTGTCAGCGGGGAGTTTTTCGTGCGGGGCCAATGCGGGATTGGCGGAGCGAGTCTGCAGTTCAACCTCAGCACGACCCGGTTGCCAAAGGCCCTCGGCATCACCGACCAAATCCAGTGACCCTTCGAGATTTCGGCAATCGACGCGGACACGGATGCGGTCGCCGGAACGGATCTTGCCAATAGGACCGCCGGCCAAGGCTTCGGGTCCGACATGACCGATGCAGGCACCGGTCGAAACACCACTAAAGCGCGCATCGGTAATCAGGGCCACGTACTTACCGAAAGGCAAATGCTTGAGGGCCGAGGTCAACTGGTAGGTCTCCTCCATGCCGGTGCCCATGGGGCCGACCCCCGCCAGTACCAGCACATCGCCGGCGCGGATGTGACCCGCCTTGATGGCAATGATCGCCTCCCGCTCCCGCGTGAACACGCGAGCAGGACCCTCCAAGAAGAACACCCCCTCGGGCGACAGCACCGAGGGATCGATGGAGGTGCTCTTAATGACAGCCCCCTCGGGAGCCAAGTTGCCCCGCGGGAAGGTCACCGTGCTCGTCAGGCCGCGTTCCCGGGCCAAGGCGGGCGGCAGGATCACCGAATCCGGATCCACACCGTCCAATTTCTGCAATCGTTGGCGGAGTACCGATCGACGCTCGGACCGCGCCCAGGCATCCAAGGTCTCACCGAGCCGATCCCCCGTGGCCGTGAGCGCCTCGAGGTCGAGCAACCCGAGATCTCGCAAGTGCAGCATCACCTCGGGCACGCCGCCTGCCAAGAAGGCCCGCACCGTGGGATGGTGGGTGGGTCCATTGGGCATCACGCTCACGAGGCGGGGCGTGCGGCGGTTAATGGCGATCCAATCCTCCACCGTGGGTCGGCGAAGGCCGGCCGCATGGGCGATGGCCGGGATGTGCAGCAACAAGTTGGTCGAACCACCAAAGGCCGCATGAACGGTCATCGCATTGCGCAACGCGGAGTCGGTGAGTACCGCACGCGTGGTGAGGCCGACCTTCTCACGGGCCATGAGCGCACGAGCCGAGTCACGGGCTAATTGGAGCCAGATCGGCTCGCCACTGGGTGCGAGCGCCGAATGCGGCAGGGCCAGGCCCAACGCCTCAGCCACCACCTGTGAAGTGGCCGCCGTTCCTAAAAACTGACAACCGCCGCCGGGCGTGCCGCAAGCCCGGCATCCTAGGTCGGCCGCCTCGTCCAACGTGACGAGTCCATGCGAGAATCGGGCTCCGAGAGTTTGAACGGTGCCAGCATCTTCGCCGCGTTCGGGGGGCAACGTCACCCCGCCGGGAACCAGCACGGTTGGCAGGTCCAACTGGGAGGCCAGCGCCATCATCATGGCGGGCAAGCCCTTGTCACAAGTGGCCACACCGAGCACCCCCACCCGCTGCGGAAGGGATCGAATCAAACGACGGAAGACGATGGCCGCGTCATTGCGATACGGCAGGCTATCGAACATGCCCACCGTGCCTTGGGTGCGACCATCACAGGGATCGGAAACACAGGCAGCGAAGGGCAGCGCCTTGCCCTCGCGAAAGGTTTCAGCCGCCGCCCACGAGAGGAGGCCAATCTCCCAATGACCCGTGTGGTAACCCAGCGCGATGGGGCGACCGTCTTCAGCTCGAATGCCGCCTTGGGTACTGAGGATGAGGAACTGCTTGCGACCCAATTCGGAGGGGTTCCATCCCATGCCCGCATTTTGGGTCATTCCGAAGAGATCCCCGCTGGGGGCCTCGCGCAACATCGCCTCGGTGAGGGGGAGTTTTCCGGCCGGACCCGGTCCACGGGTGCGCAAACGGGCCAGGGCTTCCGGAAACGAGCCGAAGAGTTCAGCAGCAGTCATGATCTGCCCAACAGCACTCCGATCGGGCAGGTTGATCAAGCGTGGAGGAACCCACGAACCACTTCTGGAACTGATCGCTCAAACCCATCGCCCTAGCAGACTCTGGGCTGAGTTCCTCAGATGGCGAAGTCGTTGTACTCGGGTTTCACGGCCTCCATCGGAGGATTGAGCATGCCGGCGGCGACCGTCGCATTGGTGCCCTGCTCGATGAGAATAAAGGCTCCGGTGAGTCGGTTGCTTCCGTAGCCGTCGAAGACGATGGGCTTGGCTGTTTTGATGCGAATCTCGCCGATGTCGTTCATCGCTAATTCGGCCGGTTCCGGTTCGGCCTCGATGGTCTGAATGTTGATGCGGCTTTCGAGTGAGGTGACCACCGCCTGCACGGTTTGAGTGGCGTGCTTGAGGAAGTACTTCCGACCCTTTTGGAGCGGGCGGGGATTCATCCAGCACACCTTAGCCAACAAGTCGTTGGACATGCCCGGCAGAGAATCGAGTCCGACAATCATGTCGCCGCGACTGACGTCGAGGTCGTGGGCCAATTGAAGCGTTACGCTTTGAGGGCAAAAGGCTTCGTCCAGTTCGCCGTTGAGGGTCCAAATTTTCTGGATGGTGCTCTTGAGACCGCTGGGCAGAACCATCACGCGCTGGCCGACGCGAACGATGCCGCTGGCGATCTGGCCGCTGAGTCCGCGGAAATCATGAAGCTGGGCGTCGGTGGGGTTGTTGGGGCGGTTGACCCACTGCACCGGGAATCGCAGGCCTTGGAGGTTCCAATCGCTGGCGATGTGCACGGTTTCCAGATGACCGAGCAGGGTGGGGCCGGAGTACCAGGGTGTCTGCGTGGAGGGGTCCACAACGTTGTCGCCATTGAGGGCGCTCAGCGGGATGAACTTTACGTCCTTAATAGCCAGGCGCGGCAGGAAGCTCTCGAAGGTTTCGCGGATTTCGTTGAAACGGGCTTCGGACCAGCCGACCAAATCCATCTTATTGATCGCGATCACTAGGTGCGGGATGCGCAGCAATGAGGCGATGTAGGTATGCCGACGGGATTGTTCGATGACTCCCTGACGGGCATCGACCAGCACAATGGACAAATTTGCTGTGGAGGCACCCGTGACCAAGTTGCGGGTGTACTGCACGTGGCCGGGGGTATCGGCGACGAT
>SYMJ01000077.1 GCA_005805505.1 Verrucomicrobiales bacterium | reverse complement strand
GCGTCAGCACTTGCATGACACGCCGGATCTCGTCATCCCGGCCGATCACCGGGTCGATCTTGCCCTTGCGAGCCAAGGCTGTGAGGTCCTTGCCGTACTTTTCCAGGGTCTGAAACTTTTCCTCCGGATTCGCATCGGACACACGCTGATTGCCCCGCACCGCGCTCAGCGCCTTGAGCACCGTATCGCGCTTGAGACCCAACCGATCGGTGATGCGACGAACGCTGTCTCCGCCCTTCTCCAGCAACCCCAGGAAGAGGTGTTCTGTGGAAATATACTCATCCTTGAGAGACTTGGCCTCGGCTAGCGCCGCCTTGAGAGCCGCTTGCAAATCCGTGGAAGGATAAACATCGGCCCCACCTTGCACTGTCGGGCGACGTCCCAATTCCGCTTCCAACTCTAAAACCAATTGACTCACCTCCACACCGGCTTTTTCCAATAAGGGGGGAACGATTCCGTCCGCCTGAGTCACGAGAGCCAAAGCCAAATGCTCACTATCAAAGGCCGCATGGGAACGTTCTTGCGCTGTGGTCTGAGCGACTTGGAGGGCCTGTTGAGCCTTTTGGGTCCATTTATCGAGCGTCATGCTGGAGCCCTCTGCATCGACCGTGCCACCCCATCGGCACAGGCCATGGAAACGAAACGGGCCGGAATGGGGCATCCACCCCAAGTCCGGCCCGAACCCTGAAAAAAACCGCGCCAAACCGCGACATCACGACTCAATGAATCGGGCAGACTGTCGCACCGGCTGAGAATCCATTACGGCTGAGCACCGTATCCAGCGACAGGAGTCCCATCTTCCTGCAACCGGCCGGTCGCCCACAACGTACCGCGGGTAATCAAATCCAAGTATACCGGATCCGACATGGTGTGATTGTAATGCCCCATCGTCGTACCAAACACCCGGGCCTTGCCGTACTGATGCACCCAGACATTGGCCTCGCCCTTCTTCGTCTCCGGGCTGTAGCCCACGGCCAGCGGAGTCGCCTCCTTCTCCACCTTCTCGATGATGTACAACTCCTCCTTCGGCGTCTGCCACACGGCTGGGAAACCCTTCATCACCGGATGCTCCGGCTTCACATTCGTCATCGGATACGCGAAGTGCGACCCATGCGAGCGGCTCGTCACGCCAACAAAACGGAACCACTCATTCGTCGGAGCCCGGTAGCAGTGCATCGCGCAGTGGATCACGACGGCCGGCGTGCCGGCGCGGTGCGGAGCCACGATTCCCTCCAACCAGGCCGGGTCCTTCTCGTCGGCATAGCACTCATTGTGCAGCACCACATCGTAGCCAGCCGCCCAGTCCGCCTTCTGATAGGCACTCACCTTATGCTGAGTCCCATCGGCTCCCTTGTCGCGCACCAGCGTGAACTCCACATTGGCCCGCTTAGAAATCCCCTGCATCAGCGTCACCGCCTGCGCGTCGTACTCGTGGCAGCATCCACCCGTAATGAGCAACGCACGGAGCGGACGCGGACGGGAACCCGCCTTGCGCTCATAGCGCGCCAGCATCATACCGCCGCCATCACCCACCTTGAACTCTTTCGGCAAATCCGACGAATCCAACGCATAGCAGGCCCTCCATCCGGTCGCGGTCTTCTCCACAATCGCCCGCACACCCCGGCCGACATTCTGACCTTCCTCTTCCGTCACCGTCATCACCGGAGGAGTCGCGCTATAATCCATCGCAAGCTTACCCTTAGCCACCGTCTGACCGCCCGCCTCCATCGAATACTTGCCGCCGGAAACGGTCACCACCAGCGCCTTGCGAGTATCCTCCGGGAGAGGCCCCTGCTCCGTCTCCAACTCGGCCACGGTCCAAGAACCGTCGAGGTCGATGGCGGGGACTGCGGCTTGGAGCCACAGAGCGGACAAGAATAGAAAGAGACGTGCGAAGGTCTTCATGGAATTAGGTCAAGAGGCTGAACCGGGAACCGCCTCCGGCCAAGCCACTTCTGCATCTGGTTAACACGCCGACCCCAGCGAGCGGCAGCGGGATCGGGCCGGAGCGAGCATTGGAAGCGATCCACAAAAAACCTGCGCGCAGCGCAATGGCTGATCCTCCCCCCGAGCTTCCCTGCGAGCGCAGGATCGATCCCGCAGAGCCCCCCACCCAACGGCCAACCCAACGGCCAACCCCTCAACCCGCCACCTGAAGCGACGCACCCCCATTGACCAGATACAGCGCCGCCATGCGGACCGCCAACCCATTGGTCACCTGCTCCAGAATCACCGACTGAGGCCCATCCGCGATACTGCTCGCAATCTCCACCCCCCGATTGATCGGCCCAGGATGCATGATCAACGCATCCGGCTTCACCTTGGCCATTCGAGCCGTGTTTAGCCCGAACAACGCCGCATACTCCCCCGTACTCGGAAACATCGACGCCTTCTGCCGCTCATGCTGGATGCGCAGCAAATTGATCACATCGGCGTCTCGAAGCGCCTCATCGATATTCCACGTCACCCGAACATTCGGAGCAAACGACTCAAACAGCTTCGGCACCAACGTCGGCGGACCACACAAAGTCACGTTCGCACCCAACTTGGTCAGCGCCCAAATGTTCGACCGAGCCACCCGACTGTAGAGGATATCCCCCAGAATCGTCACATTCAGCCCAGCAATCCGCCCCTTCTTTTCCCGGATCGTAAAAATATCCAAAAGCCCTTGAGTCGGATGCTCATGAGCACCGTCCCCCGCATTCAAGACATGGGCCCCCAAGAACCGCGCCAAAAAGTGGGGCGCCCCACTGGCCCCGTGCCGCAGAATGATGATGTCGGCGTTCAGAGCCTCCAAGTTCCGGGCCGTATCCTTGAGCGTCTCCCCCTTCCTCAGAGAACTGGCTTCCGCCGAAAAATTAATCACATCGGCGCTCAGGCGCAGCGCAGCCAATTCGAAACTAATGCGCGTACGCGTGCTGGGCTCGACGAACAAGTTCACCACCGTCTTACCGCGCAGCGCCGGCACCTTCTTAATAGAACGTTGCCCGACGGCCTTGAACTCACGCGCCGTGTCCAGCAAGTGAATGATTTCTTCAGCGGAAAGGCTCTGAAGGTCGAGCAAGTGTTTACGGTTCCAGATCATGACGCAGGTTGGACGGCCGAAGATGCGAGAGTGTCGCGCACAAAAACACCGTCTTCTTCGCCCCCAGTGGAGCAACGAACCAGCACGGACTGCCGCAATGAAGTAGCCACTTCTTTGCCGACCACATCCGGACGAATCGGGAGTTGTCGGTGCCCCCGATCAATCACCACCGCCAACTGCACGCGACTCGGACGCCCAAACTCAAGAAGCGCATCCATCGCCGCACGCACCGTTCGGCCAGTGAAGAAGACATCATCGACCAACACCACCGTCTTGCCCTGGATATCGCCCGGGATCTCGGTCGGATGCACCGCCGGCGCCGTCCGTTGGTTGAGATCGTCGCGGTAGAACGTCACATCAATCGTGCCGCACGGGACAGTTCGCCCAAACACCTGAGCCAATTCAGCGGCTAATCGAAGAGCCACCGGAACACCGCCCCGTTGGATCCCCACCAGCACCAACGATCCAGCATCCGGATTGGCTTCGGCAATCTCATGAGCCATGCGCGCCAGCATTCGCTGAAGGGCTGCCGAATCGAGAAGCTTGGAATTCATGATCCGAAGAGGGACTCAAACCCGGCCGCTAGACGCTCCACAGAGGTTTGCAGACGCAGGTGAGCGATTCAGTTCAGGTAAGGGTTCCCGAGGTTCGAGCGCGTCGCCAACTCGCACGGTGCTTGGTGATCCAATCCACCAAGGCCGCCTCGAACCCGATATCGTAACCCACTTTCTCCGACTCAATCCACTTGTGCTTCAGGATTTCATCCTTCTCGGCAAGAAACTCCCGATACAGCGAAGAACGCTGGAGAATGCCCGGTTCCAGGCCAGACGAAGGTAAGGAGTGCGTCATGTTACGGATTGGTGACCTAACGCCGAAATCGTACTGAGGATCGGCGGCCTGTAAAACGGTTTTCCTCCTGCTTTTCACCTCCGCCTCAACTAATGTCGTCGCGTTGAAACGGATCCTCACTTTGATCGGCCTCCTGGCCAGCCTTTGGACGGGCTGCTCCTCGGCAAAAAACCCGGTTGGCTCCACCACCCGAACCCAGCCCCTCTCGGTGGCCCAGTCCTGGACCCTCACCCCGTCCGGCGGGCGTTTTGACGCATCGGCCCTGGTCCGCCTGCCCGACGGTCGGATGCTCACGGTCAACGACAAAGAAACCGGACTCTTTGAAATTCAGTTCCCCAGCTCTGGCACCGAAGCCGTCCTAGTTCCCTACGCAGGCCTGTCCCCTTCTTTGTTTGAACCCCTGACACCTGGTCGAGACTTGCCGTGGGATGTCGAAGGGATCGGCATCGACAGCACCGGGGCCCTCTATCTGAGCGAAGAACACTTGCGCTGGATCCTCAAGCAATCGGCCCCCGGTAAACCGCTCGAGCGCCTGCCCATTGACTGGTCTCCGGCTTCTCGATGGTTCAGCAAGACCGACCGGAACGCCTCCTTCGAAGGTGTGGCGGTCGGCGACCGCTTTCTCTACGTGGCCAACGAGCGCGACACCGGGCGCATCCTTGAAATCGACCGCAAGACACTGCGGGTCGTGAGCGATTTTCAGCCCCGCCCCCCCGGAGCCTCCGGTGACGACATCCACTACACCGACCTGTGCTGGTTCGGCGGGGAACTCTGGGCTCTGTGCCGTGAACACCGGCGAGTGCTGTGCATCAACCCACACACCCATGCCGTGCGGCTTTGCTTCAGTTATTTCCCCATCGAAATGGACCCCAAGTACGCCTACCAGCACTTGCTGCCGTATGGGTTCTTCGAAGGGCTGAGCGTGGATGCCGACAACGTCTGGCTCCTCATCGACAACAACGGGTACCCGCGCAAATCAAACCCTCAGGATGCACGACCGCTGCTGCTACGATGCCCCAGGCCGGATCGCACGGGACGGTGATTTTCAGCCCAACCAAGAGGGCTCACACACTACCAAAACGGCGGTGCCGTCGGGAGTATTCTTCCAACGCCTCGCACAGGTGGGCTTTGCGAAACTCCGGCCACAAAGTCTGCGTAATAACGAACTCCGCATAGCTCAACTGCCACAGCAAGAAGTTGCTAATGCGCATCTCGCCGCTGGTGCGGATCATTAAATCGGGATCGGGCCAATGGCGGGTATAGAGGTGCTCGGAGATGACCCGCTCGTTGATTTCCGCCGGATCGAGGGCGCCTGTTTTCACCTTCTCGGCGATGGCCCGCGTGGCCTCGATCAACTCGGTTCGCCCGCCGTAGCTCAGGGCCAGAATCAACGTCAGACCATTGTTCTTAGCCAAGGCAGCCCGGGTCTTGGCCAACTGCTCTTGCACAGCCTCGGGCAGACGCCAAATTTGCCCAATGGCCTCCAAACGGACGTTGTTGCGATTGAGCTCCCCAATCTCGTTCTTTAGGAAGCGCGCCAGATACTTCATGAGCGTATCCACCTCATCCTTCGGCCGGTTCCAGTTCTCCACCGAAAACGCGTAGAGCGTCAGGTACTTGATGCCCACTTCAGCGGCGGCACGGACAATGGTCCGAACCGATTCCACGCCATTGCGGTGACCTTCCACCCGCGGTAGCCCACGTTGCTTGGCCCACCGCCCATTGCCGTCCATGATGACGGCCACATGGGTCGGCAAATTGGCTTGTGCCGCTGCGGACAGCTTGGGCTCGGCGCTCACGAGCAACCTCAAAGGAACATGGTCTGCGCCCGGGCGGGACCCACGCTGGCGATGGTTAGGCGAGCGCCCGTCATCTGGGAAATGGCCAGCAGGTAATTGCGGCAGTTTACCGGAAGGTCTTCCCAACGGGTGATCTCTTCGGTCGAGGTTTGCCAGCCAGGGAAGGTTTCGTACACCGGCTCACACCGTGCCAGCACCTCATGGTCGGCCGGAAAATGGCGCAGGGTCTGACCGTCAGCCCGGTAGGCAACGCAGACCTGCAACGTCTTCAAAGAATCCAGACCATCAATGTTGGTGATGGCCAGCTCGTCGATGCCGTTGACCATGGTCGCGTGGCGGGTGGCCACGGCATCAAACCATCCGCAACGACGGGCTCGGCCGGTCGTGGAACCAAACTCGCGCCCCATGCCGTGCAGGAGATCGCTCACCTCGGCACTCTCGGTCGGCAACGGTCCGCCACCGACGCGAGTGGTGTAGGCCTTGAGCACGCCGATCACCTTGTCCATCCGATTCGGAGGAACCCCGGAACCCGTGCAAGCACCGCCAGAAGTCGTGTTTGACGACGTCACGAAAGGATAGGTGCCGTGGTCAATGTCTAGGAAGGTGCCTTGGGCTCCCTCGAAGAGGATGTTTCCGGCCCGTTGGGACACCTCATGGAGAAACACCACCGTGTTGGTGACGAACGGGCGCAACCGATCGGCCGCGGCCGTGTATTCGGCGAGAACCTGATCGTAATTGAGCGGGGTACCTCCGAGAGACTGGATGAGCACATTGTTCTCATCCAACCGCTCGCGGAGCTTGGCCGGGAAACGCTCCCGATTGACCAAATCCAACACACGGAATCCCACCCGAGCAACCTTGTCGCCGTAGGTTGGGCCGATGCCGCGCTTGGTGGTGCCGATTTTATTGTCCCCCTTCTGGGCCTCACGGGCGCCGTCGAGTTCGCGGTGCCACGGCAACACCACGTGCGCGGTCTCGGAGATGCGGAAATTAGCGGGCGTCACCGAAACGCCCAGCTTGGCCAGCCCATCGAGTTCTTTTACCAAACCCACGGGATCCATGACCACGCCATTGCCGATCACGCACACCTTGTTCGAGCGGAGGATCCCGCTAGGGATCAGGTGCAAGACGTACTTGTCCTTACCCACGAAGACCGTGTGGCCCGCGTTATTGCCACCCTGAGTGCGGACGACCACTTCCGATTGCTCGGTGAGGACGTCGATGATCTTGCCTTTGCCTTCGTCGCCCCATTGAGCGCCGACGAGAATCACGTTTGCCATGAATAAACGCCCACCGTGAACAGCAAAAAGCCCCGACAGAAGTCACGTCAGGGCCTGCATTCCGATGACAGCGTCAAAAGCCTAGGGACAGGAATCCTCGGGGTCAACGATGCAGGATTCCTTTGCAAGGAATCACCCAAGGCATTGGACACCGCAATGACCACCGCGCCCAGATAGCCGACTCCAGAACCAGCCCAGAAGGAACGCTGCGGTTGGGAGAGGAGTAATTGCCGGGTAAATTCTTCGGCGATACCCCGCGCGCGACCGAAAAGCAAACCCTGCAGAAGTCGGTGACAAGCGATCGACCCAGCTCTTGCGAAAGAAGATCCCGCAAGCCCCCCCGATCCTCGGACCTCGTTCAGTAGAAGCTCAGAGATCCAAAGGCCCCGCAAATCCGGCATGCCGAATGTCCCGGGCCTCATAGAGGTACACCGCCTCTTCGGCGATATTCTTGGCGTGATCAGCGATCCTCTCGAGGGCTTTGCTAATGGTCATGAGGTGCAGGCATCGACCGATATTCGAGGGATCCTGAATCATGAACTGGGTCAACTCCTGATGCAGCGACCGATTCAACGCATCGACGGCTTTGTCGCGCGGAATCACGGCTCGGGCCTTGACGGTGTCGCCATGCACGAAGGCGTCGAGGGCGTCCCTCAACATCTCGGTGGCCATGTGGGACATCTTGGGAATGTCCTGATAGGGCTTGAGCTGCGGCTCACGACCTAACTCCAGAGCGCGTCGCGCAATGGTGGTGGATTCATCGCCGATGCGCTCCAAATCTCCGGTGATCTTAATCACCACGGTGATCAGGCGCAGCTGTCCCGCCAACGGAGCCTTGGTCAGCAGCACAATTGATGCGGCATCCAACGCTTTCTCCAACTCGTCCAACGGCTCGTCCCCGGCGGTCACACTGCGAGCCAAGTCATCGTCCCGATCTACAAGGGCCCGGACGGCGCGAACGACCAGGCTTTCCGCCATCCCTGCCATGCGGAGCAACTGGTCTTTAAGCTGTGTGATCTCTGCCTCCAACGATGTCACTGGAGACTATTGGGCCGAGGGAAGTCTCTTTTGGAAACCTTGGATTCGACGATTCGCCTCGCGGATCGACCCTCTCAACTAAAGCGACCCGTCACATAGTCTTCGGTGCGAGGGTCTCGGGGCTGGGAAAAAATTCGATCAGTCCGATCCACCTCAACCAGCTCACCCTGATGGAGAAAGGCCGTCTGGTCGGATAAGCGCGCGGCCTGCTGCATGTGATGAGTGACCATGAGGATGGTGTAGTCCTCGCGCAGTTCGCGGATGAGATCCTCGATTCGACCCACCGAGACCGGGTCCAGAGCACTGGCCGGCTCATCCATGAGCAGCACCTCCGGCTCGACGGCTACCGCCCGCGCGATGCACAAGCGTTGCTGCTGCCCCCCGGAAAGCCGCAGCGCGTTCTCACCCAGGCGGTCCCGGACTTCATCCCACAACGCGGCGCGCCGCAGCGCCGATGCGACCCGACCCTCCAGCTCAGAACCCGAACATCCGCCAATCCGCAGACCGAAGGCCACGTTGTCGAAGACCGACTGCGGGAACGGGTTGGATTTCTGAAAAATCATTCCTACCCGCCGACGAAGCTGTGTCACGTCCACCTGGGGATCCTGAACATCCACTCCGCCCACCCGGCAGCCCCCGCTCACACGAACCCCGGGGATGAGGTCATTCATCCGGTTAAGGCATCGCAACAAGGACGACTTCCCACAACCACTTGGTCCGATGAGCGCGGTGACCTGCCGCTCCGGGACAATCAGCGACACCGACCGCAGAGCTTGGGTCGGTCCATACCAGAGGGACAGGCTCTGGATTTCGATGCAAACAGGGTTCTGGGGAGCCTCGAAGGTCACGGTGTCAAAGGCGATCTCGCGCCGCCGGGGTGGCCCGGAATCGGAGGATCGCTGCGCCAGCATTCAACAATAAGGACAGGAAGACGAGAGCCCAGACGCTGGCCAGCAACAGGGGTCGACTGGCCTGAGGATCCGGGGACTGCGTGGATAAGACAAAGACCTGGTAGGCCAGGTCCATGAAGCGCTCATTCAAGGCCAGCGAACCCTGAGTGGCGACTGCGGCTCCGGTGAAAAGCAGCGGCACGACTTCACCGGATGCCCGTCCAATGGCCAGAATCACTCCGGTCGCCATTCCCGGCAGGGCATTGGGAAGCAGGATCCGCAGCAACACTTGCAGGCGGGTGGCGCCCAATGCGATGGCCGCGACACGGAGATCTTGGGACACCGAGCGCAAGGCCTCCTCGGTGGCCACGACCACCACCGGTAAGGTCATCAACGCCATGGTGAGTGAGGCCCACAACAAGGCCGGACGCCCCCAAACAGGGGATGCGAGATCGCCCGTCCAACGATCCAATCCTCCGCCCACGACGCCGACGAAGAACCCGAGGCCAAACAGTCCAAAGATCACACTGGGAACGCCGGCCAATACTTGGACGAGCCATCGCAGCAGGCCGGCTGCTCGCGATCCCGACGGCGCGTACTCGGCCAAGTACACGGCCGTGAGAATGCCCATCGGAATCACGGCCAAAGACATCAGAAAAGTTCGCGCAGCCGTCCCCACCAAAAGCGGTACCAGGTGGACACTCCGAGGATCCAAGGGATTCGAAGCACCATTCTCTGAGCCAACCCACGCCGCCCACGACAGGTGAGGCCAAGCCATCAGGGAAATCCCCAGAATAAGACTCAACACCAAACCGGCCAGTGCCCAGGCGACAGCCCCGGTGAGGCGAGGAAACAACCACGCAGGGATTCGTCGGATCATGCTATTGCCTCCCCTCGGAATCGGGCCTGTCGAGTGCGGATGCCCCGTGCCAACCCCTGAAGTACCACACTCAGAACCAACAACAAAAAACCCATCAGGAACAGCACTCGGTAGTGAGGTCCGCCCCGTGCCGCCTCGCCCAATTCGATTGCCAACGTCACCGGCACGGTCCGAACCGGATCCCACACGCTCCATCCAAGGGTGGGCGCATTGCCGCTCACCATCATCACGATCATCGTTTCTCCCAAGGCTTGAGCCGCACCCAGCAACACCGCGGCGCTGATACCGGGGGCCGCCGCCGGTAATACCACACGGCAAACTGCTTCCCAAGGAGTGGCTCCCAGAGCCAACGCTCCCCGGACCCAATCTCTAGGCACCGCACTCAGAGCGTCCTCAGCCAGTGAAAAAACCACTGGCACGATGGCCACACCCACCGCAATCCCAGCCAACATCCCATTAAGCAGGAACGGAACTCCGACGACCCGCTGGAAGACCGGAGCCAAGATTCCCAGGGCAAGAAAACCCACCACTACAGTCGGAACCCCTGCGATGAGTTCGATGACCGGCTTGAGCCACAGGCGCCCTCGAGCGGTGGCGACTTGGGACACATAGAGAGCGGCCGCGATCGCCAGAGGCACACCCACCACCAAAGCGATCACGGTTACCTTGAAGGTTCCCCACCACAGCGGAATCAGGTTGAAACGGGGTCCCGCTCCGGAAGGTTGCCAGAGGTACACCGGGGTTTCGTACCCCTTCCAGGCGTGAGGCAGAATGAGTTGTCTCCAGTGGGTGGGATGGACGGAAGCCCCTCCCTGCCCTTGTTCCTCTCCCCGTTCCTCGGCCAAGGTTTCTGCGCGAACCTCCGCCAGTAGTCGAAGTTGTTCCGGGGTCTTGGAAGCAAACTCCGACGGACTCAGCCCCAAAAAGCGCTGCAGGGATTCATTGGGAACCCGATCCAAGTCACCCGACGCGATCACCGTATTCGTGGGCCCCTCAGCAACCTGCCCCACCAGCGCCGGCCAGGCCTCGACGCAAATAAAAAGGAACACCAGAACCGTGGCCAAGCCGACCCCGGCCGCCACCATGGTGATGCCCCGAGCCGCCCAGACATCCAACCAAGCGGATCGGCGCCGGCGGGTCAGCGACTCACTGAATCGTGGAATGGACTTCTTCAGGACCGGATTCATCCGAGGCTCAACTGGATGAGCCATCGTCGGTCTGGACGGCCTTCTTGGAAAGCATCGAGCCGAGAAGAATCGTCGCGTGGAACCGGGAGGCGGATCAACCGAAAGAAATCTGCTAGGCCTGCGCTTGGCACTCCTGTCAAAGGACTCCAAAGTGACCGGCATGTTCCCTAACGCTCAAACTCTCGAAACAATGACCTGGATTCCCGGCCCGTATCCGGGCGTTGAATTGGCTATTCTCGAGCGACATCCGGAAACTGGAGGCGTGACTGTTCTGCGTAAATTCCACTCGGGCATCACCGTGCCCGCCCACAGTCATCCGGCGGCCGATGAGTGGGTTTGCGTCATTTCCGGTGAATGGGTGGAGGACGATCAAACCTATGGCCCGGGTTCAATCCTGCAAAGCCCCCGCGGAGTCCGGCACGGCCCGCATCATGCCCGGACCGAGGTCCTCTCACTGACCCGGTTCAATGGTCCCCTGACCGTGGCCCCCTAAATTTTAACCGTGAGCCACAAAAGCCCCCGCATTGCCGAACTGCTGGCAGACCTGCCCGACGACCCAAACCCGGACGGACTGCCCCGGCACTACGCCGGCTTCTTCCACTGCTTCAACCGGGGATTCTACTTCGAAGCCCATGATGTGCTCGAAGAACTCTGGCTGGCCGGAGGAAAGACCGGTGAAAACTACGCCTTCTACAAGGGCTTGATCCAATGGGCGGGCGCGTTCGTCCACCTGCAGAGAGGCCGACTCCGACCGGCGGTGGCTCTTTTCGATTTGGCCGCGACCAACCTCCAACGCTACCCCACCGTTTACCACCGACTCGACCTCCAGAGGTCCTTGGACGACATCCGCTCTTGGCGCCACGACATCGAAGCATCCGGGTTTTTGAGCAACCCCTTAGCTCTTCGCCCACCGCCCCGAATCCACCTCGAAACTTGCCCCTGCTAAACGGAGCGATTTCACCGGAGAGTAAAGCGATGGCGTAGATGATTGGTTCGCTAGACGAGGCGACAGCGAAGATCAGGCCGGGCTGAGGCTGGTAACGAGCGAACAACCACGCTCTTGCGGAAGGAGATCCGGCCAGCCCCCCCCTCCAACGGATGGGTTCCAGATTAGCCCTTCAGACGCAGCGACTTCCACGGTTCCTCACCACTGACATCAACCATGAACGGTCCCTGCGATTTGGACGGCGACAGGATAGCCAAGATCACCGCATCGGCACCGGTGGGATTGAAAGTGGCATGGACCACCCCGGCTGGAATATGGGCCACCTCGCCGGGTTGGAGCATGCGTTTCTCGGTCTCCACCCACTGCTCCACCTGGCCCTCCAACACGTAAATAATTTCCTCCAACTCAGGATGGGTATGGAACGGATGGCCTTCCCCGGCCGGCAACACCGCCCGACACAACTGAAGGTCCTTGGCATCGGCGATCTCCGGCCGACACAACCAATAGTTGGTACGCCCTTTGAAATCCTCTTTCAGGGCTTCGGCAGTGGTAATGAAACGGCGGGAGGGTGAAGGGAGTTGGCTCATGGAACGCGTCGAGAATCCCCGACCCACGGGGAACCCCGCCAAAACTAACCATCCCCAGCCCCCACCGGAAGCCCGAACACCCCGCCCTCCACCGTTCCGGCTAAACTTTGAACCTGTCACTTTATCTAACTGTGAACCTGTCACTCTATTGCATGCCAGTCCCCAAAGCCACCCGGCGGCAGCGGGACCGAGCCGGAGCAAGCATTGAAGGCGAACAGACCCTCCCCTCGCGCGCAGTGGCCCAACTTTGAACCTGTTACTCTATTGATGGGTTGCAGCAGGTGTGTGGGGTTTTTGTTTGCAATGGGGACGGCGGGCTGATTAGTTGCAAATGGTTTGCAACTCTTGAGGTCCCAGAACGCGCGTCGAGCTTTCACGCTGATCGAACTGTTGGTGGTCATTGCCATCATCGCGGTCTTGGCGGGGTTGCTATTGCCTGCCTTGGCCAAGGCACAGTCGAAGGCGCGGGCTGCCTCCTGCATGTCGGGACTGCACCAACTGGGGCTAGCAATTCAAATGTACGCCGATGACCACGGCGGATATTTCCCAGAAACCACCCACGGAACTTCTGCCACCAATCGATCCTGGATCTTCACACTGCGACCTTACGTGGGAAATGTGGATGCCATCCGGGCCTGTCCCTCGGATCCCCTGCGCAAGGCTCGCCTCACCAATCAAGCGGCCAGCTACATCCCCAACGAATACGTGATGGTGGATCTGATCAGCCCCTTCGGTGGGGTTACCGAATCTTTCCGGCGGATGGATACCCTGAAGAATCCGACCGATACGATCACCCTCTTCGAAGTGGCCACCGACAAGGAACCCAGCCTCTCCAGCGACCACACCCACTCCCGGAATTGGGTCCAAGGCGGTTGGGACGCGGTCTTGGCGGATATCCAACCCGACCGACATGTTAGTGGGCCGGCGTCACCCCGACATGATGGTGGTCGAGCCAACCAGCTCATGGCGTGTGGTCACGTTTCCTCCGTCTCGGCGACGCTCTTGAAAGCCCGCGTGGATCGGGGCGAAAATATCGCTCGCCCCCCCGATTGATTTCCATCGCTGGATTTCTCTAAATCGCCGGCTACAATTTTCTGCCCGATGGGTTCCATATCCATGCCCCTCTTTTGCAACCCATTCTCATGGCCGCCGCGCCAGGCAGTCTGCCAGGCCGCCTACTGGGCCTGTCTTTTGGCGGCACCCTGGGCCTGGGCTTCGGACACTGCCCAGTCATCACTGACCAACCGCATTGCGTTCACCCGACAGCACGTCGATATCCGCATGGTGTTCCGGGCCGATGCCGATACGCCGATCACCGTTCAAATTCGCGACGGAGATCGTGGCATTAACTACCCAGCCACCAACACGGTGCTCGTGGTCGCAGAACAAGCCAAGCTGGCCATCCCGGGCGGTTTCGAAATGTTCGGCCCCGAAGGATCCCCACTCTGGGTCCTTCCCCAAAGCCAGGATCCCGCCCTCTTATTCTTAGGCTTTTCATCAGAAGGATTCCCAAGAGATCGCTTCGATGGGCGGCTTCGCTTGCAATTGAAGGAAGTCCACGGGCCTGGTTCTGTGTTCCTCTGGCAGGCCGATTCGGGCGGCGCAGTGACGCTCCGCATCAATTCGAAGGATGGCCTCGATGCCGATGACCGGATCGAACCGCTCATTAATGGGCACGACCATTACAACCTCGGGTTCACCACGGCCGGACTTTACGAATTAGTCTTCCAACCCAGCGCCCGCACATTGGGTTCCGAGACCTTTCTCCTCGGAGAATCCGTCCCTATTCTCTTTGCTGTGGAACCACTTCCGGTCGTTCCCCCGCCCCCGCCCCTCTGGCAGAACTGGGTCCAGGCCCAGTGGCCTGGAGTCGTTTCGACCGACGAGGTGCAACCCGAGGCGGACCCCGATCAGGATGGCGAACCCAATATCGCGGAATTCCTCAGCGGAACCAACCCGCGCGATCCATCCAGCCGCCCCCTATTCAAGTACTCTCCGGGCTCCGGCTTCGCACCCAGCCTCGTCTTTGAACTCCCGGTGGTGACCGAGCGCTTAAACGGAGCCCGGGTAGACTTAGAGTCGGCCGCAACCCTAATGGGGCCGTGGACCCCGGTGCCTTCCATCACTCCGATCGGAGCCACGGTGCGTTGGGAAGATTCCTTTGCCACTCCGCCCAACACGCGATTCTATCGCAGACGGATTACGAAGCTCTGAGCACTTCTGCCACCACCATGAATTACGCGCCATTCCCCCGATTTTCACTCCCCCTCTTGGCCGTCACCTTATCTGCCTTCCTCACAGGATGCGGGGGCAAGGATGAGAAGGCCGGAGCCGATCACGATGGAGCCCACAATCACGGAGGAGCCCACAAGCACGAACATCGTGCCCCGCATGGCGGCACTGCGATTGTCTTGGGCAAAGAGGCCTTCCATCTGGAATTGGTCCGCACGGCAGAGGCCGGACTGCTCACCTGCTATATCCTCGACGGACACATGGAATCGTTCATCCGAACTCCTGCGCCCCACCTGATCATCGAAACGACCGTCTCTAACCTGACCCAAACCCTAGAACTGCTCCCGGTGGCCAATGCGGCAACCGGAGAAAAAAGCGGAGATACAAGCCAGTTTGAGGCCCACGCTGCATGGTTGAAAACCACTACTAACTTCACTGGGAAAATCCTCGGAATCACCATCAAGGGCACCACCTTCACCGACGTTAATTTCCGCTTCCCCGAAGGGAACGAGTAACGGACAAGAGCCGGTCGTCTCAACCGGCGCCGTGAAGTCCGACTTAAAACGGCACGCCCCGTTTTCAGTCCCAGCAGCCGAACCCTTCCCTCAGGGTTTTTTTGGCGCGAGAGCCTGTTCCAAAAGACGGCGCGTCTGACGATGCCGCCAGGCAAACATCATTGCCAATTGGGGCCGGAAAACCCAACGGTCTAGCAACAGTCCGCATCGTCCCCACGGCGGAAGGTATTCGACCCGATCGGTCAACGAAGACAATCGAGGCCCCACCTCCCGGAACTCATGGATGTGACGCCATTTGGGATAAGGCCCGCGAATGGCCACATCCACCAAGCGACAGGGCGGTGACACCGTCTCCAGAGAGACCTCCCATTCCTGGGAGATCACTCCCAGGATCTTCACTGTCACCCCCAACCGCGCGCCCGCCCTCCAGTGCTTGGGCAATCGGAGATTAGCCACGCGGACTCCCGGCGGATTAATACGGCCGATATTGGCCGGGTCTTGGTGGAAGCGGAAGAGCGCCTCCACCGAGGTGCGAATTTCACTGGTTTTCTGAAAAATCAAAGCCATGGATCCATTGATAGAACAAGGCCCAACCGTGGGCAGCGACCGCCACTCTCAGCGCTCGGCCGGGCACACACAAAGCAAAAGGCCGGGAACCCGTAAGGATTCCCGGCCTCAGAAACCGATAAGAATTACTTCCCTTCTTCGTGGGCGTGGGTCCCACCGGCCGCCGGAGCGATCGGATGCTTGGCCAGGTAGTCGTCCACATCGGTGGTCACTACGAAACGTCCCCACATCACGGGCCAATGACCCGGGAACGTGCAAATATACTCGTAGTCACCGGCCTGCGTGGGTGCTGTCAATTTTAGGGTGGTTCGGCTGCCCGATTCTACCAAGCGGGTCGCACCCACCACGGCTGGAAGCGCCGGCACATAGGCACGTCCTTCGCGGTCCAGAGCTCCTGGCTGCATCACATCAGCCGCGGCACCGACCGCTTCACGAGCCCCCGGCTTCACGATCACCAAGTTGTGGGGCATGAAGTCGTCGTTCTCGAGAACGAGCTCGAAGGGCTTGCCTGCCTCAACAACCAGACGCGGCACGTCGTAGCGCATTTGCTCACGCACCGTGCGGATCACGAATACCGACACCCGCAGTTGCTTGAGCTGGGCGCGCAAGGCCACGGCTGCCGACTCCGGCATCAGGCCCGCAAGATCCGAGGCCGTTTGCAGCGCATCGACATAGCCGATATCGGTGCGGGATTCGGCCGGAACCGCAGCAGCCCAACGAACTAAGGCCGTCGCCGCGGTCCCTGCTGAGGAGGCGTTCCAGGCTGTCCTAGGCAATTGACGCAAGCCCTGAGCGGCTGCAGGAACACTGTCACCCTTGGCGATCAATTGAGCGAAGAGATTGAACACCTCTTCGGGTTTCTCATTCATGCTGAGCAAGGCACGCATGGCGGTGCGGCGCAGACCCCCCGAACCATCCACAGACATCGGAATGCGGACATTCCGGGCCGGGGCTGGCACGGCCTTCTGCGAGGCGACTTCCTGCCGAGCCGCGTCCAGCAAGGTCAGGTTGAACCCGTTCAGGCGTTGGCCAAGATCTCCCTCGGTGCGATTCCAGACCGAGACAGCCTCCACGGGTTGCTCAGAGCCGAGGTCCACTTCCCACCAGGGATTACGGTCATTCTCCGCCGAGTGGGTCTGGGAACCGGAGCCGAATGAGCCGTCGTTATTACCATCAATGGCGTGGGCAGCATCCCCGGAGTTACCCGTCGTAGACTGGCTGGCCTTGCCACGGCGAGCGACATTCTGGCCGCCCGACCACACTTCCACTTCCGCCAGGGTCAGTGTTCCGCGCCGAGGCAATTCAATGCGCACGTAGCGGGCTCCGCCCTTCTTGGACGCGTCGCTCACCAACATCGACTCGCCGGAGACCACCGGACGGACCACACCGTAGGCCTTGGCCCGGAAGTCCGGATCGCTCACCAGCGGAATGCCCGCCAAGAGATCGGCCAGAGACGCCGGCTTGGAGGAGGCTGTTTGCCAGAGGGCATCGAACGAACCGTCCACGAGGGCCAATGAAGCCCAAGTAGCAGCCCGGGTGGTCGCGTTGGCGCTCTTGGCTCCCAACTGGGTCAAACGCGTCCGCTGCGCTTTCAACTCTTCCACCGGCTGGCCGGGCAACAGGCGCGCCAAGCTGGTAATAGCCTCTTCGGAGCGGGCTTCAGGCTTCTCCAACAAGCTCAAGAGCAGTGCCAAACGGGAGACCTTGCGCAGCGTCGCCAGCTCATTGAGGGCCACGCCCCGATCGGCATCCAGTACCCCGGCGCGGCCCAACAAATCGGCCAACACGGACTCGACACGCGGCAGCTTCAGGATTTCTGCCGTGCTGAGCGACTTGAGCAAATACTGCAAGCCAGCCGGATTGTTCTGCGCCAGCGGACGCCCATCGGCCACCGCCTTACGCCACTGCGGCTCCAACTGCCGGAGGGTCTCCTTGAGGGTGTATTCGAGGTAGTAATCCAGCGGTTGCTTGAGAATGGCCAGAGCCACTTCTGCGGCCTCGGCAGAACGGTAGAAGCTCGCAGCCCGGACGGCCTCCAGGCGAACGCGCGGGCTCTCGTCGTCGGCCAACTTGGCGAAGAGCGCCAGAGCATTGGGAACGCGGTCACGCCAGTAGCAAAGGACGCGGCCAGCAGCAGCGCGGGCGTTGGCCTCCGGTGAATTCAGCATCCGGGTCAGGCGCTCGGCATCCACCACGTTGTGCCACTGGTGGACCCACAAGGCCTCCATCATGTGGTGCTCGTAGTTCGAATCCTTGGAATCCAAACCGGCCGCCCACTGACGCACACCCGCGATGACCTTGGTCGTGTCGCGCTTGCCCAACTCGATCTTGGCCAGTTCGCGAGTCTGATTCTCCGGCTCCTTGAGCAAGTCCAAGAGGGCGGCAATGGATTGGCCCTCGATCTTGGCGGGCTTCATGAGCGGACGCCCCTTGTAGGTAATACGATAAACGCGCCCGTACTGGTGGCCGCGGTTCGGGTCACGCAAATGGTGCTGCATGTGACCGATGATCGATTGGTGCCAGTCGGCGAAATAAATCGCGCCGTCGGGGCCCGTGCTAATGCAAATCGGGCGGAAGTTCGGATCGGTGGAAGAAACCAGATTTTCGAGCGTCTCACCCTTCAAGCCCGAGCCGTCCTCGGTGACCTTGACCCGGAACACGCCTTGGAAGGAAATTACGTTGAGGTTCAGGAAGTTGCCCTGAAACTCTTCTGGGAAGTGGCGACTGGTCAGGATACCGGTGCCCGGGCAGGGGCGTGACGGACGGTTCCAGAACTCCTTCATGCCGGAGTGCTTGTTCGGATAATCGATGCGACCGCTGAAGGCCGGACCAAAGTAGTTCGCGTTGCCAGTGGCGTCGGTGATGAAGTCGTTGCCCCAAGCATCGAATACACGTCCGTGGGGGTTGGCGAAGCCATAGGCCACATAAGTCTCAAAGCGATGGGTGCGCGGCTCGAAGCGGTAGATCGCACCATCGTTGTTGCGCAGCGCGCCGTCGCCCGTCTCTACCTGAGTGCGGTGGAACACGCCGTCGCTCAAGTAAATCGAGCCACCCGGGTCCAAGCAGATGGCGTTGGCCGTGTGGTGCGAATCGGCCGAATCCATACCCATGAGGATGCGCTCCTTGGTGTCGGCCTTGCCGTCATTGTTGGTATCGCGAATCCACCAGAGATCCGGGGCCTGCATGAGCAAGATTCCGTCCTTATAGAACTGAAAGCCAGTGGGGCAGTTCAGGTCATCCATGAACACCGTTTCCTTATCGGCCTTGCCGTCGCCGTTGGTGTCCTCGTAGATGAGCAACTTATCCCCCACCTTGCTGGTCGGTGTGCGCTCCGGGTAGTTGGGCCACACAGCGACCCAAAGACGACCGCGGGTATCCCAAGCCATCTGGACCGGGTTCACCATGTTGGGGAAGCGTTTCTCGTCGGCAAAGAGATTCACCTGCATGCCGGAGTGGACCGTCATCTGGCCGATGGCTTCCTGGCCATCGATATAGACTTGGCTCTTGTCGGTGTTGGGCCCGGGTTTGTTGGACTCCACCGACGTCACGGCCGGCAGGTTCGAGTCATCCACCTTGAGGTCGCCATCCCGCGCCACCGCCCAGACCCGCAAATCGCGATTGGCCGTCAGCACATCGCGCTGGGACATTTCCTCCTGCATGACCTTATAATTGGAGACGTAAGGAGCAGGAGCATTGCGATCTCCGACAAAACCGCCCTTGCCTGGCTGATAGGCCAGCGTCGAACGACCACCATACACATTGTAGCCATCGACCGTGCGGTAGCGATGATGCCACTGGATGTTCTTTTCATTGACCGCTCGGCGGAGCTTCTCCATGTCGCCGGTCGGCACCTTGCCGCCGATCAGGCCGCTGAAGATCGCCGGTGCCAGGGCCTTGTCGCCTTCTTCGCTGAGGAGATAACCGTTAATCGTCAGCGAACGCCCCTTGGCCGCAGCGGCCGTCATGAGTTGCAGGGACGGTTCAAAGAGGTTGGCGAAGGCAAGACCGTTGTCTTTAGCCACCTCAGCGATGGCGGCCGAGTAGAGGCGCAAATTGGCATTATTGACCGAGCGGTCCGGGAAATTGATATCCACGTGCCTCTCATTGGCCGCCGGTGACACGAGCGCCACCCGCGGTGCTCCCTTGCCGGAGTAATTGCCACCCCGCACGTGCTTGATCCAAGCATCCAGGTCGGTCTTGAACTTCGGCAACCCCTCGGCCCCCTTGAAGGACTCGTTGTAGCCAAAAAAAGCGACGATCACATCGGCCTTCGCCCGGGTCAGCCAATCGTCTGGAGAACCGAAATTCTCGGAACGGTGCCGATTGGCTACCTCGTCACCGGCCGCCGCCAAATTGCGGAAAACCAGTCGGTGCTCGGGAAAACGGTCATGGACCAGCGTCTCAAAATAACCGGTGTGCTGCATCCGATCCGCAATGCCACCACCGACGATCGCTACATGATCGCCGGGCTGGAGTTGGAGCAGAGTTTGGGCGCTGACCGTCAGGGATAGGGCCAGTGATAACAAGGCCAGTCGTATGGATCTCATAGGGTTCAGAATGCAGCCACCGGAGGAACCGACCCATCGGCCCTCCCGGACTGCGCACTCGGTGGATCTCCGAGCATAGGAAGACGAAGACCCACATCGCGACCAAAAATTCACTCGTCTGTGAACCTTTCGCTCAAAACCTGACCCCGCTTGTTTAACAATCGGGCAACAATCCGATGCCGAGGGACAAAACGCTTCCGGATCGGAGCCGGGTTTGGGACATTCCAAGGTGTTCCTTATGAAACACCTCATCCGAACTCCTATTTGGGGCATTGCTGCTGCTTGCCTCGCCGCACTGCCCTCCGCGGTAGTGGCGTCCGACTACGCGAAGTCGATTCTCGCCGACGGACCCGCTGCCTACTATCGCCTGGGCGACAGCACGGTGCGCGGCACCAACAACCTGAACTCGGGCCTCGCGACCGGAATCACGGCATTCCAGAACCTAGGCCGGGTGCATACCCTGCCCGGTGCGATCCTGGGCGACTCTGGCCGAGCCGCCTTCTTCGATTTCACCTCCCGCACTGAAATCCCTTGGAACGCCGCAGTAAACCCCAAGAACGACAAACCGTTCACCATTGAGGCGTGGTTCTATCCGACCAGCGACCAGACCGCGAACGGCCAATGCCCGATCAACAATCGTTACGCGTATTCAGGCGTGGACCGGCAGGGATGGGTGTTTTTCCAGCGCAAGCCCAACGCCGATTACGCCGGTGGCGAAGGGGTAGGCTGGAACTTCCGTATGTTCCGCGGTGCCGGCAGCAGCTCTGGCCTCGATATCTTGAGCGGCGTGCCCTACGTGCTCGGTAAGTGGACCCACGTCGTGGTGGTCTATGATCCGAAGAACGTGGTGAACGCCACCGTCACCATGTACATCGATGGCAAAGAGGCTGTCACCAAGGCATGGACTGGCGGCACCGACGGCACCCAACCGGGCTACGTCGCCAACACCAGCGGCAATGACCCCGCCGTCGCCACCTTCGGCGATGCGGCCCTGGCTATCGGCAACTACAATAACACCGCGGGGACCAGCCTGAACCCGTACTTCGGCGGCGTGGACGAATTCGCCTTTTACCAGGCCAAGCTCAGCGCTGAGCAAATCCTCGGCCACTATCAGAACGCCACCAACGCCAACCGGACGGTTTCCTACTCCAGCCTGATCCAGGCCGACAAACCCGCCGTTTACTTGCATCTCGACGAAGAGGCTCCGGGCCCCGACATCGCGGTGAACTTTGGCGAGACCCGTGCCATCGGCCACGGCAGCCATACCTCCGAAGTGCGGCACCCCGCTCCGGGCGCCATCTCGGCCGGCGGCAACGACGGATCGGTGGCTTATCACAATCGCAACGGCAAATCGACGACCACCCTGCCTTGGACCGCGGGCAACAATCCCGGGGCCGATAAGCCTCTTTCGGTGGAGTTCTGGGCCCGTCCCATGAGGGACCAGCAAGGTGGCCAGTGCCCCGTCAACAACCGCTTCGTCGGCGGGAGCGGCCGCACGGGTTGGGTGATTTTCCAGCGCAACCCCAATGCCAGCTACCCGGCCTCAGAAGGCCTTGGATGGAATTTTCGCATGTTCCGAGGCGTGAGCAGCAGCGGCGCTGATGTAAACACCGACACCGATTACAGCATTGGTGAATGGCAGCACTTGGCTTTCACCTGGGAACCGGTCACCGACAACGGCGATCCGGGCAGCAACGGCAACAACCAGTGGGAGGGTATCCTCAAGGCCTACGTCAATGGTGTGGCCGTGAACACCAACAGCGCAGCCCTCTATGCGGCCAACTTGGAGACCACCGAGGACGGCAGCGTGGCGGCCGATCTAGGTATCGGCGCCTACAACGCCAAGTCGGGACTCGGCAGCAACCCCTTCGAGGGCAACGTCGACGAGTTTGCCGTTTACGGCGACTACCTGCTGAAGCCGGAACAAGTGCTGGCTCATTATCAAGCGGGCACCAACGCCCACCCGGCCATCCCATACGAGAACCTGGTCATCACCGCTCCCTTCACAGGCCCCGAGCGTAAAGGGCCGGCCACCTACTTGCGCTTCAACGAAGGCGCGGTATCGCCGCTGGCCAACGCGGGCAGCCTCGAAGCCGATGCGGATGGACACGGCGTCTTCGCGAACACTTCAGCCGCTGGCCCACGCCCGCCGGCCTTCAAGGGCTTCGAAGCCAACAACAGCGCCCTCGACCTCACCACGACCAAGGCCTTCGGAGCCCTCAATGATTTGGGCAGCCTCAAGCTCACCGACCGAGTCACCTTCAGCGCCTGGATCCAGCCGGGCACACTCACGACCGAGCCCTCACCCGCGCGCATCCTGGCCCGAGGTCCGGCCACCGTCAGTTCCTTCGTGGCACAGATTTTTGAACAGGCCAAAGAGATCACCGCGCTCAACACCAACACCACCGAAGTGTCCCTGCGCATCGAACCCGTCAACGGCGCGCTCAACTACTCCTTCGGATCGAGCGAGTACAAAGGTGCTCCCGACCTGACGGTGGAGCGGGCCTTCGCCCCAGTTCCGGCTACCGACCTGACGGCCGGCCAATGGGTACAACTAAACGGCGTGTACGACGGCACCCACTGGCGCCTGTACCGCAATGGAACCGAGATCGCCGCGGCCGCTGGAGCGGGCAAAGCCATCGCCGCCACCGGAGCCGACTGGGCCATCGGTTCCACCGGCAACGGTTGGGACGGAGGCTTCACCGGAGCCATCGATGAAGTGGCCGTCTATCCCAAGGCATTGTCGGCCGCACAAATCCAGAAGCACTACACCATCGCCGTGAACGGCGGATCCAGCGAACCGGCCAAAGTAGCCATCAGCCTCAGCGGAGCCGATGCCACATTGACCTGGTCGGGCGGCGCCCTCCAGCAGTCTGACAGCCTCAACGGCACCTACACTCAAGTCACCGGGGCCGTCTCCCCGCTCAAGGTTACACCCACCGGAGCGGCCAAGTTCTACCGCATCCGCTGACGCCACGAAGGCAGACAATTCGCTTTCAATTCTTCAACCACAGGGCCGATTTCCCCACGGAAATCGGCCCTTTTTAATTACCCCTTCAGCACTCTCAGCAACGTTCTGGAATTCACGGAAAGGAGGCGGTTTGAAATTCGCGGTTTTGCCGGATCCTCGAACTCGTTTTCTTTCCAGGATGAGCCCGCGTGTTTGTTCCTTCTTCCAGATGAGGCCGAGTGCCTCCGGGGCCCACCAGAGTTGATCAGAATTCGTTGAGGCCACCGACAAGCTCAGGCCGGATCGATGATCCGTTGAGTTTCTGGGCTCAGTGGTTTTCAAACCGGCCGATTCCATCGGTTTTCACACCGTCACCAACACCCGTCCGCTCCCCAATACGGCTCCCCGTCTGTAGAGCCTCGGAGGCTCACTCCGTGCGAAATGGATCCGCCTGAGGCCAGTCGCCCGGATTCGCATAAGGCTGAACCGGGCCCGGCGTCGAGCGCCCATGGACCCAGATCCGGCGCATCTCCCGAGTCATGGCGCGAACCACCTTGGGCTCGTCCGCCAGCCGATTCGTCCGCTCCGCCGCATCACGACCCAGGTGATATAATTGGAGTTTCGGCAATCGGGCCGCCTCCTTACTGCCCGGTTTGGGATCACTCCACCCACCGCTGTCCGGAGTAAAGAGCAGCTTCCATGGCCCCTGGCGTAGAGCAAAGAAACCACCGTTCGAATGGTGCACCAACGCCTCGCGACCGGCCCGCGCCCGATCCCCTCGACGCAACTGAGGCAGAAAACTCACACTATCCTCGGCCGCACCCGACGGCAGACGCTGACCCAAAATATCGGCCAAGGTCGCCAGCACATCGAGCTGACCCACCAACCGAGAACACGTCGAACCGGCCGGCACCTCAGCGGGCCATCGGACCAAGAATGGCACCCGATGGCCACCCTCGAACAAATCGGCCTTGTGACCGCGGAAACCGGCACTCGGATCATGTCCAAAGCCCCGCAACTCGCCGAGATTGGCCGCCGGCGAACAACCATTGTCCGCCGTAAAAACCACCAACGTATTGCGGGAAATTCCGAGGGTATCGAGCGAATCAAGAATGTCCCCCACCGTCGCATCCACCTGCACCACGAAATCGCCATAAGGGTTCGTTCGCGTCCGCCCGACAAATTCCGGAGTCGGAACCGTGGGTGTGTGAGGAGAAGCCAGAGCCAAGTAGAGGAAAAACGGCGTACCGTCTACTGCCCGCGCCCGTGCCCTCGACTCGATCCAAGACAACGCCTCCCGCCGAAACCGCGGATGTACCTCCTCGTGCCGGAAATCCGGCCCAATCACCCCAGCCCGCCACATCTTAGGCCCTGGACTGGCCGCCACACGGTCCACCGGCACCGTCGTTGATCGATCCTGACTCAGAAAAACAAACGGAGGCATATCCAGCGAAGCGCTAATTCCCAGAAACCGATCAAACCCCTGAGAGATCGGCCCACCGCCAAACGATTGAGCAAAATCTACCTCCTCCAATTTGGGACCCGTCCGCACCCAATCCACACCCAAGTGCCACTTCCCCACCATGCCCGTCGCATACCCCTGACCCCGCAAAAATCCCGCCACCGTCAACCGACCGGGTTCAATCAGAGCTGGATCGTACCCATGCAACACACTCGACTTGAGTTTCCCCCGCCAAGAATAGCGCCCCGTCAGGAGCGTATAACGGCTCGGCGTACAAACCCCAGAAGCCGAATGAGCATCGGTGAACGTGCGTCCCTCACGGGCCAGCCGATCAATGCCTGGAGTTTTCCAAGCGCACTTCGCATTCAGACTCGAGACATCCCCGATTCCCATGTCATCGGCCAAAATGACGATCACATTCGGCCGAGCAGCAGGTGCTAAAGCAGCACGGCCAATCCCGCCGAAGCCCAGAAAACCCACCACCCCAAAGAACCACCCTTGGAGCCAAACTAAACGCCAACCCGGCCCCCGACCGCGCAGCCAAAAAAGAGATCGCATGGGAAGATTCCCCACGTTGCCCATCGCCTCTCCCTTTGACCAGCCCCGTATACAGCCCCACGCAGGGACAGCCCGAAGCAGGGACGGACCGCTCGGAGATCGGTCCCTACCTCGGAGGTCATTCCCACCGCATCCACCCCTCACCTCAAGTGGGAAAGGGCCGCATAAGGGACAGGCTCTAAAGCGACCCAGCGGAGCGGTGTCAGGCCAGAGCGAGCCTTGGAGGCGAACACCCCAACCCTCTCGCGCACAGCGCGAAAGCTAATCCTTCCCAGAGCCTACTCAGCGAGCGGAGGCCTGACACCGCGGAGCCCACCAAAACCGTAGCGGAGCGGTGTCGGCCAGAGCGAGCCTTGGAGGCGAACACTCACACCCCTAGCGCAAAGCGCGAAAGCTCCTCCTCCTCAGAGCCTACTCAGCGCGCGGAGGCCTGATACCGCGTAGCCTACTCAGCGAGCGGAGGCCTGATACCGCGGAGCCCCAGCTGTTTTGCAAATCGCTCGCATTTACCATCATCCCCGAATTGACTTTATGCGCCTTCTTTCCAACCGTAGTGTCTGAACATCACAGGTAGCCGATAATGCGACCCTTCGTATCCATAGCGCTCAACGCTTTCATGGAGTTGGTCCGACAGCCGATTTTTCTGCTGTTGATGACCACGTCGTCCGGCTTTTGCGTGTTCATCGCGGCCGTCCCCTACTTCGGATTCGGCGAAGACCCCAAGCTAGTCAAAGACATGTCACTAGCCCTGATGCTCTTGTCAGGCCTCTTCGGAGCTGTCCTCTGCGCCTCCTCGAGCGTCGCCCAAGAAATCCGCCTCGGAACCGCCCTCACCGTGCTCTCCAAGCCCGTCGGCCGTTGGACCTTCCTCACGGCCAAATACGTCGGCCTCTCCGCCTCCCTAGCTCTGATGACCTACGCCAACGTCGTCGCAGCCCTCCTCGCCGGCCGAATGGCCTTCGACGCCTACGGAGACACCGATGTGAAGTCACTGGCAATTTACGGCGGAGCCGGAGCTCTAGCCTATGCCGTCGCTGGATTCTTCAACTTTTTCCTGCGCCGCGGATTTGTGTCCGATGCAGTGTTCACTTTCATCCTCTTCACCACCCTGGCCGTGCTGGGCATCCACTTCTTCGTGCATGACGAACGAGCCTTCGGCGAAGTGGCCTTGGTCGACTGGCGCATGGTGCCCGCCGCAGTGCTCATCCTCTTCGCACTCCTCATCTTAGCCGCCATCGCCTTGGCCTGTTCCACCCGACTGGATACAGTACCCACACTGGCCATTTGCTCAGCACTCTTCATCGCCGGCCTCATGGGCGATTACCTGTTTAAAGGCGCCGCCGATGCCGGCAGCTTCTGGGCCAAAACCGCCTACGCGCTCATCCCCAATTGGCAGCAATTCTGGTTGGCCGACGCTCTAGAAGACAAAAAGAGCATTCCCTGGCCTTACGTGGCCAAAGCGGCCGTTTACATGTTCTCCTGCATCTCCGCCGCCCTCGCCGCCGGGGTTTGGCTCTTCGAAGATCGCGAACTCAGCTGATACACTCCCAGTCCCCACCCGCCTCACCGCCCATGGAACGACACGCTCTCAAAACCGGAATGCTGAACTGGATTGCCCTGCTGGGACTGGCCATCGGCCTCGAAGTGGTGTCCAAGATCGCCAATTCCGCGACCGCTGAACTGGGGGCCGCCTTCACCCTCGTCGGACTAGTTATGGCCCTGGTGGCCTGGTTCCAAATGCGCCTGGAGGCCTCCGAAGAGTCCGAGCGACTCGAGATGGACGAACTGGCCCGATCCCGCAGCAAAACGGCCCTCTTCGACTCGACGGTCGACGAAGCCTTCCCGGCCCGCAAATCCCGCATCCTCTTCGAAAAATGGTTCGTACCCGGCCTCACCCTGGTGCTCTTCCTCATGCAGGCCGGTGGGGCGTTGTACTTCTTTACAGACCTCAAGGACATGGGCGCGGCCGCATCGGCCCCCTCCACAGTGTCCATGGCGATGTTCGCCGGTCTGAGCTTGACCGCCTTCCTCCTCGGTAAATACGCCTGCCGACTGGCTCAACTCGAAGGCATCCGACTCCTCCGCCCGGGTGGTTCTGCCCTCATGCTCGGGTCCCTGCTGGCCTTCCTCGCAACCGTCAGCGAGGGCCTCCAATGGTTTGGATTCCCTCAATATGACCGCCAAATCGCCTGGGTACTGACCGCCCTCCTCGCCTTGGTGAGTCTCGAAACCCTGCTAGCCCTCGTCTTCGAAGCCTATCGTCCCAGGGTCCAGGGCAAAGAAGTCCGGCTCATCTACGAAAGCCGCCTCGTCGGTTTGCTCGGCCAACCCGCTGGACTATTCGCCACCGCCGCCCAAGCCCTCGACTACCAGTTTGGTTTCCGGGTCAGCAACAGTTGGTTCTACCGATTCCTGGAAGAAAAGCTCAGCCACTTCGCCCTCATCTGGATCGGCATTTTGGCCGCCAGCGACTGCGTCGTGTTCATCGATGTCGGCGAACAGGCTCTGCGCGAACGCTTTGGCAAACCCGTGGGCGCCGTCCTCTCACCGGGCATCGCCTTCAAGTTACCCCGCCCCATCGATCAGATCCAACGGTACCCGGTGTCCGAGGTCCAAAGTTTCAACGTCGGATTCGTTCCCGATGAAAAACTAGAAAAGGAAGACACCATCCTTTGGACCAAGGCCCATTACAAAGAGGAGTTCAACCTCCTGGTGGCCTCCCGCGAACAGAACATCGCCACCAACGCTGCCGAATCGGAGCAAATCGTCCCGGTCAACCTGCTCACCGTCAGCATTCCGGTGCAGTACCTCGTGACGGACATCCGCGCCTGGTCCTACGGCCACAGCGAGCCCCAATTGTTGCTCGAGCGTCTGGCCAATCGCGAAGTCGTCCGTTACATGGCCAGCGTGGACATCGAAACCATCATGTCCCATGGCCGCCAGCAGGCCGCCCGCGACCTCAAGGCCAACATCCAAGCCGCAGCCAACGAAGCCAAACTCGGCACCGAGATCGTTTTCGTTGGCCTCCAAGACATCCACCCACCGATCGGCACCAAGGAACTGAAAGTTGCCGAGGCCTACGAAAAAGTCATCGGAGCCGAGCAGGAGAAAGAAGCCCGCATCCTCGAAGCCGATGCCTATGAGCTCGAGACGGTGCCCCTGGCCAAGGCCGCAGCGGCCAAAACCATTAACGAGTCCAAGGGCATCTCGGCTCAAAAGATCGCCGAAGCCTCCGGACGGGCCGCCCAATTCTCCTCCCAATTGCTCGCCTATCAGGCTGCACCCAAGGTCTTTACAACCCGCAATCACCTGGAAACCTTTGCCAAAGCCTCGGCGGGTGCCCGCAAGATCGTCATCCTTCCGACCAACACCCAAGACGTCATCCTCTTCAACCTAGAAGACAAGATCCGCCAAGACTTGCTAGATGTGAACATTGAGCCGGTCAAGAAGGACGAACCCAAGAAATGACCCCAACGGGTCCCTAGGCATCCCGCCCCACTTTTTTAAATACTTCCCTTCCCCTTCCCCAAGATGAAGCCCCGTACCCCCACCCTGATCATTGGCGGATTGCTGCTGGCGATCTTCCTCTTCCTGCTGTTCGCCTACCAGGTGCGCACCACCGAGGTAGCCGTCGTCACCACCTTTGGTAGCATCAGCGGCACACCCAAGACCGAGCCAGGCCTGTACTTACGCCTGCCTTACCCCATCCAGAACGTCTACAAGTTTGACCGCCGCCTCCAGAACTTCGAGCGCAAGTACGAGCAGAGCCTGACCCGCGACAAGAAATCACCGATCCTCTCGGTGTTCGTCGGCTGGCGGATCGCTGACGCCGAACTCTTTCTCAAGCGCTTCAATGGCGACCTCTTCCGCGCCGAGACCAGCCTCGAGAACGTGGTGCGTGACGCCAAGAACTCCGTGGTAGGCCGTCACGATTTCTCGGAACTCATCGCCCCCGACCCCAAGCAAGTGAAGTTCGAGGAGATCGAAAACGAGATGAAGCTGCTCATGGCCGACACCACGCTCAAGACCTACGGCATCGCCATCGAAATCGTGGGCATCAAACAACTGGGCCTACCCGAATCGCAGACCGCCAAGGTGTTCGAGCGCATGAAGGCCGAGCGCGAGCGACTCAGCAAGAAGTTCGTCGCCGAAGGCACTGCCGAAGCCATGCGCATCCGCTCCGAGGCCGAACTGCAGCGCGACACCACCCTCGCCGAAGCCCGCCGCAAGGCGCTCGTTCTGCGGGGTGAGGCCGAGGCCAAGGCCACTGAGTATTACAAAGTGCTCAACCAAGATGAATCGCTGGCCCGCTTCCTCATCTCGCTCAACAGCCTCGAAGCCAGCTTGAAGGATCGCACCACGCTCATCCTCGATGAGAAGACCGCCCCGCTGAACCTGCTCCGTGGCGATGCCGGGGCCACTGCACCTTCCAAAAACTGATCCCATGGCCGCTGCAAACACACCCTCCGGCAATCTGCGGCCCGACGGCCCCAAGATTTCATCGGACGACGCCTCCAGTCAGGCGCTCTCCGAGGCCTTGGGCAGCAGTCTGGTCCTCATCCGCCTCCTCGGAGCCCTGCTGCTGGCCGCCTTCGTCTTTTCGTGCGTCTTCACGGTCAAGCCCAACGAGGTCGCCGTGGTGCTGCGCTTCGGTAAGCCCGTGGGCGAGGGTCGCGACATTCTCCGCACCAACGGCCTGCACTTTGCCCTGCCCTACCCCATCGACGAAATCGTTCGCATCGGCGTCGGCGACTCCAAGATCGTCCGAGCCACCAAAGCTTGGTACGCCGTCGATCCGGCCGCCGAAGCCGCCGGCATGACCGGTGCCCCGATCTCCACCACGCTCAATCCCGCCTCCGAGGGCTACGTCCTGACCGGTGATGGCAACATCCTCCACGTCCGGGCCACCTTGCGCTACCGGATCAGCGATCCCGTGGCCTACACCTTCAACTTCGTGGCGGCCTCCAACACGGTGGAGAACTGCCTGAATAACGCCATCTACTGGTCCGCCGCCCGCACCAAGGCCGACTCCATTTATGGCGACATCGCCAGCTTCCGCGACTTGGTCAAGCAGCGGGTCAGCGACCAGCTCGCCCTCGCCAATCTGGGAGTCCTCATCGAAGGCCTCGATGTCGAGCGCGTCGCCCCGGGCTACGTAAAAGAATTCTTCGACGCCGTCATCACGGCCGGCCAAGCCCGCAGCAGCCGCATTAATGAAGCGCAGGGCGAATTTGATCGCGTCACCCGTGAAGCCAAGGGCGAGGCCAACCGCACCGTCTCCCAAGGACAGGCCGCGGCCGACCAACTGGTGCAGGGATTGGCCGCCGAGGCCCGCTTCTTCCAAGACCAACTGGAAACCTACCGCCAGAACCCCGCTCTTTACCGCGATCGACTCCGGGTCGACACCATCACCCGCATTCTCACCAACTCACCCGACAAGTTCTTCCTGCCCTCACGGGCCGACGGCGAGCGCCGCGAAGTCCGCATCCAGCTCAATCGGGAACCCCAACCCCAGAAGCGTCCCGAGCTCGGGCGTTGATCTAGGTCCCTCAAAACCTCTCCCTTTTCATCCATGCAAGTCACCAGCCTCCTGACCCTCGAGGAAGACGCCAAAAAGGACGCAGCCTGCGCCGACTGCGGTCATGACCACGGTGGTCTGGATCATTCGCACACCAACACCAAGCTCTCCACGACGCTCGTCGGACTGATCTTCGTGTTGAACTCGTTCGCGGTGGACTGGCTCTTTGATCGCGGCACCACCGTGGCGGCCTTCAGCGCCATGATCGGTGCCGTCATCCTAGGTACCCCCATCATGGTGGTGGCCTTCAAAGACCTCCGGAAAGGCCTGCTCTCCATTAACGAGTTGGTTGCTCTAGGCGTCTTGGCCTGCGCGGTCTCGGGCAATTACGGCATGAAAGGCGAGGGCTCTAGCCTCGCCGGCGGATTCCAAACCGCCGGCATCGTTGCCTTCTTCATGCTGCTGGGTGAGATCATCGAGACTCGCACAGCCGCCGGTGCCCGGGCTTCCATCCAATCGCTCATTAAGCTCACCCCGACCAAGGCCCGTCGGCTGTCCGGCGGAAACGAAGTCGAAGTGGCCGTGAGCGAACTCAAGGTCGGAGACATCATCCGCATCCGCCCAGGCGACAACATCGCTGCCGACGGTCAAATCGTCTCCGGACAAGGCTCCATCAATCAGGCCAACATCACCGGTGAATCGCTCCCGGTCGACAAGGGCGTGGGCGAAGCGGTCTTTGCCGGTACCATCAACATGAACGGCCTCCTCGAGGTCAAAGTCAGCAAGGCCGGCGAAGACACCACCCTGGGCCGCGTCCGCGACCTGATCTTGGCCGCCGAAAAGACCAAGCTGCCCTTCATGCGGATCATCGACCAGTACATGGGTTACTACACCCCGCTGGTGCTAATTATCGCCGCTCTTGTTTGGGGCTTCACCCAAGACCTCAACCGGGTGATCACCATCCTCATCGTGGCCTGCCCCTGCGCGTTCATCCTAGCCACCCCCACCGCGATGGTCGCCGCCTTGAGCGCCGCCGCCCGCTTGGGCATCCTCGTCAAGAATATGGCCGACCTCGAAGCCGCCGCACGCATCACGGCCTTCGTGTTCGATAAGACCGGCACCCTGACCACCGGACGTCTGGCCGTCAGCCGCCTCAACCCCCTCGACGGAATCGCCCCGGCCGAACTGTTGCGATGTGCCGCCAGCGCCGAGCAGTTTTCCAACCACCCCACCGCTCGCTCCATCACGGCACTGGCCCAGCAAGCCGGTGTGCCGCTGGCTCAGGTGAGCGACTTCAAGGAGACCGCGGGCAGAGGTGTCAGCGCGCTCATCGACGGTCAGCGCATCCTGGTCGGTCGCGCCACCTTCCTCAAAGATCAAGGCGTGTTGGGTGACCTCTTTGAGTCGGTGGATCTCGATGAAACCGCCGGATACAGCCTCCTCTTCGTGGCCCGTGATGGGCACTGCATCGGATGGGTCGGCCTCCAAGATCAAACCCGTCCGGAGGCCGCAGAAGCCCTCGAACAACTTCGGGCTTCGGGCATACGCCGCATCACCATGGTGAGCGGTGACCGCCGCCCCGTGGCTGAACGCGTCGCCCAAGAGATTGGCGTGACTGAAGTGGTGGCTGAATGCCTCCCGCAGGACAAGGTGGAGTACGTGCGTCAGGCCAAGGCCAAGGGCCACCGCGT
>SYMJ01000076.1 GCA_005805505.1 Verrucomicrobiales bacterium | reverse complement strand
GCTTCCGGTTGTTTCCCACCCCGCCTCTCAGCGACGCAGTTACCTTCAGCTACACGGTGCCATGCCAGCACCGTACTCGGTCTTTCACCGGTTAGTCGTTTCAGTTTCATGTTCACACGTAGGGACCGTGTCCCACGGTCCTCCCTGGAACGTGCGCTTGGGCCAGCCATCTCTGCCGAATCATGGAAGTGCCAGGAGCCCCATCCATCTCTGCCGTTGCCTCAGGGGGCTGGCGCTGCATCTTTGGGCGCGTGATAGCGACGACGTTGAGATCCGAGCGGCGGGGTAGGGGATTTTTTGCGGCAATCCTAGCGGTCGGGATCGCTGGGGTCAGTCTGGCTCAGCAAATTCCGGTTACTGAGAAAACCCTCTCCAACGGCATGAAACTGCTGATGGTGGAGCGTTCGGGTGAACCACGCATTTCCGGCGGATGGGTCGCCCACGTGGGTTCCTCCAACGAAAAGCCGGGCATGACCGGCATCGCTCACCTCTTCGAACACATGATGTTCAAGGGCACTCCGACTCTTGGCACCAAAGACGCCGTCAAAGACCGGGAGATCATGGAGCAGCAGGAACGCCTTCGCGAAGAAATCCGCGTTGAAGAGTCCAAACTCCGGGCCGCCCTGCGTCGCGGGGATGTCACCGACATTACTAGTCCCGAGTCCAAGAGCCCCCGGCACCGCGAACTCGAGGCTCAGTTCAAGAAGCTCATCGATGCTCAGCGCGAGGTGCTTGTGAAGAACGAGTTCCCCCTTGTCTACACCACGGCCGGTGCTTCGGGCATGAACGCCTTCACCTCCGAAGACATGACGGCCTACTACATCTCCGTCCCGGCCAACAAGCTCGAGCTGTGGATGTGGATGGAGAGCGAGCGCCTGCTCCGGCCGGTGTTTCGCGAGTTCTATGCCGAACGCGACGTCGTGTTCGAAGAGCGGCGGATGCGCACCGAATCGACCCCGATTGGCAAATTTGCCGAACAGTTTAATGCGGTGTTTTGGGACGCCCACCCCTACCACTGGCCGGTGATTGGATGGCCCAGCGACATCCCGGCCATTTCCAAGAAACAGGCCGACGAATTCTACGCCCTGTATTACCAACCGCAGAACCTCACGCTCATTCTCGTGGGCGACTTCAAGGCCGACGGAGCCGTGCCCATGGCGGAGCGCTATTTCGGGCGCATCCCACGAGGCAGCCAGCCCCCGCCCGAGGTGACCACCCTTGAGATTCCGTCGCTCGGCGAAAAACGGTACTACGCCGAGGCTGAAACCAATCCCCAGGTGGAGACTATGTGGCGGACCGTGGGTTTTGGCCACAAAGACAGCTACCCGCTGGAGGTGGTCCAGCAGCTCTTGCTCGGACGCACCGGTCGCCTTCACAAAGGCTTGGTCTTGGGCTCCCAAGTTTCCACCGAGGTGTCAGCTCAACAAGACTCCCGCAAGTGGGCCGGCGCCTTTGACATTTCCGCCGAAGTGAAGGACGGACACACCACCGACGAGGTCGAGAAGGCCATCGAGAAAGAACTGGAGCGGCTTAAGACCGAAGACGTGCCCGCTGAGGAATTGCAGAAGGTAAAAAACAACTTCGCCGCCGCTGAGTATCGCAAGCTTTCGGCCAATACCCCGATCCTCTTCCAACTCATCTTCAACGAGGGCTTGGGCGACTGGCACGAGGTCAATACGGCCGGCGCCCGGATCCAAGCCGTGACCGCCAGTGACGTGAAGCGGGTGATGGGCCAGTACTTCAAGAAAGAGAACCGGGCCGTGGCGGTGTACACCCGCAAGGCCGGCTCCGGCTCCTCGACCGAAGACCCCGACATGAATGGCTTGTCGCCGGAGCAGAAGCCCGTGGCGCGACAAATCACCGCAGCCATCCAGGGCGAGAAAGACGCGGCCGGACTCAAGGCTCAATTGGCCAAGATCGAGGCAGCCCTCGCCACAGCAGATCCCAAGAAGCAACCACTGCAAAAGTTCATGATCCGCAAGATCACCGCTCGCATTGCCCAATTAGAGAAACCCTGAAGACGTTGGGTTTTGAGGAACGCCGGGGCTTTCACCGCGTTTTGTAATCCAGCCAGAATTGCCTCAATGAGCCTCGCCTCATCGGAATCGGATTTGTTGCAACCGCTGAGGGAAATCTACGGCGGATCCGGGGTTGTTATGCCGCGATTGGAGATCCTAGCCGGCTCTGAAGTGCCCGAGCCCTACGGCAGCCTCTTGGTTCACGACCGCGACATGACCCGCACCCTCGAGGCGCATCATGGCGACACTATTCGATTGCGCACCTGGGCTAGCAGCACGCAGGACGGCATTTACCGGCGCATGGTGGCCTTGGAGTTGGAGCACTCGGGACGTCCGGTTGAGTTTGGGGCCACGCGTGTTTATTTGGAGCGCTTCCCGGAGCCCTGGCGAAGCCTGATCCTCGAGGGCCAGCGTCCACTGGGCGGCATCCTTAATGAGTGGGGCATCGCCTACCGCAGTTGCCCCTCGGCCTTCTTCCGAACCGACGCCGACGAGCGCATCCGCGGAGCCCTCGGCCTTTCCGGCCCCGCCACCCTCTACGGCCGCCGCAACACCCTTTCGGACCCCGAAGGCCGCCCACTCGCCGACATCCTCGAAATCCTCCCCCCCTAACCCTGCCGGGGTCGGTCCCACCTATTTACACAAAAGGTGCCAGTCTTACACTCTTTAACCGTCTGTCACCGCCGGATCAACAGGCCTCCCGATTCGAGGCCGCCCCTGTCCGGAACTGGCAGTCGTCACTGGCTGCCCCTCGGTAAGGCCTCGCGGTGACGCTTGCGGCCGGATGCCGCGCTCACGTAGCGTCCGGCCAGAAAAACAATGAAGGTCTACATTGACGGTCAGTTGCGCGACGAAGCCGACGCCACCATTAGCGTCTTCGATCACGGTCTGCTCTATGGCGACGGTGTCTTTGAAGGCATCCGCATGTATCACAACCGCATCTTCAAACTGCGGGAGCACATCGAGCGCCTATACTGGTCGGCCAAGGCCATCCTCTTGGAGATTCCGATGACGCCAGAGCAGATCATGGAAGCCTGCTTGGAGACCTGCCGCGCCAATGGCCTGCGCGAAGGGTACATTCGACTCATCGTGACCCGGGGTAAGGGAACCCTCGGCTTGGATCCGCGTCGTTGCCCGAAACCGTCGATCATTATCATCGCTGCGACCATTCAGCTCTACCCGGATTCGGTGTATCAGGAGGGCATGGTCATCGCCACGGTCCCGACGACCCGGATGCTGGTCAACTCGGTCAACCCGGCCATCAAGTCGCTCAACTACCTCAACAACATCCTGGCCCGCATTGAGGCCAACCTGATCGGCGTCGAGGAGGCCATCATGCTCAATTCCGAGGGCTATGTGGCCGAATGCACCGGCGACAACATTTTCATCGTCCAGAAGGGCAAGCTCTACACGCCGCCGTTGAGCGCTGGTGCCCTCTACGGCATTACGCGCAACACGGTCATCGAATGCGCCAAGAACATGGGAATCCAGGTCGGCGAGCCCAACTTGACCCGCTACGATATTTACACCGCCGACGAGATGTTCCTTACCGGCACCGCGGCCGAGATGGTCCCTGTGGTGAAGGTCGATGGCCGAGTGATCGGCAATGGAAAACCCGGACCGATGACCGCCCAACTTTTGGCGGCCTTCCGTGGTGTCACTCGCCACGATGGGGAGCTCATCTTCAAGGAATAGCTGAGGTTCAATCGTCGGAAAGGTTTTCCGATTCCCCTCTAACCACGCCTGCCATGAGACCTGGGATGACTGTCGAACGGTTCGAATTAATCACGGGTCGATATCCGCGGCTTCGGGTGGCGCTGCTGGGAGACTTTTGCCTCGATCGATATTTCGACATCGATCCGGCCCGCTCCGAGATCTCCATCGAGACCGGATTGCCGGTGCACAATATCACCGGGGTCCGGTGCTTGCCTGGGGCGGCAGGCACCGTGCTCAACAACCTGGTGGCGCTCGGGGTGGGCACTCTCCGATGTTTGGGACTTCGGGGAGACGATGGCGAAGGCTTTGAATTGCACCGTGCACTCGCCGCCCGGCCCGGCGTCGATCTAGACGGTTTCGTGGCTGTTCCGGCGCGGAACACGTTCACCTACACCAAGCCTTTGCTTCATCGGGTGGGCCAGCCTCCCGAAGAGTTAAGTCGCCTCGACCTTAAGAACTTCACCCCGACGCCGGCCGAGGCCCAGGCGGCCGTCATTGCAGCGATGGATCGCATCGCGGGCGATCCCAGCGGCGCTGATGCCTGGATGGTGATGGACCAAGTCGACATTCCGGAAACCGGCGTGGTGACTGCACGGGTCCGCGAACGTCTTGGACAATTGTCCGCCGCCCACCCGAGCCTGCCGATTGTCGCCGACAGCCGCCGTGGACTCGAGGGCTGGCCTGCCGCCCATTGGAAGATGAACGCGGCGGAGTTGGGCCGCCTGACGGGGCGTAGCCTCTCGGATCCGCCGGACGTGGTTTCAGCGGCTCGTTTCATGGCGATGTCCTTGAAGCGGCCCGTCTTCATCACGCTGGCGGAGCGGGGGATGATCGGAGCCTCAGCCGAGGGCGCGGTGGCTCATGTGCCTGCCTACCCGGTTTGCGGGCCGATCGACATCGTGGGGGCCGGTGATTCCGTGAGCGCCAATCTCACGGCCGCACTGGCTGCCGGAGCCGAGTTGCCCGAGGCCATGCACTTGGCCATGGCCGCCGCCCACTGCGTCATCCATCAACTCGGTACGACCGGCACGGCCTCGGTGGAACAACTCCGACATAAGATTTTCGCCGCTTGAATCTTCCCTCGATTCGCTCTCAACCCATGACCCTCTTCCTGCGCCTACCACCCTCGCCACGTTGGGCTCGATGGATGGCCCTGGTGTCTATTCTGGGCGTGCTGTCGGCCTGCCAACGCCTGCCGCACACGAGCGCTCCGGCACCCATTCCATTGGTTTCAAAAACATTTCCGGTGGGCGTCTATGGGGTACCGGGTGTTGCCGATTTGCAGGCAGTCCATGCGGCGGGGTTTTCGTTGGTGATGGGTGGCCTCGATCCCGCCTACATGGACGCCGCGGCCCGTTTGGGACTGGGAGTGATTGCTAGCCCAGGGAGTTCGGCTGGGAGCGCGTTTGACGCGGCCAAGGTGCGCGAAACCGTGCGGCGCTGGGATCGGCATCCGGCCCTGGCGGGTTGGTACCTCATCGATGAGCCCGACTTGAACGAAGTCCCGGCCGAACAGGTGGAACTCGCCCGCGACACCGTGAAATCGGCCGGAGCCCAGAAACCCACGGCACTGGTGGTGGCCCGCGGATGGAACCTCGCCAAGTTCCACGCGGCCGACCTATTGATGGTCGATTTCTATCCGGTGGGGTGGATTCCGGTTCCCGCGTTTTTTCAGCACATGCGCCATGGGGCGACGGCAGCGCGGGTCGGAGGCAAACAATTTTATGCGGTGATCCAGTCCATGGATTGGGGAGCTTACCAAGCGGTCGAGATGTTCCCTCCGCCCTTTGCCCCGAGACCGCCCACCGAAGCCGAATTGCGCAGTATGACTTGGGGAGCGCGTCTTCTGGGGGCCGACGGAGTCATCTATTATCCCTACCGCGACGGCACTTGGGAGATGCCCCAGCATCCGGCCACTTGGAAAGCCCTGACCAACGTGGTGCAGGAAATCCGCCGCTGGGAGCCGATCTTTGCCGCGCCCGCCACCTCGAGGCGGCCTCCGCGTTCCGAGATGATGACCGAGCGTCGTAATGAGGCCTTGGAACCGCCCATCCTCTGGTCGGTGAAAACGGTGGAACGGGGCAATGGATTTGTTAAGCCGGGTGACTATTGGATTCTGGTCAATACTACCGAGCGACTTCAGCAACTTCGGCTCACCGACACGACCTGGTTGGAGGTGCGCCTCCCTGACGTTTGCAATGGAGAAGAAATGGCCGTGGACGTCGACGGCTGGATCCCTGCTCTGGCCCCGTTCGAGGTCCGCATCCTGGGTCCTATTCCTCCGCGATAAACCCGATGGGTGCTCGAGGTGCTTTGGGTTCGGTTGGAGAGTTCTTCGGCCGTGTTTGAAATCGCGCCACTCACGCCATAGAGTAGCTCCATGTTCTCCCGCAGGTGGTTTGTCGCATGGCTGGGGTGTTGTCTGGGGTGTTGGCTGGGTTTTCTGGCCTCGGCCGAGCCGCGCGTGCCGTGGACTTCGGGGCGGGTCCAGGGTTCTCCGGAGCCGCCCCCGAGGGTTCAAGTGGAGCATGTTTTTTCGAGGCTTCAATTCAAGGATCCAGTGGAATTGGCCTTTGACCCATCGGGATCTCGGTTGTGGGTGTTGGAAGTCGGTGGGCGCTTGGTTTCGTTTGTTCCTCGTCCTGAGGCCGCCGCCGCTGATGTGTCCCTCGATTTGGGCAAGGTTCGCAGTCCCTTTGCGCAGGCTCTCGGATTGGCCTTCCATCCAGGATTTGCCACTAACCGGTTCCTGTATTTGGTCTATGTCGCTCAAGATCGGGATCCGGCCGGCACGCGCCTGAGCCGATTCCGCGTGGAACCCACCGACCCGCCACGGGTGGATCCCGCGAGCGAAAAACTCCTGCTGACTTGGATGGGCGGGGGACACAACGGCAGTTCCCTCCAATTCGGTCCGGACGGATTTTTATACATTTCCACGGGCGACGCGGCCGCTCCGGAGCCTCCGGATGCGCTGCTCACGGGGCAGAATCTCGACGATCGCCTGAGCTGCATTCTCCGCATCGATGTCGATCACCCCTCGGGTACCAACACCTTCTCCATCCCCCCGGGGAATCCGTTTATTGGCCGCAACGGAGCATTGCCCGAGATCTGGGCCTATGGTTTTCGCAACCCGTGGCGCATGTCCTTCGGCCCGGATGGAGCCTTGTGGGTGGGCGATGTGGGATGGGAACTCTGGGAAACCGTCCACCGGATTAAGACCGGCGGCTACAATGGCGGGTGGAGCCGCATGGAAGGGCCTCAGTTGGTCAATGCAACCCAGCAACCGCCTACCCCCATCCAAGAGCCTGTGCTGGCCTTGCCGCATAGCGAGTTTGCCAGCATTACCGGGGGCTTTTTCCATGACGGAGCCGACGGATTGCCCGAGCTCAAGGGGACGTATGTTTTCGGCGATTGGGAAACAGGCAAAATCCGCGGGCTCCGGCTGGAGGGAGATCGGGTCGTCTGGAATGAGGAACTGTGTGACACGCCCCTGAAGATCGTCGCCTTTGCCCGCGATCCCGCCGGTGGTCTCCTAGTGATGGATTACCGCCCCGATGCGGGGATTTATCGCCTGAGCGCTCGCAAGGGCCCGGGCCCGAGTGGTGCCGTCCCGCGCCGACTGTCCGAGACCGGGCTCTTTGCCGATGTGGCCCGAGCGGTCGCAGCACCGGGCGTGGTAGAATACGCCGTCAACGCATCCCAGTGGTCGGATCACGCGCGGGCGCGGCGATGGGCGGCCATTCCGGGGCAGGGTGTTGTGAAGACCAAGGTCGGGCGCGAGTCGCATGAACGTCGCTGGGAGTTTCCAGACCAGTCGGTCTTGGTAAAAACCTTGAGCTTAGACCGAGAAGCGGGGCGGCCAGAATCCGCACGTCCGATGGAAACCCAGCTCCTGCATCAAAGCGGCGACGGTTGGCAGGCCTACAGCTATCGGTGGAATGAGGCCGGGACCGACGCAGAGTTGGTTCCGGCGGGTGGCGCGGTCGGTGAGTGGACTCTTCGTGATGCTCGAGAGACGGGCGGGGTTCGTACCGAGTCCTGGCGCTTCGCCTCGCGCGCCGAGTGTCTGCGGTGCCACAACACTTGGGCGGGTCCGCCACTGGCCTTCAATTTCGAGCACTTGCTCGGCAAAGGCGAACCGGGCGAGGCCGGTCGGTTGGCGAGTCTGGGAGTTATTGAAACCCATGATGACCTGAGCGCACTGGCACGGTTAAGTTCACCCTCAGATGAAACCGCCAAATTGGAATCCCGGGCGCGCTCTTGGCTGCATGCCAATTGCGCTCATTGCCACCGGTGGGGTGCGGGTGGGGCCGTGTCTCTTTTCCTTAATGACGATCGCCCCCTGGCCGACAGTCGCTTAATGGATGTTGCGCCCGCGCGGGGAGGGTTTGGTTTGACCGATCCGCGCCTCATCGCCCCGGGAGATTCGTGGCGGTCGGTTCTCCTCTACCGCATTAGCACCGAAGGATCGGGCCGGATGCCCATTCAAGGTTCGCGCCAGGTGGACCCGAACGGGGTGGCGCTAGTCCGGCGTTGGATAGAAAGCCTGTCCCCAGAGCCGACCGCCAGCCGGGCGGTGCAGTCCGCTCGATCTCGGTTTTCGTCTGCCTCCTCCTCCGAAACCTTGCCGCTCGAGGAAACTTCCGGAGCACTCGCCTTTCTGGGACGGGAAGCCCACCCGGATGCGGCCACGGTTCAGCGGGCCTTGCGATCCACCAACGGGCCCACTCGGGATTTGTTCGGGCGTTTCCTTCCGGCCTCCCAACGACGTCGTGTCTTGGGTGAGGGATGGGATGCGGCTGTGCTCAGCGGGATCACGGGCGATGCCCAACGCGGTCGGTCTCTTTTTCATGCTGATTCCGGACCCCAATGTGGCCGCTGTCACCAGGTGCAGGGCGAGGGACAGCGCTTTGGCCCACCGTTGGATGGAATCGCCTCCAAGTACACCCCGGCGACATTGCTCGATCACATCCGCTGGCCCTCCCGACAAATCGCCCCTGAATATGCCCTGCGTCAGGTGGAAACCCGAGATGGCCTGCAGCACGGCGGATTCTTGGTTTCCCGAGATGCCCTGAAGTTGACCCTGCAAGGCCCAGGGGGTGGTGTGACGACCGTGCCACTCGACACAGTGCTCACCGACACGGTTTCGCCGGTGTCCGCCATGCCTGAGGGGCTGCTGGACGCGCTGACGGCCCTCGAGGTGGCCGACGTGTTGACCTACCTCAGCGGATTGAAATCCAAGCCCTGAACCGAGGGCTCGGTCGGAGACATCCGATCTTGGGCCCTCGGATCGCAGGGCAATTTAGCCCATGGCGGCGGTGAAATAGAGAATCCGGCTGCAAGTGGGGCAGGCGACCATTTCGGACTGCCCCTTGGCGGTGATGACCGATTGGGTGGTTAGCTGCATGTGGCAACCACCGCAGACATTGCCGCCCACACCCACAATCACGTTGTCGCCTTTGGTCTTGAGCAGACGGTCGTAGCGGTTGAGCAACACAGGGTCGTCAATGCCGCTGGCAGCAGTGGCGCGCGCTTCGGTGGCAGCGGCGAGTTCCTCGGTCAGATTTTTTTCGCGGGCAACCAAATCGGCCAATTGACGGTCGCTTTCGGCTTTCAGGGCCGTGTAAGCCGTAGTGGCGATCGCGAGTTGTTTGGAGGCGTTTTCATTCTGCTCCATCAGCTCCAACTGTTGATCCTCGAGTCGGGATATTTCGCGTTGGCTGGTTTCGATCTGGTGTTCGTAGGCCTTGTACTGGTCATTGCTCCGCGTCTCATTTTGTTGGACGCGCACCTTGCCGATGCGGTCCTTCAGCGCGTCGGCGTCGAGTTCCAGTTTCTTGCGGTCGCTCTCAAGATGCTGGGTCTGCTTCTTGAGCGCCTCGTACTCGGCCGCACCGGCGGCAGCCCTGCTTTGGATCACCAGTCGCTGACCCGGAATGGCAAGCACCTCGGCCCGAACGCGGAGGAGACGGCGATCGCGATCCTGAAGGACCAGCAGTTTCTCGATGATCGGGAGCATGCGCTGTGAATCTATCGGCTCACACCCCGCGGGGCAAGGCCACGGACCATACCCCCAACTGGAACTCAAGCACACCTGAAGCCCGCCATCGCAGGAGCGCCCTCCCGGAGCCGCTCCATGAGGATATTTGTTGCGAGGCAATAGACTCACTGGCGCGCGGCGAAGTAGGCGTTATCCTACGGCCATGGTGCGTTCTTATTCTATGCTTTCTGGCTGTCGGGGAGCGCTGTTGGCGGCGCTTGTTTCCGTTTCCGCTTTTGCCAAGGAATCCTCTCCTGGAGCAGCCAGCCCCGCCTTGGACTTGGCGCGGCAACTCAACCAGGCGTTCATCGAAGTGGCCGACTCCGTCTCCAAGTCGGTGGTGGTCATCAAGGTCAAGACCAAGGAAGACCGCGAGGGCGGGGGGCTTGAGGGTAACCCGCTCTACGAACAATTGCCTGAGGAGCAACGTCAGCAATTCGAGCGGTTCTTCGAGAAATTCCGCGGGCAGCAGCCTCCCCGCCGCCAACGGCCCCAGCCCGAAGCCAACGATCTCGAGGGGAATCCCTTCTACAACGGACGCGGGTCCGGAATGGTGATGCGCGAAGACGGGTACATCCTGACCAACAACCATGTCGTCGAAGACGCTGAGGCCATCTTGGTCGTCTTCAAGGACGGCCGCGAAGTGAAGGCCGAGGTGCGAGGTCGCGATCCGGAGTCCGATCTGGCGGTGATTCAAGTGACCGAGAAGATTCCGGGCCTTGTTCCGGTGAAGTTCGCTGATTCGGATTCAGTGAAGGTGGGTGAGTTCGCCATCGCCATCGGAGCTCCCTTTGACCTCGAGTACAGCGTCACCTTTGGCCATGTCAGTGCCAAGGGCCGGCAGGTAGAGGACATGCGCACCTTGTCCGATCAGGACTTCATCCAGACCGACGCCAATATCAACGTGGGCAACTCGGGCGGCCCATTGGTCAACATTAACAGTGAGGTCATGGGCGTGAATTCCATGATCCGCACTTCGATGGGAGTCGGAGTGGGCATCGGCTTTGCAATCCCCTCCAACCTGGCTCGTGAAATCGGCAATCGTCTCATCGAAGACGGTCGGTTTGTCCGATCCTGGTTGGGAATCGGCATCGCGGATCTTCGCGAGTATCGCCGGTTCCGCGACATCGACACCAAGGCCAAAGATGGCGTGGTGGTGCGTTCTATTGAACCCAACGGCCCGGCTTACGGCTCTGAACTTAAGCCGGCCGACGTGATCATTTCGGTAGACGGCAAGCCCGTGGCCACCACCCAGCAACTGCGCAGCCTCATTTCTCGTAAAAAGGCAGGCACCGAGGTGGTGTTGGATGTGTTTCGTCGCGACGAAAAAATTCGAGTCAAGGTGAAGCCCGATGAGAAGCCCACCCGCGATATGTTGGCCTCGGGCCGCAAACCTAAATCCGCCAAAGAACCCGCGGGCGTGATGGAGTTGGGCATGACCGTCAAACCGTTGACCAAGGAATTGGCCAAACAATTTGAGGTCGAGGTCACCGGAGGCGTCATTGTCACCGAGGTTCAGTCCGGATCCTTAGCTGATCGTTACGAAATCAAACCCGGTGACATCATCACCGACATCAATCACGAACAGGTTCGCACTCCAAAGGAATTTCAGACCGAGGTCTCCAAGGCCAAGGGTCGTATTCTGGTGAGCTTCATCCGCGATGGCACCCCGCAATTCGAGGTGCTCAAGGAGCGATCCAAGTAATGAGTGTCGAACCCGATTACGGGTTGCGTTCACGCGCCCAGTTCTAGGTTCTGAACTCGGGGCTTCTCGACACGAACCTCAAATTAAAGGCCCGGATTTCTCTCGAAATCCGGGCCTATTAGTTGGTGGGCCGTACGGCCGATCGCCTATCCGCCCGAGGCCTGTTTCTCCCCACGGACAATGGCCACCACCGAGTGGGTCGGATCCAGATAGCGCTGGGCCGCGGCGCGGATATCGGCGGCTGTCACTGACTCGAAGCGCAGGGTCTCTGACTCAAAGTGGCTGTAGCCCAATCCGTACAACTCATCCAAGGCCGAGCTCATGGCAAAGCCGCCGAGCTCTTGTCGCGCGATCTTCCGTTGGCCGATAATTTTGGCCTTGGCCCGCGCCAACTCTTCGTCGCTCAAGCCTTCGGTCCGCAGAATTTCCGCCTGAGCCCGCAGCTCCTTTTCCACCAGTTCGATTTTCTCCGGAGCGGTTCCGCAATAGAAGGCGAAGTATCCTGGGGTCTGGCCCGTGAGGAGGCTGGCCCCGACGTAGTAGGCCAAGCCCAATTCATCGCGGATGCGCATGAAGAGCCTTGAACCCATGTCGCTGCAGGCCTCTTGGATGAGTTCCAAAGCGAAGCGATCGGGAGAACTAATGCTGGTTCCGTGAAAACCAAGAGCCAGCACCGCCTGCTCTTTTTCCCGCGATTCTTCCGAACGGAGAACCGGTTCGACCGGGACCAGGACTGGCATCGCCGGCCGCGGTTGGTCTTTCCAGCCAGCGAAATGCGTTTCGAGCAATTGTCGCAGCTCCTCCGGATCCACATCTCCGAAGACGGCCAGCACGCCATTGCCGGGCACCGTCCAGCGGGCGTGGAACTCGCGCAGCTCGGCGGAACCCAGGGCGTGGATGACCGATTCAGTTCCCAGAGAATCCAATCCGTAGCCCTGTTCGCCGAACAGACCGCGCCGCATCGCCTTGAAGGCGCACTGCAGCAGTTGATCGCGTTGGCCGCGGATCGACGCCAACTGGGCCTCGCGTTCGCGTTCGAGTGCGGCCTCGGGGAAGCTGGGTCGCAGGAGAATTTCGGTGAAGAGTGCCAGTCCCTCCTTTAAGTCTTCACGCATCATCTCCCCAGTCAGGCCGAAGGTGTTGCTGCCGCCGTAGGCCTCGATGCTGCCGCCGAGGCTTTCGATTTCCCGGGCGATGTCTTCAGCCGAGCGAGTGGGGGTGCCCTTGATGAAGAGCCGTGAGAGCATTGAAGTGATGCCGGAGTTGGCGGGCGTTTCCACGCGCAGGCCTCCCTCGAAGACCGCCCGCAATTCCACGAAGGGCAGCCGATGGTCTTCCTTCACCAGCACCCGTAGCCCGTTGGAGAGCGTCATCTTAACGATTGCGTGGGCGACCACCGCTGCAGCCTGAATCTCCCGAGGCAGCCCCGATTCTTTGGGCAAAAGCCCGAACACGGTGCGGTTGTCGTCGCGCAGGTAGGTGCGGACGACGCGGATGAGGTCGTCGGGGGTGACGGCGCGCACGGCCGCCAAGTAGCGTTCCGAAAAGTGCAAGTCTTGGGCGGCCATCCAATTGCCTCCCAGGTCTTGGGCTTGCCCTTCCATCGTCTTGCGGGAGGACAAGGTGCCCACAGTGAATTGCTTCACCGCCTTGGCTAACTCTGCACCCGACACGGGTTCTTTGCCCATCCGCACCACCTCGCGGAGGATGGCGGTTTGGGATTCGGAAAACTTGCTGCCATCGCACACACCGCTCACGCCGAAGAGCCCGCTTAAGCCCGGGGCGTAAATCCATGCGCTGACCGAGTGCGAGAGGGAGGCGCGCTCGCGAACCGCCTGATAGAGACGCGAACTGCGGCCGCCGCCCAGCAGCGTGGAGAGCACGTCCAGCACCGGCACGTCGGGGTGCGTCAGGTCGGGGATGTGCCAGCTCAGGTGGAAGTGCGCATGCTCGACCGGAGCCAGCTCTAGCTCTTGGCGAGGCGACATTTGTCGGGGTTCCGGGACTAGGTAATTCACCGGAATGGTTCGAGCTAGAGTTCCGGCATAGGCCTTGCGCACCTGCTCTAGGACGGCGTCTGCCTGAACGTTGCCCACTACGACAATGAAGCAATTATTGGGCGCATAATGGGAGTGGTAGTACGCCAGCAGGTCGTCTCGGGTGATGCGATTGAAGAGGTCCAACAGTCCGATGACCGGATAGCGGTAAGGGCTCTTGGTGTAGGCGGCCGAAAAAAGCCCCATGCTGGAACGACGGCCGGGGTCGTCTTTGCCCATGTCCATCTCGCGGCGGATGACGTCGAGTTCCCTCTCAAGTTCATCGGCCGGCAGCGTCGCGTTCTGGAAGATGTCGCAGAGAATATCGATGGCCGTGGTGGCTCCTGAATCGGGCACATTAATCCAGTACACGGTGCGGTCGAAGCTCGTGTAGGCGTTCATGTAGCCGCCCGCCGACTGAACCTCCTGGTCGATGCGGCCGGAGCCCCGGGTGCTCGTTCCCTTGAAGAGCATGTGTTCGAGCACGTGCGACAAGCCCGCCCCCAACCATTGTCCTTCATCGATGCTGCCGGCGCGGGCCCAAGCCTGCACGCTGACGACCGGGGCCGACGCATCCTCCCGGATGATCAGCTCCAGCCCGTTGTCCAAACGGTGAACCCGCACCCCCGATGGAATCTGGGGCAAGCAGGGGATCTCCGTGTCGTGCGGCATTGAATGCATGTTGGGTGAGTGTCGGCGGGGACCGCCGCGAGGCAAGCCTGCCGGCCTTGAAAAACCCGCGAGGCCGGTTTCGGCCGACCCACCGATCCGAACCAAAGCAGGGGGTCTGGGAAGTTTGACCGAGGTAGGTGCCTTCGATAGCCTGAAAGGCATGGATCAGCCGGCCGATTCTCCATCATTTCCGGTCCGACGCCAGGTAGGGCGGCCTTCGACTCCCCGGCAGGTGCTGTGGCAGCTCGAGGAAATGCGTCGATTTTTTGAAAAACACGCTCACGGAAAACCAACCATCGTCGAGGGAGATGTTTTCCCGGTTCGAAAAATTGTTGGCAGGCCTCGTTCGGGCCGGGGTTGAGGGCCAGGGTTGATTTCGCCGTCGTCGGAGGAGTTGCTGTGATCGTCACGGGCCAGCGTCGAAGATCCTCAAAACGGGGCGGGTAATTCGTTGACGCTTGTTTCATCTGCCCAACAGACTTGCGGATAGTTCAAAACGCGCTCCTTTCTTCCCAAAACTACATGAGCACCCCTTCCGCTTCCCCGGCCGTTTCCAAGGGCCTTGAAGGCATTATCGCCGCCCACACTCGGCTCAGCGACGTGCGCGGTGACATAGGGCAACTCATCTACTGCGGCTACGACATCAACGAGCTGGCAGGGAAGGTGAGCTACGAAGAAGTGGTGCATTTGCTGTATCACAACCACCTGCCCAACGCGAAAGAGTTGGCCAGCCTCAAGGCTGTTCTGTCGGGCTATCGCGAACTGCCCCAGGGCGTGATCGACTTGCTCACTAGTCTGCCGAAGGACTGCCCCCCGATGCACGCCATCCGCACCGGCGTGAGTGCTCTGGGCTGCTACGACACCACCGCCGACGACGACAACATGGATGCCCAGCGCCGCAAGGCCCTGCGCCTTATCGCCCAAATCCCCGTCATTACGGCCTACTTCCACCGTTCCCGCCAAGGATTGCCGCTGGTTGCACCCGATGCCACTTTGGGCGAAGCCGCCAATTTCCTCTGGATGATCGATGGTGAGAAGCCCTCCGTTGAAAAGGAGAGCACCATTGATATGTGCTACGTGTTGCATGCCGACCATGGCATGAACGCCTCCACCTTCAGCGCTCGGGTTACTATCGCCACACTCAGCGACATGTACTCGGCGGTCACCACAGCCATCGGCACCCTCAAGGGCCCCCTCCATGGCGGCGCCAACGAGGGTGTAATTAAGATGCTCAAGGAAATCGGATCGCTCGATCAGGTCGATACCTATGTGGCAGACTGCTTGGCTCAAAAGCGCAAGATCATGGGCATCGGTCACCGCGTGTACAAAGTGCTCGACCCGCGCGCCCCGCACCTTAAGGGCATGGCTCAAATCTTGTCCTCTAAGCTGGGTGACCCGAAGTGGATTCAGATGTCGGAGCGGATCGCTGAGATCATGCTCACCGAGAAGAACCTGCACGCGAACGTCGATTTCTACAGCGCGACGGTGTACTACAGCCTCGGCATTCCTACCGATTTGTTCACCCCGATTTTCGCCATTGCCCGCACCAGCGGTTGGACGGCCCACGTGCTGGAGCAGTTGGCCGACAACCGCCTCATTCGCCCGCAGTCGGTGTATACCGGCCCCGTCGGACTGACCGTCACCCCGATTGCCCAACGGGCCTGAACTCAAAGTTCGAACCGGGGCCCGACCAGTTGTATCCTCTCGACCGAGACGCCTTTGAGGCCCTCGGCACGAAACGTGCAAAATTTCCCGACACAACATCCCCCCGCCTTCGGGAGAGGGGATTGCCCAGCCCGAATTCTCCCCCTTATCGAAGTCAATCCATTGGAAGATCCAGCCTGAACTGAATGAACATCCACGAGTACCAAGCCAAGCAGTTGCTCAAGCAGCATGGCGTCGCCGTTCCCCCCGGTGAGCCCTGCAAGACCGTCGCCGAGGCCCAAGCGGCGGCCGAGAAGATCTTCGCTGCCGGGCACACCCTGGCGGTGATCAAGTCCCAGATCCACGCCGGCGGGCGCGGCAAGGGCACCTTTACGCACGGCTTCAAGGGCGGCGTCAAATTGGCCAAATCGGTCGATGAGGCCGTGAACTTCGCCGAGAACATGCTCGGCAAGACCCTCGTCACGGTTCAGACCGGACCCGAAGGACGCGTCGTGCAAACCATCCTCGTGGCCGCCGCCGAGAAGATCCTCAAGGAGTTCTACCTGGCCGTGCTGCTGGATCGCTCCAACAGCCGTCCGCTCATCATGGCCAGCACCGAGGGTGGCGTGGACATCGAAGAAGTCGCAGCGCACACCCCCGAAAAGATCATCAAGGAGTGGGTGGACCCCGCCGTGGGCATCCAGCCCTTCCAGGCCCGCAAGATCGCCAGTGGCCTCGGCCTCAAGGGCGATGCCTTCAACGGCGCCGTGAAGCTCATTATGGGTGTGTACAAGACCTGGTGGGAAAGCGACGCCTCCATGGTCGAGATCAACCCCCTGGCCGTGGTCGAGACACCGTCCGGCAAAGAAGCCATTATTTGCGTCGATGCCAAAATCGGTCTCGATGACAACGCGCTCTATCGGCACCCCGACATCTTGGCCATGCGCGACCTCGCCGAGGAATCGCCGCTGGAGATCGAGGCCAGCAAGTACGCTCTCAATTACATCAAGCTCGACGGCAGCATCGCGTGTTTGGTCAACGGCGCCGGTCTGGCCATGTCCACCATGGACATCATCCAGCACTTCGGTGGATTACCGGCCAACTTCCTGGACGTGGGAGGTGGGGCTTCGAAGGATCAAGTTTCTGCAGCCTTCAAGATCATCCTGAGTGATCCGAACGTGAAGGCCATCTTCGTCAACATCTTCGGCGGTATTATGGACTGCAACGTGATCGCCACGGGTATTGTCGAAGCCGTGCGTGAAACAGGCCTAAAACTACCCCTGGTGGTGAGGCTAGAGGGCAACAACGTGGCCGCTGGCAAGGCCACCCTGGATGCATCGGGTCTGACCATCATCAGCGGGGACACCATGGCCGATGCGGCCAAGAAAGTGGTCGCCGCCGTGGCCGCCTAGTCCCAGACACGACCACCCGCAACGACACGAACCCCATACTTTCACAATAGCATGTCTATTCTCGTCACTCCGCAGACCCGACTTCTGGTCCAGGGCATCACGGGCGCTTTTGGTGCCCGCCACGCGCAGCTATCCATCGACTACGGCACGCAGGTCGTCGCCGGCGTCACCCCCGGCAAGGGCGGTCAGATCTTCGAACACCGGGGCGTCAAAGTGCCCATCTTCGACACCGTCGCCGAGGCGGTCCGTGAGACCAAGGCCACTGCCAGTGCCGTGTTCGTGCCGCCTCCCTTCGCGGCCGACGCCATCCTCGAGGGCATCGATGCCCATCTCGACCTCGTGGTTGCCATCACCGAAGGCATCCCCGTCATCGACATGATTAAGGTCAAGCGGGCCATGCAAGGTTCCACCACCCGCCTCATCGGGCCAAACTGCCCGGGCATCGTCACCCCGGGTGAGGGCAAGGATTCCCACGGCGGCTGCCGCATCGGCATCGCTCCCGGGTACATCCACAAACGCGGCCACATCGGTGTGGTCAGCCGTTCGGGCACCTTGACCTACGAAGCCGTGTTCCAGCTCACCAGCCGAGGCGTGGGTCAGTCTACCTGCGTCGGCATCGGAGGCGATCCGGTCAACGGCACCTCCCACCTGGATGTCATCCAGATGTTCATGGCCGATCCGGACACCCACGGCATCATCATGATTGGTGAAATCGGTGGCTCCGCCGAAGAAGAAGCCGCCGAATGGATCAAGGCTCACGGCACCAAGCCCGTTGCGGGTTTCATCGCCGGTGCAACAGCACCTCCGGGACGCCGCATGGGTCACGCGGGCGCCATCGTCAGCGGCGGCAAGGGCACAGCCCAAGCCAAGTTTGATGCCTTCCGCGCGGCGGGCATCGGTGTGTCTGCCACTCCGAGCGAGATGGCCGACACCTTGTTGAAGATGATGTAATAATTTTAGACCAGCCTCCGCGGGCGACCGCGGAGGCTGGTTCTTTTTTTGCCCGGATGCACTGGCTCGACTGGATGACCGACCTTGTCGGGTTGCTACTCTGGCTCTCCTGGCGGGGATTTGGCTCGTTGCCCGTATCACCGCGGCCTGCGTTGACGCTGCTCTCCAACCTCCGCCCCGCCAATCGCTCCACCCGCAGAAGTCCGATGTTCTTGCCGGCCTTGGTACTGCTGCTGGTCTTGCGGGCTCTCTCGCATCACACCTTTTCGCCGCAGTTTGCCGAGGCCGTTCCCTGGGCCACCGGGGCGGTCACCGTGGTTTTTCGCAGCGACCTGTGGGTCCGCATCCTTGCCCATTCCTTCCTCAGTTGGACGCACTTTGTGCTGCAGGCCTACTTGTGTTTGGCGCTGCTGACCACCTTGCATCGCTCGGATGCCGAGCCCGATTCCATCACCCGCTCGGTTCGGGCCGAATTAGGGTGGGTGGCCCGGTGGCCCTGGGGGCTTGCCCTGATTCCATTCCTGGGGGCGATGGGGCTCTTGTGGTTCGCCGTTGCACCCGCCTTGGTTTCGGCCGGGCTGACCCCAGCGCGGATACCTGGGTTTCATTCCGTTCAACAGGCCCTCGTGGTGGCTCTGGGCGGGCTCACGGCATTGAAATGGCCGATGGTTGGTCTGTGCCTTCTGCGATTCTTCCTCGACCACGTGTACCTCGGATCCATGCCCTTCTGGGATTACGCCCACGGCACCGGAGGGCGCCTCTGTGCCTGGTTGAGTTGGTTGCCCCTGAAGTGGGGTAGGGTGGATTTCACCCCTCTGGCCGCAGCGGGCGTGTATTGGAGCGTGGGGTATTTTCTCCAAGGCGGGATGCCACGGCTGTTTCTCAGACTGCCTCTATGAATGCGCCCGCGACGGGCGCTGCGTTTCTGCGGGAGACCGCCGGCGGAGTCGTTCTGACCTTAAAAGTCATCCCGAGGGCGTCGGTCAATGCGGTGGCGGGAGTCCAGGGCGACGCCTTAAAGTTGAAGGTCACCGCGCCCCCGGTCGATTCGGCCGCCAACGCCGAAGTCGTGCGGTTCTTGGCCGAGATTCTCGATGTGCCTCGGGGTGCGGTTCAACTCCTCCGCGGAGCCACCAGCCGACACAAGCAGGTGGGTGTCGTGGGCCTGACCGGGGCGCAACTCCTGAAGCGGCTTAAACCAATGCTTGAACAGGAGTAAGCCCGCCTCACCGTTTGGGACCAGGATCACCTTCGTCACCTGCGGCTCAAACCGATGCTTGAACGGGAGTAAAAGCCCACCCCGAGGCACATCTGCGCATCGACCGGGGCTGGCCTGAGCGAT
>SYMJ01000075.1 GCA_005805505.1 Verrucomicrobiales bacterium | reverse complement strand
GCGGTGGCCTCCCTACTAAAGGCCATGCCCAAACAGCTCTCAGGCCGCATCAGCCCACACGACCCGGAGCACTGCGAGATCGAGCTAAACAGGTGGGTGCAGGAGGTCGCCCTCGCCACGCTAAGCAGCACCGACCCATGGGGCTGATCGAACCCAACGACGACGGACTGGACAATCTCCTGGCCGACGACCTCGACGTGCCGATGGACTTCCAATGGCAGCCGCGGACCCAGCCCGTCCCGACTGTCCAAGCCCACCGGCACCAACCGACACGGCGCCGTGCTGAGGACCACCGCGCCCGGGGCGCCCTAGCAGGAATCCTTGACCCGCTGCCGGCTCCAGGTGAGTCCGTGCACATCATCCTGCCCGGCAACGTGGCACTCGGTGACGTAGTTTGGACCGTGGTCGATGGCACCCAACTTCCGGGATCGCTCCACGTCTCAACGTTGGGCTTCGGTCGCGCATGGATCCACGGGCTCCTAGCACGTCTCCAAGCCCGCCAGATCACCGAGGCCACCATCTGCTGCAGTGACTACTTCGCAAAAGCCGATGCCGCCGAGTTCCAGGAAGCCCGGGAGCTTCTGGCACCATGGCCGGTGACGCTCGTGGCCGGACGTACCCATGCCAAGGTGGCCACCTTCGGGAGCATCAGCATGGAAGGCTCCGCCAACCTCCGCGCCTGCCGATCAATCGAAAACGTCAGCGTCACCAACGACACCAACCTAGCCGACTTTCACCGCCAATGGATCACCACGTTGACCACCACATGAATAACCAACCCACCGACATTCGTGACCAAGCCGAAGATCTCCTTCTCGCGCATGGCACCATCCCCACGCCTGAATTGTTCGATGGAGTCGAACATCTGGCCGAAACCCGAGGATTCGAGATCGCAGGCGACATGCTGGCCAGTTTGGTGTCAAAGCTAGACATCCGGCAAAGAGCACTCTGGACCGGGCTCCTAAGCACCAGTAACCCACTGGCCGAGGTTGCGCCCAGCCTCGGGGTCACAGCCCAAGCACTCCACCGCCAGCGTCAGCGTCTTAAAAAACGGTTGATGCCGCGGACTAAGAGCCCGTCCGAAAACTCATGGAACCCTCGGAATCAGGCCATTCTGCGCAGCATGATCCGTATCATCGCGACATGTATCCACGCCGCGACGCTCTCGGCGAGTCGCTCGTAGTCGCGGACGAGGCGCCGGGATTGCATGAGCCAGCCGAAGGTCCGCTCGACCACCCAGCGCCTGGGCACGACCTTGAAGCACGGGTCCGCGTCGATGCGCTTCACCACTTCCACCGCGAGGCCGGGCTTCAGCTGAGCCACGTACCTAGCGAAGTCCGGCCCGCTGAACCCGCCATCCACATAGAGTCGCTGCAGCCACGTGGGTGAGGTGAGCACTTCGTCGAGCAGGGTTTTCGCCCCGCACCGTTCGGGGATGTCCGCGGGAAGCACCGCGATGCCGAGCACGTGGTCGAGGGTGTCGACGAGCAGGAACCGCTTGCGGCCCTTTGTCTTCTTCGCGCCGTCGTAGCCGGCCTGTTCGGCAAGCCCGGCGGAACGGACCGTCTGGCTGTCGAGGACGGCGGCGGTGGGCCGGCAGAGCCGCCCGTCGTCCGCCCGGGCGAAGGCGCGCAACCGGTCATGGATGGATCGGATGAGGCTGTCACGGGTCCAGGCGCGGAAGTGGCCGTGGACGGTGCTTTTGGGCGGGAAATCCTTGGGTAGGTTGGCCCACTGGCAGCCGGTCCTGAGTGCGTAGAGGACCGCGTTTACGACGCGGCGCAGGCAGGTGCGGGGCCTGCCCGTCCTGCAGGGCTTCGGGAGGAGTGGCTCGAGGATCCTCCACTGCTCGTCGGTGAGGTCGGTGTCGTAGAGGGCGTTTTGCATCGCCCCGACACCCGCTGCCGCGGGAGATGGGCCGTGTCAGGCCGAGCGCCGAGTCAACGAAAAAGTCGCGGTTTCCTCGGGATTCCAGCGGTTTTCAGCCCATGCCGGCGCTGCTTTCTTTACCGCGGGAGTTTTCGGACGGGCTCTCAAGCCTTGTTGCCCGGTCGACCTCGGGCAAGACGGATGCCGCAGGGGTGGCCATCCTGACGTCGCCCACCTTCAAGGGAAGCGGGACCGTGACCTTCCAGGTGAGTGATCTCGCCAAGCGGGGATATACCTACAACCCTTTGCTCAACGCGGTGATCCAGCAGTCAATCACGGTGCCGTGACACGGATCCGGCCGTGATCCCGGGTGACCGGTTTGGAGTCGTTCCCTGCTGTCGATGGACGGTCAGACGGTTCGTGTGCCGAGGTTCTGATGCCCTCGGTTGGGGAGGCATGGTGTCTTCGACAGGACCGTCCCTCGCATCCTCAATGCCCGCCTGCGACTCCGAGTGCGGCGAGGATGACGTAAGCCGCGGACGCCAGGGATTCGCCGGCCACGGCTCCCGAGGCCACGGGAATGATGTAGCGGTCGGCGGACGACCGATGCACCCGGGTCCAGACCACCGCGAGGAGGGCGCCGATGAAGAAGCTCAGTGAGTTGGCGAACGGAACCACAAATGACAGGCCGAGTCCCATCGACGAGGGCACCCACCGGCGGATCCGTTCCGGGGTGAGCGCCTCGAGCAGCGACAGAGCGATCCCGACCAGCCCCCACGACGATGGCGAGGCGGGCACTGGAGGGAATCGTCTCGATCCCGCGGGAGAGAGCCTGGGCGACGGCATACCATATGGAGGTGGCCGGGGAGTTGAAGGCCTCGAGGGCCGCCTGGTTGGGCACGAGGATGTACCACGCGGGCACCACGGCGAGGGTCCCGAAGAACACTCCGTAGAACTGGGCAAGGAACTGCTTCCTTGGGTGCGCCCCGAGCAGGTAGCCGCTCTTCAGGTCCGTCAGCAGATCGGCGCTGGATCCCGCAGCCCCAGCGGTGACTCCGGCCGTGATCAGGTTCACCGAGGTGTTGGCCGGTGCGAGGACCGCGTAGACGAACTGGGTGATCTTGCCCATGGCCCCGTTCGGGGTCGTGTCAGTCTCACCCGTCGCCCGACACGCCACGAGGGCGAGGACAAAGGACAGCACCACGCTGAGGAGCCCAAGCCAAGGGGCGATCCCGAAGGCCAGCCAGCAGAGGAGGACCAGTCCTAGCGTGATGGGGACACCCCCGACCAACAGCCATCGGGTCGGCACCTCGATCGCCTGCATGGCCTGGTCTTCGGCGGACGCTGGACCGGACCCACTGCCGCGCATGCCCCGGATCGCGCGGAGGATGGTGCGATAGCCGACCGCGAAGGACGTGAGGCCGGAGGCCACCAGAATCGCCGTCCCCAGCCACAGGCTCCAGAGGGTCAGTTTGACGCCCTTTACGAGCCCGCCGTCGCCGAGAGAGGCCTCCAGATGTCCAAAGAAGCTCTTGCCGGACTCGGACCAGTCCGTCAGCCCCGCCATCTGGGGAGCGAGGACCAGATAGTTGATCGTCGCCCCGACCAGCATCCAGCTGGACACACGGATCCCGACGATCATGCCGGCTGCAATCAGCAGCAGGCTGGGCTCGAACCACATCCCGAGGGTCTTTCCGGTCAGGACCTGACCCCGGATCTGGGCGACCGTCTGGTTGAAGAACAGCTGTTCGGGGATGTAGCCGAACGAGCGGAACAGGGCGGACACGACGCCGACACCGAGCGAGAGGATGAGGGCCCGGGCCTTGAGCATGGATTCGCGTCCGTGGGAATACAGGCTGCGGAGGGTCTCCGCCGCCGCGATGCCGGAGGGGAAGGGGAGCTGGTCGTGGTTGATCATCTGCCGTTTCATCGGAATCGCCAGAAAGACCCCCAGCAGCGCGGTGAAAAGGACCCAGAGTCCCACCGGCAGCCATTCGAGCCGCCCCGCGTCGCCCGAGATCAGGAGCAGGGCCCCGACTGCCGTGGCCATGGTGCCTCCGGTCGAGTAGCCCGCCGCCGATGCCGTCGACTGCATGCAGTTGTTCTCCAGCAGGGTCATGCGCGTCCGTGCAAGTCCCGCCGCGACAAACGCGTTCCAGAGGGCATAGCTGAGGACGCAGGCCGTGATGGCGACGCCGAAGGCCCAGCCTAGCTTCAGTATCGTGTAGAGGTTCGACACGCTCATGAGCGCACCCAGGATGCCGCCCATTAGCACCGCGCGCACGGTGAGCTGTGGGGTGCCCTCGCCGCGGAAGTAGGTACGGAACCAGACCCGGTCCCGTTCCTCCGGAGCGACCCGGGTCAGGTCGGGAAGGCTCGAATCGGTGTGGGTGGCTTCGATGGGGGACGGACGGAGGGCGGGATTCGGTGTGGCCACGGCGAGGGGTGGTTAAGATTGGGGATCCCTGAGTGGACTGCAGCGGAGGGCGGATTGGGAAGGTCAAATCACCCCGAGCCACTGGGCGTGTCACAGCCTCCAGGCGGCCCACACCCCCAGATAGGCCAGGACAATGGACCAGGTCAGGATCTGGAATCCCCATTTCCGTGTCTTGTGACGGAACCACCGCTGCCCCAGCAAGGCTCCCGGCCAGCCGCCGGCCAACGCGAGGAGGTGGAGGGTGAGTTCAGGGATCTGTCCCTGGTGCCGGCGCGCCTGGGCCTTGTCCGCCCCATAGGCGATGAGGGTCAGCGCACTCATCATGGCATAGATTCCCAGGATCCAGTTCAACCTAAAAACGGCAGTTGAAGTGGGTGGAGGTTGAAGGAAACGGTTGGCGGGATTGGGGATGGACGTGTTTGGGGGAGATCTGAAGGTTCACCCTGCGGGTGAGGTGGGGGCGAAGGAATCTTTGGCGGTGGACACCCATCTCAGCACTGTTCTGAAACCTGAGGAAAGTTGCCGGTAACGGCGGAGCGCCGACTTCAACTGCCGGATTTAGGTTTACTCCGGCGCACTGCAACTCCAGCGCGGCCAGGTCACCAATGCCTTTCGGCGGGAGGTTGGTTTGCCACCTCGCCTGCACCGCTGCTACCAGGAGATGGCCGAGCACTACGGCACCGTGATCCTGCCTGCGCGACCGAAGAAGCCGCGAGACAAGGCAAAGGTCGAGACCGGCGTCCAGATCGCCGAGCGGCAGATCCTGGCCGTGCTGCGCGATCAGCGCTTCTTCAGCATCGCCACGCTCAACGAAGCCATCGCTCCGCTGCTGGCCCGCATCAACGCACAGCCCTTCCAGAAGCTGGAGGGTTCCCGGGAGGAGAGTTTTTTGACGTTGGAGAAGAGCCGCCTCCTGCCGTTGCCGTCCAGCCCGTTCACGTTGTCCACCTGGCTCAAGGCCACGGTCAACATCGACTACCACGTCGCCGTCGAGAACCACTTCTACAGCGTCTCGTACACCTTGGTGCATCAGCTTGTCGAGGTGCGGATCACCTCGCAGACGGTGGAGATCTTCCAGTCGGGCAAGCGAGTCGCGGACCATCAGCGGAGCCATCAGAAGGGGCACTTCACCACGCTCGATGAACATCGGCCCAAGTCCCATCAGAAGCACCTGCAGTGGACTCCTGGTCGACTTGTCGCGTGGGCCCAGACCGTAGGCCCTAACTGCGCCCGGGTGATGGAGGAGATCCTGCGAAGCAAACCCCATCCCGAACAAGGTTACCGCTCATGTCTGGGCATCATGCGGCTGGGCAAAGCCCTCGGCGCCCAACGGGTCGAGGCAGCCTGCGTGCGAGCCCTGCATTTCGGCACCTGCTCCTACACGAGCATCAAATCCATCCTGCAGAGCAGGCTCGAGAGCCAGCCCCTGGAACACGAACCACCCATGGCCAGCCCCGTCCATGAAAACCTCCGCGGCAGCCCCTACTACGCCTGACCTATGCTCTACTCCCAGGCCATCGAAAAGCTCCGCGCTCTGAACCTGGAAGGCATGGCGCAGGCATTGGAGGAACAACGTCACCAGAAGGGCATCACCGGGTTGGACTTCGAGGATCGCCTGGCTCTGCTGGTGGAACGCCAATGGATGTGGCGCGAAAACCGAGGTATGGCCGCGCGGCTCAAATACGCCCAGCTCAAGATCACCGACGCTACTCCCGAGGGTGTCGACTATCGCGCCAGCCGCGGTTTGAAACGGGCCCACGTCGACCAGTTGCGCGCCAGCCGATGGATCCAGGAGAAGCGCAACTGCCTGATCACCGGACCAACTGGCGTCGGCAAAACCTACTTGGCGTGCGCACTGGGCCATCAGGCCTGCCGGGATGGGCATCGCACGATCTTCTTCCACGGCCCCAAACTGTTCCGAGCCCTGCGCACGGCCCATGCCGACGGCAGTCTGTCGACCCTCTTGAAGAGGCTGGCCCGAGCCAGCCAGCTGATCGTCGATGATCTCACCCCCCTAAAGCCGGTCTAGGCGTCGGCTCGGCGGGCGCGGTTAGTCTCGCGAAATAACCAAGCTCGGGAATACTCCCAGTGACGTCTTGCCGTCGAAACGGAGAGTTTCAGCACGCCGGCTGCCTCCTCCGTAGTCAGACCAGCAAAGTACTTCAGCTTAACGAGTTCGGCTTTGATTGCATCGTGCCGCATCAATTGATCCAGCGCCTCATGCACGGCAAGCAGTTCATCATCACCGGGCGCCACAATCTCGATACCTTCAAGAGCCAGATGCGGGGCGTCGCCGCCGTGGCGCTGCGCCCGGCGGCGACGAGCGTGGTCGATCAGGATGCGGCGCATGGCTTCGGCGGCGGCGGAGAAGAATTGCGCACGGTTGGCCCACGTTTGCGCCTCGTTGCCGACGAGTCGGAGATAGGCTTCGTGGACCAGAGCCGTTGCTTGCAACGTGTGCTCGGGTAGTTCGCGGGCCATCCTGGCACGAGCGAGGGTGCGCAGTTCCTCGTACACGAGCGGCAAAAGTTCCGCCGCGGCAGTCGGGCCGCCAGACTCAATGCGTTGGAGGATTTGCGTGACTTCGTTCATGATTCACAGAGTTCTCCGGTGCAGGGCAATTCTGCTGGAGAGTGATTCCGCGTGTGTCGGTTGGCTAATCCTTCTTCCAGGCGGCGACTGGACGAAGCGGTAGGGGTTCAGTGAAGAGATGCTCCTCGCTCCAGTGTGCGCGCAAGAATTCTTGGAACTTGACGGTGTCGGTGGTCAGCACGAGTTCGTCCCTGTTTCGGTCCGCGGGATGGTCCTCATCCACTATGGCAAAGTGGGCCAGCCATCCGGGGTTTTCTCGCAACCACCCCTGCACCCATTCGGGGTTAAGCGCGGCGATGGCGAGTTGCCTCTCGGACGTAATTACCTTGAACAGGTTGTGCGCCGGAACGGTGCTTATGGTGCGTTCCTCCGGCACGATGTCGAGGAGCAGCACATTGTCCAACTCGAAGAGATGGGCAATGTACCGATTGGTTTGATCCCCGTCGCCAACAGCCAGTTGGTAGCCACCAGTCTCGCGCCGGGCAAAAATCCAGGCACTTCCGGCATCGTCGCGGCCTGCATCGGGTTCCGTGCCTTCCCGCCAAGTTCCGAGGAGGCCCTCCTCGAACACAAGATCCTGCGGTTGGTAGAATGGATGCAACGACTTCTGCCACCAGAACTTTAGGTTCGGGAGGCAACCAGCCATCAACATGGCGCCCAACAGCAAACAAACAGTCCTAATCCTCATGGGTTTCCTTTCGATGACGCCTGCCTGCCGGCGTCTGCAGATTTGATTTTCCAAGCATGGAATGAATGCCGATAAATCGCCTCACTGGTTAGTGCGTAATTCGTGGACAGAAATGTTCAGAAATTTTTAGGTCGATCGATGCCATGGCTGATTCCCACACCACAGAGATCCTGTTTGCCAGGGCGGTGAAACTCTCGTCGACCATTGAGCGGCAGCGCTTTCTGGATGAGGCCTGCGCGGAAGATTGCGACATCCGGACGGAGGTGGAACAACTGCTGGAAGCGCACGAACAGGCCCAGGATTTCATGATCGAAGCCTCAAGCACTCCACGCCAAGACGGGGCGTTGTCGGGGGAGAAGGTGTCGGGTTCGGTGCCCATCATTGCCGGTTTCCGAACCGACCGCAGGCTGGGTGCCGGCGCGTTGGGGACCGTTTACGAGGCATGGGATGAAAAATTGCAGCGCAAGGTTGCACTCAAAGTGCTGCATGCCATTCCCAATGCCACCACGGCCCGTCAGGTGCTTGCAGAGGCACGCAAGACGGCCGGACTCCGGCACCCGGCCATTGTTACCGTCCATGCCGTCATGGATGAACACCAACCGCCCGCCATCGTGATGGAATTGGTCGAGGGCTTTCCGCTAGATCAGTTTGCAAGCAGTCTGACTCAGGAGCAGAAAGTGCGCGTGTTGCAGGAGATTGCCAGCGCCTTGGCGGTCGCGCACCGGACAGGCGTCATTCATCGTGATCTTAAGCCCGGCAATATTCTGCTCACACCCGCCTTGCGGCCAGTCATCCTGGACTTCGGACTCGCCCTCGCGCCGGGTGAAGCGAATGAGCTGACCAACGGCTTTGCCGGCACACCTCTTTTCGCTTCGCCCGAGCAGGTAACCGGGGCTCCGCTCACGCCAACCTCCGATGTGTTTTCGTTTGGCAGCGTGATGTTCAAGCTGCTCACGGGGCGGGTACCTTTCGAGGGCGCGACGATTGAGGAGGTCTTTGGCGTTATCCGGAAAGCGACGCCACCCTTCCTGAGAGACGTGGCCACGCGGGTGCCAGCTGATCTGCAGGCCATATGTCTAGCGTGTCTGGCGGCGGATCCAGCGGAACGCCCGACGGCCGAGGCCGTAGCGCTTGACTTGGGCCGCTTCCTGGCGGGCGAACCTGTCCGCCTGCGACCGGCGCTCTACGGCGACATCCTGCGCCGACGCATCAGCGAATTCTCGAATGACCTGATTAACTGGGAACATCAAGGAATCATATCCTCCGATGAGCGGGACCGACTCGATGTAGTTCACCGCCGCATTTTGGCGGACGAGGATCATTGGCTGGTGGATGCGCGCCGACTGACCCTTGCGCAGACGATCCTCTACACCAGCACCTGGATTGCGGTACTGGCCTCAGGATTCATTGTGTGGCTGGTGCGGGACGAGTTCTCACCATTCTGGCGCTCGGCGCTGCCATTGCTGAGCAGCGGCATCCTCGTGGCGGTTGGCTTGCTTGCCGAGTGGCGCAAGGAGGCTCTGGCCTCTGCGGCGTTTCTGGCGGGCGCGGTATTGTCCTTGGTGCCGGCCATGCTGGCGGCTCTCACCGGGATCGGTTTGCTAAGTGAGAGCGCCGCCGATGTGCGGCAATTGTTCCCCAATGACTTCACCAATGCACAGGTGCTTGCGTCCTGCTTCACGGCACTGGTCCTGTCCGTAATCGCGCTGGCCCGACTGCGTCTCACCGGCTTCGCTTGGACTTCATGTCTACTGGGGGCGGTGACTTTTCTCAGCCTTCTGATGCAGTTCAACTGGCTCGGGCGCAGGCCGGAGATTCAAGCACTCTGGACCTTGCCGCTGGCGGGTTTCGCCTTCATCGGCCTGTTGTTTGAGCGATTCGGACACGTGCGCTGGGGTCTTCCATTCCATCTGGTGGCGGTGGCCACCATCATTGCGACGCTGGATGTAATGGCCGGCAACGGCCCCACGCTGAGCATGCTGGGCCTGAAAACTACAGCCGCCGGTTGGCTGGATGCCGAGCGCCTGCAGTTTCTGTCCTATGCGTTGAATGGCGGCGTGTTTCTTGGCCTCATGCTGGCCACAGAGAACGCCCGCAGTCTGGACCTGCGCCGCGGCAGTCGGATTTTCGAGACTGCGGCGATCCTGCACCTGCTGGGCGCACTCTATCAAAACGCCATCGGGCATCGGGGCGACGTGAATGTGCGCCTGGACGTTGGGCTCTACTTGGGCACGGTGTTTTCGTTCCTAGTACTCGGTCCGTGGCGCTCGCGTTGGCGGATGCTAATGGGCGCATTAGGTGGCATCGCCTTGGGCAGCCATTTGTTGCTGGACCTGAATCTTCTTCCACGGAGGCCTTTTGTGCTTTCACTTGGAGCCGTAGGCTTAGTGGTGGCAATCAGCGCTTATGTCTACTTGTTGCGAACGCCGCAGCCAAGGCAGCAGGACCGGGATCTGTGAACACCACCCGACTGGAATCGAAGTGCCTCGAGCCGCTGGTGGCGTAGCTTGAGGCCATGCCTTGCAATGAATCTGCCCTCCTTCTCGCTAGGTGTCTCGCTCTCGCCACCACTACGATGGCGCAATCCAAAACCGAGAGAACGGGCAAGAACTCAGAACACCCCGCTTCCAGGCATCATCATGGGATGCGTCCAGGCCGGATCCATGAACGTTGAAACCTTCCGGAAAAGCGGAAAAACACGCCTTGGCGTTTCGTGTTGACTTTCAATTGGGACATTGTTTTACCAATGCCCATATTCCCTATGAACACCCCCCCCCGTTGCACCGTCCCGGGCCTTGAGCTACGTCGGCCTCGGCACTCGGGTTTCACCCTCATCGAACTTCTGGTGGTCATTGCCATCATCGCGATCCTCGCCGGAATGCTGCTGCCGGCGTTGGCCAAATCGAAGGCCAAGTCCCAGGGCATCTTCTGCATGAACAACGGGCGGCAGATGATCCTCGCGACCCATCAATACGCCCACGACCACGAGGATCTCCTCTGGCCGAACCCCGACGACGGCAACACGACTCCCGGCCGCAACTGGTGCCCGGGCCAGGCGGGTCGTGGCGGTGGCGAAGAATTCAACAGCCAGATCCTCGAGGATCCGAACCGTTCGCTGCTGGCCAACTACCTCGGCAAGGGCAGCACCATGTACAGTTGCCCGGCCGACCGACGGATGGGGCTTTCCACCGCTCCGCGTGACCGCGGATCGGGTCGTAAGGTCAAGTCGGCCCGCACCTTCGCGGCGAGCCAGGCGGTCGGCACGAACCCCGACACCCGGGGTCGCTTGGCGGTCGATGGTCCCTGGCTCGACGGGTCCCACGGACATACGCGCAACAAGACCTGGTACTGCTTCGGCAAGCTTGGCGACTTCGTGAACCCCGGCCCCGCCAACACCATCATCTTCCTAGACGAGGACGACAAGAGCCTCAACGACGCCGGGTTTGCCATCATCGGCCCGCCCGCCGGCGGGGTCTGGCGTGACGGTGACGAGAAGATGATCGACTGGCCAGGATGGTACCACAACGGGGCGGCGGGTTTCGCCTTCGCCGACGGCCACTCTGAGATCAAGCGCTGGGTGGACGGCCGGACCAAGCTCGGCGCGATGCCCCAGGGAGTGCCCACGCAGCGGGGAAATCGTGACATACGCTGGATGTCGGAGCGCACCTCGGCCCGGATCCAGTGATCGCCCGAGGGCGCTGAATGCCTTTGGGGTGGTTGCTGCCTCTCCTCCATGAATGAGGCCTGTCACCCAATCGGACGAAACTGTGAAAGTCGGTCCAATAGTGCGGCAGGTGGCGGTCTAAAAGTGCGGCACCCTTTGGGGTATGAGGGCTTGGCGGGAGGGTTTGGTCAAGCCTATGGCCGAGGAGCTGGAACCGCGCCGGGAAGAAGCCGAAGCGGAGCGGAGGCGCCGCCCCGGCGGGGGCGTATTTCAGCGGCGTTTGAGCCGTGCCTTGGCGTCCTCGAGCCGGTAGCTGGGGCCGTTGGCCTCGAGGATGTGAACCCGGTGGGTGGGGCCGCTGTTAAGCTCGGGTTAAACCCATCCCAGGTACGCAAGTTTTGGTGTCGCGGGCCTTCAGTGGGTCGCGGTAGGGACCAAGGGTGAGGCTGGCCCTCAGTCCAAGCCCCTCTCCGGTAATAAACATTTTGGCAAAACTTGAGTGGCGAGAAATCTAAAAATCTCATTGACAAGAAACCAACGAGAGAAGAATATTTCACCCTTTCCCTTTCCTCTCCTGAAATAGTCCGCCGCTTCATCTTTAAAAATCTTAAACTAAGCCCAAATGGACACCATCGATTCTTCCTCTCCCTCCCGATTTAAAAAATTGATCTTAAAGAGGGCCTTTGTAACCGCTGTCTTAGCACTGCCACTTTCTGGTTTTTCTCAAGAACTAATTTATCAAGAAGGATTTAACACCGATGGATCTAAAGCAACTCCTGCTCGTTATACCGTGGTGGGTGGGGACGTCTGGGAGCTTAGTCGGATTTTTGGAGATCAACCCCTCGCTAGTGCTTCAGGACAACGCGGCCCAATTTATTTCGGACATAATTTTGATGTTTCGTTCGTCGGAATTCCTAACATTCCGGCACGACGGATGATGTTCTGTTGGCGATCTAACAGCGATAT
>SYMJ01000074.1 GCA_005805505.1 Verrucomicrobiales bacterium | reverse complement strand
TCAGAGCACCCGAGGGTATGCGGCGTTCCTTCAGAACGCTCCGGTTGTTCGGCATACCCGGGGTTTCACCCCGGGCTGGTATGCGGTGCCCCGTTGGGGCACTCCGAACGCCTCACCTCCCCCGAGGCTTCCTGCGCCTCCACGAAGCGGCAGCGGGTCGGGGATGGAGCGAGCGTAGGAAGCGAACAACAAACCCCCTCGCGCGCAGCGCGAATAGTTTATCCTTCCCCAGAGTTTCCCTGCGAGCGCAGGACCCGACCCGCGGAGCCCCCGTCGAGGCACTGATCCCTAGCGCCAGCTCCGGCACTCTGCCACCGCAAAACAGGTCAGAGCACCCGAGGGTATGCGGCGTTCCTTCAGAACGCTCCGGTTGTTCGGCATACCCGGGGTTTCACCCCGGGCTGGTATGCGGTGCCCCGTTGGGGCACTCCGAACGCCACACCTCCCCAGAGCCCTCCTGCGCCTCCACGAAGCGGCAGCAGACCCCGGCCCGCGGAGCCCACGAAGACGTGCCTTTGAATGACATGCCTCTGAACAACGTGCCTCTGAAGAAAACCCCGGCACCGCGTGTAGCTGGATCCCCAGTCCTCAGATGTCCCAAGCTCAGGCCTTCTGCGCGATCATGCCGCTCTGGCGGGCGTAGTCGAAGATCCCGCCCGCATCAATCACCGGCCGGACCTCGCCCAGGGACTTCAGCGGATAGCTCTTTCCGGTACCGTGATGGAGGATGGTCTGGGTGTTAATATCTACCGTCGCCACATCGCCCGTTTTGAACTGGTCCCGGAGGTTAAATTCAGTTTCCACCGGATAAATTTCACCCGTCGCCACGCAGTTCCGGAAGAAGATGCGAGCGTAACTCTCGGCCACCACGACCTCGCAGTTGGCTGAACCCATTGCGATCGGAGCGTGCTCGCGAGAGCTACCGCATCCGAAATTTCGGCCCGCGATGATGATGGGGAACTCCGTGTCCAACGCGCCTTCCTTCACAAAGCGTGTCGTGTAGAGAGAATCGGGCAGTCCCCACAGCGCATACGCACCGAGCTTCTCGTACTCTTCGGGAATCGTCGGTATCAAATTAAGAAACTGGGCCGGGATAATCTGGTCGGTGTCGATGTTGTCTCCCACCACATAGACCGGCCCCGTGAACGTCGATTGCATGACGACAATCTGGCGGACGGGCGATACCAGCGGCAAACCGAAATTCGGCAGGATCAGCATCGCCCCCACCGGCGATATCCGCGGACCCCCTGACTCAGCTCTCGCGGATCGAGAGTTCCATCACAGTTTTAGAGATTTCTTAAACTCCAATGAAAACGTCGGGTATTCGTGTTTTCCGCGATTGATTCGGAGCCGCCATGAGCGATAATATGTCTGCCTGTCGCTTCACGAAAAAACAGGCGTTTTGGAAATGAGCACCGCTGCCACCCCTGAAAAAAAGCCCAGCCGCAACGAAGAACTGAAGACGGCGATCCCGACCTTGGCTGGGAACATCGCCGCCACGCTTGCCGACACAGCCGCCGCCTGCTTCTCGGCAGACGACGAGCAGTTTCTCAAGTTTCACGGCATCTACCAGCAGGACGACCGCGACCTGCGCAAGATCGGCAAACAGTACATCTGGATGATTCGCGGCCGCATCCCCGGCGGCGTCTTGAGCGCCCGGCAGTGGATCGCCTTGGACGACCTAGCCACCCAGCGTGCCAACAACACCCTGCGCCTCACGACTCGGCAGAGCGTCCAGTTCCATGGTGTCGTCAAAGATCGCCTCGGCCCGCTCATGCGCGAGATTAACCAGGCCATGATCGACACCCTCGCGGCCTGCGGCGACGTGAACCGCAACGTCATGGCCTCGCCCATGCCCGCGATTAGTGCCGCCCGTCAGCAAGTGTTCGAAGATTCCAGTAAGGTCTCCGAGGCCCTGCTCCCGCAAACCAAGGCTTACCACTCCATTTGGATCGATGGCGTGCAGCTCAACTTGGACGACGCCGAGAACAAAGACTTCGTTGACCCGCTCTACGGCAAGACCTACCTCCCCCGGAAATTCAAGGTGGGCTTCGTCATCCCGCCGGTGAACGACATCGACATTTTCACCCAGTGCATGGGACTCATCGCCGTCATCCAGAATGACGAACTGGTCGGCTACACTCTGATCGCCGGCGGCGGCATGGGTCGCAGTCATGGCAACACCGTCACCTACCCGCGCCTCGCCGACGTCGTCGGCTTCTTCCCGCGCTCCGCGTTAATCGAGGTGTCCAAGGCCGTGCTCACCGTCTTCCGCGACTTCGGCGACCGTACCGACCGCAAGCACGCCCGCCTCAAGTACGTCTTGCAGGAGAAGGGCGTGGAGTGGTTCCGCGACGAGGTGGCCCGTCGTGCGGGCATTGAATTTCAGCCGGCCAAGCCGGCGCAGTTCGTCACCACCACCGACGCCTACGGTTGGCAGAAGGCCGCAGATGGCCGCTGGTTCCTGACCCTCTTCGTCGAGTCGGGCCGTGTGAAGGACACCGACACCCGCCGCCAGAAGACCGCCCTGCGCCGCGTGGCTGAGCAGTTTGACAGCGTGGAATACCGCCTGTCGGCCAACCAGAATGTCGTGCTGGCCAATGTCACCGACGCGGACAAGGAGTCTATCACCGCGCTGCTCCACGAGCATGGCGTGAAGACCGAGAAGCAGGCCGGCGTGTTGCATGCGGCCGCGATGTCCTGTCCGTCGATGCCCACCTGTGGACTAGGATTGGCTGAGTCCGAGCGCTTCCTGCCCTCGCTGCTTGAGCGTATCCAAGACCTGTGCACCGAGGTCGGCCTCAACGAGGAGGAGATTATCATCCGCATGACTGGTTGCCCCAACGGCTGCGCGCGTCCGTACATGGCTGAGATCGGGTTCGTGGGCAAAGGCCCTGGCCGCTATCAAGTTTGGCTAGGTGGCAACAGCACCGGGACTCGCCTCAACCGCATCTGGAAGGAAAGCCTGAAGGAAACCGAGACGGAGACCGAACTGCGACCGCTCCTGATCCGCTACAAGTCTGAGCGACTCGTGGGTGAACGATTTGGCGATTGGGTCGCCCGAGTCTTCTGGTCTGAGCAGCCGACCGAGACTCACGCCGTCACCGCCTGAACGACTTCACGGCGACGATCCTCTAGCCTTTCTGCACCTCTGCCTTATCCGGTGATGACTCCCGCTGAACTGCAAGCCGCCAACGCCGCCCTCAAGTCCCAGTCCCCGCTGGACATCGTCCGCTGGGGTTTGGAGCGCTCGGGCGGACGGGCCATCGTCTCGACCAACTTCCGTCCGTACGAGGCGGTGATTTTGCACTTGGTGACCCAGCTCCAGCCCGACATCCCCGTGCTGTGGGTCGATCACGGCTACAACCGTTCGGCCACTTACCATCATGCCGAGGTGCTCCGAGCGCGCCTGAAGCTCAACATCAAGGCCTACCTGCCGCGCAAGACGGCCGCCCACTATGATGCCGTGGACGGCGGCATGCCCGAGCCCACCCCGGAGAATGAAGAGCGCATCAAGGCCTTCAGCACCGTGATGAAGCTCGAGCCCTTCCAGCGCGGCATGCGCGAGTTGGCGCCGACGGTTTGGATCACCGCGTTGCGACAAGTCCAGAACCCCAACCGAGCCGGCCTCGACATTGTCAGCCCCGACGGCAATTTCGGATCACTCAAGCTGAGCCCGCTCTTCTACTGGAGCGACGCCCAGATGGAGGCCTATTTGAAGGAGAACGATTTGCCCAACGAGTGGGATTACTTCGATCCGGCTAAGGCTGACGACAAACGGGAGTGCGGTTTGCATGCCGCCTGGGGTGGCAAGGCCGTTGCCTCGGTCTGAACCTGCCTAACACTCTGCCTCATTCTGACCTGAGCCCGCCTTCCATGAGAAGCTACCAACTCGACCACCTCCAGTACCTCGAGACCGAGGCCATCCACATCATGCGCGAGGTGGCCGCCGAATTCGAACGACCGGCCCTGCTGTTTTCCGGCGGCAAGGATTCGATTTGCCTCCTGCGCCTGGCCGAGAAGGCCTTCCGGCCCTCCGACCTGCCGATGCCCTTCCTCAACGTGGAGACGGGCCATGAGTTTCCCGAGCTCATCGAGTTTCGCGATCGCCGCGCCCTGCAACTGGGGGCCAAGCTCATTGTTCGCACCGTCGATGAAGGCGTTGCCAAAGGCTTTGTCACCCCGACACCGGGTCAGTTGAGCCGCAACCAGTTGCAAATTCCGGTGCTGCTCGGCGCCATCGAGGAGTTTCGTTTCGACTGCTGCATCGGCGGGGCCCGCCGTGACGAAGAGAAGGCCCGGGCCAAGGAGCGCTTCTTCAGCTTCCGCGACGCCTTTGGCCAATGGGATCCGAAGAACCAGCGCCCGGAAATCTGGAACCTCTACAACGCCCGCCTCAATCCGGGCGAAAACATGCGCGTGTTCCCGTTGTCTAACTGGACCGAGATGGACGTGTGGGAATACATCCGCCAGGAGCGTCTCGAGGTGCCCAACATTTATTTCAGCCACCGCCGGGATTGTTTCCGACGGGGAGGACAGTGGCTGCCGGTTCCGCCGCCGCACACGGACGTGTCCCGTCCCGATCCCTACTTGGGCGGGCGCCCCAAGCCCAACGAACCGGTCCAGTCCCTGGTGGTCCGGGTGCGGACCATTGCTGACATGATTAGCACGGGCATGATCGAGAGCCCGGCCGAATCGGTCGACGACATCATCGGCGAGGTGGCCGCAGCCCGGGTCACCGAGCGGGGTACCCGAGCCGATGACAAGGCCAGCGAGGCCGCCATGGAAGACCGCAAGAAGGCGGGCTATTTCTGAGACGAGTGTCTTCCCAGTTCAGCCAATCTCTTCGCCCCCTCCGATGAGGTCCCAACCGATGACCCCGATTGCCTTCCTGAATCCCGGAGCACAGACCGCCCCCTTGCGCGAGGAGTTGCTGCGCGCCGTCACTGCGGTCATCGATGCTGGCCACTTCATCCTGGGCCCCAATGTCGCAGCCCTCGAACAAGAGGTGGCGACCTTCTGCGGAGCCGCCCATGGCATCGGTGTCAATTCTGGCTCCGACGCGCTGACGCTGGCTCTTAAGGCCCTCGACATTGGTCCTGGCGACGAAGTCATCACGACACCCTTCACCTACATTGCCCCGGCCGAGAGCATTCATCAGCTGGGGGCCAAGGTGGTTTTCGCCGACATTGACCCACGGACCTTCACCCTGGATCCGGCCGACGTGGCCCGGCGCATCACGCCGCGCACCAAGGCCTTGTTGCCGGTGCATCTCTTCGGTCAGGCCGCGCCGCTCGGGGACCTTTTGCCCTTGTGCGAGCGCCACGGACTGTCGCTGGTAGAGGATTGTGCTCAAGCCATCGGTGCGACGTGGGAAGGCCGAGGCCTCGCGGGTATCGGTCGTATTGGCTGCCTCAGTTTCTATCCCACGAAGAACCTCGGGGCCGACGGCGATGGTGGCATGTGCATTACCCAAGATCCGGCCCTCGCCAAGAAGCTGCGGATGCTGCGCGTCCACGGCATCGAGAAGCGCTACTACCACGACTTGCACGGGTTCAATTCACGGCTCGATGAACTTCAAGCGGCGATCCTCCGCGTGAAGCTCCCGCACCTGGCCCGTTGGAATCAACGCCGAGCCGAGATTGCTGCTCGGTATTCGGCCGGATTGGCCGGCCTGCCCGTCGAGTTGCCTGTCGTCGCCTCCGGCAATACTCACGTGTGGCATGTGTATGCGTTGCTCACCGATCAACGGGATGCTCTTCAAAAGCACCTCGAAGCCGCGGGCATTCCCACGCTCATCTACTATCCGGTGCCCTTGCACCTCCAGCGTTGCTACGCCGATCAAGGCGGCCAGCCCGGTGATTATCCGGTGGCCGAAGCGGTCAGCAGGCGCATTCAACCCTTGCCCATGTATCCTGAACTCACCGACGACCAAGTCGATTGGGTGATCACGGCCATCCGCGGGTTTTTCCAATAGGCCTTCGCCCGGGCGGAGCCGATTGTATCAGGAATGCTTTCGCCGAACGTAGGCCCCTTCTGAAATTGTTCTCCTGCGGTTCGGACCGCTAACCGGCGGCGCCCCTCGAGGCCCTCATCCCGAGCGCCAGCCCTGGCACTCGGCCGCCGCAAAACAGGTGAGAGCCCCCGGGGTGTATGCGGCGTTCTTTCAGAACGCTCCGGTTGTGCGCCATACCCGGGGTTTTACCCCGGGCTGGTATGCGGTGCCTCGTTGGGGCACTCCGAACGCCTCACCTATCCAGACCCTTCCTGCGCCTTCACGAAGCGGCAGCGGGATCGGGCCGGAGCGAGCATCGGAACGTCGACATCCTGATCCCCCCCTCGCGCGGCCGCGCGAAAGCCCAACTGGCCCCAACGTTCCCTGCGTGCGTAGGACCGTTTCCGCAGAGCCCCTCGAGGCACCTATCCCGAGCGCCAGCTCCGCGACTCTGCCACTCTAAAAATAGGTGAGACCGCCCCCTCCGCGATAGGTGAGGCCGGCCCTTTGAGAATGGGTTTTGAATCAGACCAATTTGGTCTTCTATTGGTTGCCATCTGGGCGGAGGTGGGCTTTGCTCCTATCAATATGGCTGTGACTCCCAGCAAAGCGCGCGGTTCCCAGATTTCTGACAACGGCTTCTTGCCGATGACCCGTGAGGAAATGACCGCCAAGGGCTGGTCTGAACTGGATGTACTCATCATCACGGGCGATGCGTATGTCGACCATCCGTCGTTCGGTTCGGCGATGATCGGTCGAGTTTTGGAAAACATGGGCCTGCGCGTGGGCATCATCGCCCAACCCGATTGGAAGGACATCCAGTCCATCCAGGGCATGGGGGCACCCCGGTTGTTTGTGGGCATCACCGCGGGCAACCTCGATTCGATGCTCTCGAACTACACGGCCGCCCGGCATCGTCGGAAGGACGATGTGTACAGTGCCGGCGGGGTTCCGGGACGTCGCCCCAACCATGCAGCGGTGGTCTATTCCCAGATGGCCCGTCGGGCCTTTCCTGGTGCTCCCGTGGTGCTGGGTGGCATGGAGGCCTCCATGCGCCGCGTGGCCCATTACGATTACTGGGAAGACAAGCTCAAGCCCTCCATCATGGCCGACGCCAAGGCCGACGTGCTCGTCTACGGCATGGGCGAGTCGGCGGTGCGTGAGATCGTCAGCCGCCTTCAGTCTGGCGATCGGGACTTCTCCGGCATCCGCGGCACGGCGATCTTTTTGGGCAGCAAGGCAGCGGCTGCAGCAGATCTTTCGGACTGCATCATCCTGCCTTCCTGGGAGGAGCTTCAGGCCGACAAGAACCACTTGATGCGCCTGACCAAGGTGGTCGAGGCCCAGCAAACCCCGTACAGCGGTAGTCGGTTGGTGCAGATGCACGGCAAACGGGCCTTGTTGCAGGAGGCACCTGCATTCCCGGTCGACGGCCCCGACCTGGACGCCCTGTATGAGTTGCCCTTCATGCGGACCTCGCATCCCAGCTACACGGAGCCCGTTCCCGGTTTCGCCACCATCAAGGACTCCATCATTGTATCGCGGGGCTGTCCGGGCGGGTGCACCTTTTGCGGACTCGGATTCCACCAGGGCAAGTTCCTCTCCAGCCGCAGCATCGACTCGGTGCTCAAGGAAATCCGCAAGCTGGCATCCTCGCCCACTTTCCGTGGAACGGTGTCCGACTTGGGTGGACCCACGGCCAATCTTTATGGTGCCCGCAACGGCCACGCCGAAGAGTGCAAGAAGTGTCACCGTCCCAGTTGTCTCTGGCCTTCGATTTGCCCGGTGCTCGAGATCAACGAAAAGGCCGGCCTCGATCTCCTCAAGGGATCCCGCACCCAGCCCGGGGTAAAGCATGTCTTCGTCCAGTCCGGCATTCGCATGGATGTCGCGCTGCGAACCCCGGAATACATGAAGGAGCTCGTTCAGCACCATGTCTCGGGTCACATGAAGGTGGCACCGGAGCACATGGATCCTGCTGTGCTGCGTCGGATGCGCAAACCGGCCGGCGACTTCCCGGCCTTCATGGACAAGTTCTTTGATTTGAGCGAGCAGGCGGGCAAGGAACAGTACCTCGTGCCCTACTTCATCTCGAGCTTCCCTGGATGCACCGAGAAGGAGATGGGAGCGGTGGAGCAGTTCCTCAAAGACGAGAAGTGGAACCTCCAGCAGGTGCAGGACTTCATCCCCCTGCCCATGACCGGATCGGCTGCGATGTACGTGACCGGGCTGGACATTAACACCGGTTTGCCCATTCCGGTGGTCCGGGGAGCGGGAGACCGCGAACGTCAGAAGCGCATGCTTCGGCCTAACCCGGTGAACGAGACGCGCGTGACCGGTAGCCGCCGGCGTATGGCCTCGGCAGAGTTCTGCCCGGGTGTCCAGATGGACACAGTCGACTAATCGGTTTTCCAGGATTAGGACCGCAGACAGCGCCGGCAAAATCCTAGGGCCCAGAATAAACGGGCTCAGAGAAGAGCCCTGAGAAGGGCCCTAGGAAAGAAATTCATCGAGTGATGGCTTTTGGGGATATCCAGTAATTCCCGCCATCGCAAACCCCAGCCATCGATTCGCTCAGGCCGCCTGGAGCTGGGATTCGTCTTCTGAGGAGACATCGTCGAACTGAACCCTGGGGCGGGCGGGGGACTGGGTCCTTCGACGTGATAGGGTTTCGACTAATCCTTTTCCGGCCTGAGCCTCCGCCCGGACTACGTCCCGGATCTCCTCGGCGATCATGAAGCAGAGCTTGGGCAAAAGTTGCTCCTCGATTTGCGTGGCGACGAGTTTCTGCACAAAGAACGCTTCTTCGACCCGCCGCTGTTCTTCTTGGAACATGGTTTCGAGGGCGTTCCGGCGATCGGTGCCACGGGCATGGGTTGCTTGGACCAGGCAGCGATCTTGTTGGGCAATTCGGTCTGGAGGAGATGCTCGGATTCGTCGTGTCGGCCGTTGCGTCGCAGCACACACGCCTCCCGGAATTGGTCGACGAGGGAGATCCACAGCGGGTCGTTGGTGTACGCTCGATTCATCATGATCAGTGAGATCTGGTAAAGCACCGAGGATGCCAAGCCGTGAATCAGGGCTTTTCTTGGGGTTTTCCCTGGCCGGGGTGGATGGGTCTGGGAAACTCGTGCCGGGTCCGGCCGGCCGGTCTTGCCGACTGCGGGGGCTTCGGTTGACCGGAACGATTCTATCCGATCAATCGTGCCAGCTAAGCCTTTTGCCGCCCGTGCGTTGTTTGTCCGCTCGTGACGGGCTTCAAGAACGAGTATTAGCAGGGCCCTAGCAGGGACAGATTCTGGCTCTTGCCTCCTCTTGCCAAAGAATCGGTCACGCAACCCCGGGGTCTCCCCACAGAATTCGTTCCGGTCAATCATTTCGACCCAAGGCTCGGGTGAAGAGCCGCCGGGGTTCCTGAATGAAGAGATCCCTGAGCAGGGTTTCCACACCCGCTGCCTGAGGTTCTTCCAGCCGCAGGCTAGCCCGGAAGGCGACCAGGAAGCTCACCATGACCAAACCGAAGAACAGACTGTAGCGGTTCCATTCTAGCCCTAGGGCCAGCGACCGAAATCCGCCGACGGTGTCGATGAGCAATCCCCACAGCACCGGCGAAAGGCCGAGCGTCACCTGCCAAACCACCATGAAGAGAGCGAAGAAGTGGTTTCGGCCCAGGCGCGGCACGATGGCCATCGCCAATCGATTGTTGGCCGCTGAGTGCAGGGCGTTGAGCAACCCCAATGGAACGATGAATGTCAGCACCAACGGGATGCGGGGCGTCCAGATCCGGGCTGCCATGAGGAACCAGCCGCCGGCGACCAAGACCCCAGCCAGCATGATGAAGCCCAAAGCGGGTTTGCTGCCATGGAGATCTAAACGGCGGCCACCGAACCAGTAGGCACCGAGTCCGCCGAGGAATTGCACTGCCATCAAGACCAAGATGGACCCATCGGGAAGGTCGGTTCCGCTTTTCAGGAAGGCGACCACGAACGTGGTGAGTCCGCCATAAGCCAGCGACCATACGGCATTGAGTTCCAGCAGTTTTCGGAACGGCGGGTGCGCTGCGATGGCCGCCCAGGGAACTCGCGCGGTTCCGGAGCGCTCGTGGGGTGGCACAGGCGTGTCGGGCATTTGCCGCAGAAAGCTGAGACTGGCCACACCCATGATTCCACTAAAGGTGAAGGCAATCATGAATTGCCAAGGTTGCGCAGGCGATGGAAGGAAACCTCCGGCCCCAAGAAGGGTGGCCACGATCAGGAAGCAGAGCAGGCTGGCCCCATTGGAAGCGGCCTGGTCACCCGCCAGGTAGCGTCCGCGCAACTCAAGGGGTACCAAGCCGGTAATCCATGGCAGCCAGGCGCTGCTGGCGATTCCACGGCACAGGTTGAAGCCGAAGAGCAGGGACAGAAGTAGAATGAGTTGTGCGTCGTGGCCGATCCAAGCCCCGCTCAGGGGAGTTAGGGCCATCAGGAAAGCGAAGACGATGCGCGCGGTCCATCCGGACACGACGAAGCGCTTGTAGCCGATGCGGTCGAGATAGGCGGCCGCGGGAATCTGGGTGATGGTGAGCAGGGGCATCATTCCGGCAACCACCCCAAGAATGGTGGCATTGGCATGAAGGGACTTCGCGTAGAGGACCATCGGCCCGCCAAGAATCACCTGGAAGGAGAGCGCGTTGAACATGGCAAACCCGTAGGCATGCCGGAGTTGGAGCGGTTGGGTGAGGGTTTTTGAGGAGGCTTGAGACACGGTCAGTCCATGGAGGATGGGTCCGTTCAGGGTTTGGATTCGGCGCGGTTCCTGATTCAGAGCACCACTGACAACCAGGGGCAGACTGTGGTCAGTAGCGTTTGCGGGTCGATCCCAAAGGTTCCGGGTGGGCGTAGCGACGGAGGGCCGGGTTCCTTGACGCTCTCCGGGGTCAACCTTAGCCTCGTAACCTGAAAGACTAACCATGCGCAATTTTGTTAATATTCCGTACGTCATCGAGCAGACGGGCCGCGGTGAAAAGGGCTACGATCTGTACAGCCGCCTCCTGGTCGACCGGATCATTTTCCTGGGAACGCCAGTCGATGACATGGTGGCCAACGTCATCGTGGCTCAATTCCTCTTCCTCCAGATGACCGATCCCAAGAAGGACATCCACTTCTACATCAACTCCCCCGGCGGTAGTGTCACCGCGGGTCTGGCCATTTATGACACGATGCAATGGCTGACCTGTGACGTGAACACCTACTGCATCGGTCAGGCCGCGAGCATGGGAGCCGTTCTCCTGGCCGGTGGCACGAAGGGCAAGCGGTTCGCTTTGCCCAACGCCAACATCATGATCCATCAAGTGCTTGGCGGCGCAGAAGGTCAGGCCAGCGACGTAGAGATCCGCGTCAAGTTCATGCTGAAGCTCAAGGAGCGACTGAACACCATCCTCTCCAAGCACACGGGTCAGCCCTACGAGGCGGTGGAGCGCGCTTGCGACCGCGATAACTTCATGTCGTCCGAGGAGGCCCGTCAGTTCGGTCTCGTCGATGAGGTGGTCAGCAGCCGTAAGGAAGTGCCGACCTTGATCACTCCTGATCCCATCACTCCCGATCCTAAGGCCTGAGCGAATTGACGGGGCCGTGCTCTCGGGTGAACCCAAGACCCCTATCGGGTTGGCTCGCCGGGCACGGCATCCGGGTTGCGTATTCAGCAGGAATTCATTGGCAGTATTGGTCCGAGACCCGATGTTCAAGGCTCATGGCACGCGCAACCCAGATCACAATGTGTAGTTTCTGTGGCAAATCGAAAGCCGAAGTGAAACGGCTGATTGCGGGCCCCGGTGTGTACATCTGCGATGCCTGTGTCGGCGTTTGCAGCGGGGTGCTCGAGAAGGAATCCCGTTCCGAAACTGAAAAGCAATCGGTGCCCACCCTGCGGATCCCGAAACCCTCAGAGATCAAGCGGCAGTTGGACCAGCATGTCATTGGGCAAGACCGTGCCAAGCGCACCCTCAGCGTTGCGGTGTACAACCACTACAAGCGGGTCACGGCGGCCGCTCGGTCCGCGGCCGGTGGCGAGACTACGTCCGCCACACCCGATGACCCGGGTGCGGTGGAGATTGAGAAGAGCAACATCCTGCTGCTGGGGCCGACGGGTTGCGGCAAGACGCTACTGGCCAAAACGCTGGCTAAGGTGCTCGACGTCCCCTTTGCCATCGCCGATGCCACCGTCATCACTGAGGCCGGCTATGTCGGTGAGGATGTTGAGAATATTATCCTGCGCCTGCTCCAGGCGGCCGATTTCGATGTGCGTCGGGCCCAGATGGGCATCGTCTACATTGACGAAATCGACAAG
>SYMJ01000073.1 GCA_005805505.1 Verrucomicrobiales bacterium | reverse complement strand
GGCGCAGAAGGCGAACGCCGCTTTGATCCGAACACCGGAGCCTTGTGGCCCTACCTCCAGTCGCGCGGCGTCGAAGTCTGCCCTGCCCTCAACCGTGCCAATCCCCGCTTTAAGAGCAAAGCCCGTGGCGCGGCCTTCGGCTACGGCTACAACCTGAGGGTCGGCACCCGGGGCACTTCCGGGATCGCCATCGCCACACTGCGCTCTCCCGCGGGGTGCGCCATTTTCGCCGATTGCGCTCAGGTCAACGACTTCCAGCCCCCTGCCTCTCCAGACCACCCATTGCTTGAGGAGTTCTACTACTTCGATCTCGAAGGACCGACCGTCCACTTCCGGCACTCCCATCGTGCCGAAACCTGGTTCGCCGACGGCCATGTTGCTGGAACCATCCCGGCTCCTGGCTCCGAGGACTCCCGAATGCCCGATGAACACATCGCCCGGCTGCCCGCCGAATTAATCCTGCCCTGAGCCGAAACGATTCAATTGGATCGGTCGCGCTGGCTGCGTCTTCTTCCGCCACGCCATCCCTTCCCTCCCCACTGAATCGTTCCGGCCGAGTTCCAAACGAACGGGGTGCCCCCGGTTTCCAAGGGCACCCCGTATCGAAGACAGTCTAAAAATTAGACCCTACCGCTCACTTCAGAACGGCTTGGTGGAACTCCAACCAGTCATCCAGGTCATTGAGACTAATCGCGTCGGGCTTGACGGTGCCGTTATCAGGGATGCCGTTGGCCGACAGGATCGACGTGCGCACGTCCGGGGTGTGGATGTAACCAGCGATGGAGACATTCAGTTGGTGAATGTTACCCACCGTCAGGTTCACGCCGGGCTGCGTCTGAATCCACGCCTCGAACTGAGGATAGGTCGGATGCAGCTCTGCGATGAATTTCCGGACAGACTCGGTGTCCAGGCCGAGAGCGCTCAGCACCATGGAGTCGTACCCATTGGAAAGGGCCGGATAACCCGGGGCGTTCTTGTTGCGGGCCTCCAGCGAGGCTTTGAGCCACAGGCGCGGCAAGTGGAGGACACCCAGCGGACCGGCAACGCCGGAGCTGATGAGGGGAACGTAGGTAGTGCTCATAAATGATAGTTGTTGAACTCTCAACAACCTAGGAAGCCATGGGTCGCTGGGTCAAATGGCATTCTGGAAAAGCCCTGCATTGCCTTGAGCCCCATCACTGACGACCCTGCTCCTTCAAAGTGCCCCGAGCCCCAAAGTCTTTCCGCACTGTCCGATGGCAACCGAACCCTTTTTGCCTGAGCCTATGACGCTGTTTGAACGTATTATTGCCCGCCAAATCCCGGCCAAGATCGTCTATGAGGACGATCAGGTTTTAGCCTTCCACGATATCCAACCGCAGGCGCCGGTGCATGTGCTGGTGATCCCCAAAAAAGCGATCCCTCGAATCGGAGAAGCTTTGGTCCATGACCAAGCCCTATTGGGACACTTGCTGCTGAAGGCGGCGGATGTGGCCCGCAGCTTGGGACTAGAATCCAGCGGATACCGGCTGGTGATCAACCATGGCCTCGACGGTGGGGAAAGTGTCCCTCACCTCCATTGCCACCTGCTCGGTAAGCGTCCAATGAACTGGCCTCCGGGCTGATTCCAAGACGCCTGGGCCAACACGACTTAGCAGGTCCCAAAGCGGTACTCAGTGCGACTGGTGAACACCTCACCCGGCCGCAAGACGCAGGAAGGGAACTCAGGATGGTGGATGGCATCTGGGAAGTTCTGCGTCTCCAGGCAGAACCCGCCATGCTTGGGCACCGGCACGCCGCCAGTGCAAACCAATGCCTCGGGCGTCCGGTTAAAGGTCCATAACTGGACACCCGGTTGGCTGGTATGGCATTCCATCATGCGACCCTGGCTGCGTTCGAACGCGCGAGCAGCGAGGCCGAAACTCTTGCCTCCATGGCGGAGGACAAAATTATGATCGTAGCCGGGCGGCGTCAGACCGGTATTCATCCCGCGGGCGCCGATGGCAGTGGGCTGAGTGAAGTCCAGGGCCGTGCCGAGGACTGGCAACAGCTTCCCGGTGGGAATCAGACCACTGTCCACTTCGGTGGCTTGGTCCGCGGCGACTTCTAATTCGTGAGACAGCACATCGCCAAATCCCGCCAGATTGAAGAAACTGTGGTTTGTGAGGTTGAGGATGGTTGGAGCATCGGTGGTGGCCCGATAGTCGATGCGCCACACATCATCTCGGGTCAATGTGTAGGTCACCGTGACCGTCAGGGCTCCGGGGTAACCTTCTTCGCCATCGGGACTGGTATAAGTGAGATCTACGGAGATCGCATCCGGAGTGGTCTGGATGGGGCCTGCCGTCCAGAGCTTCTTGTCGAATCCCACCAAGCCACCATGCAAATGGTTCGCCCCGTTGTTGGTGGCCAAGACGTAGTCCTTGCCGTCGAGCGAGAAGCGGCCCTGGGAGATGCGGTTGGCAAACCGTCCAGCGATGCACCCGAAGAACGGATGCCCCTGGAGATACCGAGCCAGAGTATCGAAGCCCAACACCACATTCCCGAGCTTTCCATGACGGTCTCGGGTATGCAGTTCGGTCACCAGCAGGCCGTAGTTGGTGAATTTCAGCGCAGTGCCGTTGGGGTTGCGAAATACAAAAAGGTGGGCTTCGCGGCCATCGGGCAGCGTACCAAAGACGGTGCAGTCGGAGGTCATGGGAGAATTGGCAGTTTGTCGGAAAAGAGTGGCAGGATCTCGCACCGGAGGTCGATACCCCATCCAACGAAAACTCCGGCGTGAGGTGATTCATCGACAAAGAAAAGGCCGGAGTCCTCATGGGTGAGAAACTCCGGCCCTTCTGCAGCCACCCCAACGGGTAGCCCCGCGATCAGCGGATGAATTCGTTGAACATGGCTTCCAGGAGCTCCTGACGACCGGACTCGAGCCCGGAAACGTTGCCCAAGGCCAGCGCATGCTTCTCGCAGTCCGTGAAGGAGGCCTTGCCGGCCGCGATCTTGGCGCCGATGCCCGAATCCCAGGTGCGGTAGCGATTCTTGACGAAGGCATCGATGCGGCCGTCCTTGCGGATGGCGGCGGCGATCTTCAGACCGCGGGCGAAGGTGTCCATGCCCGCGATATGAGCGATGAACAAGTCGTCGGCCTGGAAGCTCTCGCGGCGGACCTTGGCATCGAAGTTCACGCCACCGGTGGTGAGACCGCCGTACTTGAGCACGGTGAGCATGGTCTTGGCCGTCAGGTAAATGTCGGTAGGGAATTGGTCCGTGTCCCAGCCCAAAAAGTAATCGCCCATGTTGGCATCGATGGACCCGAGCGCTCCGGCAGCGCCCGCGACTTCGAGTTCATGTTCCATGGTCTTGCCGGCCAGCAACGCGTGGTTGACCTCGATGTTGAGCTTGAAGTGCTCGAGCAGGCCGTATTCCCGCAGGAAGTTCAGGCAGGAGGCCGCGTCGCTGTCATACTGATGGCGCGTCGGCTCTTTGGGCTTGGGCTCAATATAGAACGGGCTCTTAAATCCAATCTTCTTCTTGTAGTCGACGGCCATGTGCATGAACTGGCCCAAGTGGTCCAATTCGCGCTTCATGTCGGTGTTCAACAGCGACGAGTACCCTTCGCGTCCGCCCCAGAACACGTAGCCCAAACCGCCCAGCTCGTGGGTCCACTCCATGGCTTTCTTCACCTGCGCTGCGGCGAAACAGAAGGCATCGGCATTGCAGCTCGTGGCCGCACCGTGCATGTAGCGCGGGTGGACGAAGTTCTGAGCCGTACCCCAGAGCAGACCAATGCCGGTGTCTTTCTGGAGCTTCTTCAATTCGTTGCCGACCGCATCAAATTGCACATTGGCCTCCTTGAGGTTCTTGCCGTGGGAGCCGAGGTCGCGGTCGTGCCAGGCGTAGTAGGAAACGCCCAGCTTGGAGGCGAACTCGAAGAACGCACGTGCCCGCGTGATCGCATCCTTGGTGGAGCACTCGCCGGTGTTCCAGGAGCGCTCGGCGGTTCCCCAGCCGAACATGTCGCCGCCGGTGCCGCGCATGGTGTGCCAATAGACCGCGGCGAAACGCATGTGGTCGCGCATCGTCTTGCCCTCGACCACCTCATCCGCATTGAAATGCTTGAAGGCCAGGGGATTCTTGGAATCCGGACCTTCGTAGGCGATCCGGCCGATCTTGGGGAAGAACTGCTTGCTCATGTTGGTTTGGAAAAAGGACGGGGAAAACTACGCACCGACCCAGATGATGGGAAGCGGTTAAAATTAATCACGGGGCGACTCTTGCGAAGAGGGTTGACCGACACTGCAGAAAACGGAGTGGAACACCCGCCACCCAGAAGGATCAAAACCAGACACACCGGTGCCCATCGAAAGAGAGATGTGATCAACGGCATCTGGCCCGGTCTAGCCGGTGGACCCTGTCGGGTTCAAGCGATGCGTGTCGGGCTTCCAGTCAAAAACCATTTGCCGCCCGCGGTTTTCGACCAGTCCACTCACCCCGAGACCCAGCAAACGCAGGGGGCGGTGCACCAACTGATGCCGCGCCAAGAGCCAGCAAGCCAAGCGATACAAATCCCGGGCTGTGGCCACGGGTTCATCGACGGAAAATTGCCGGGTCAGAGTGGAGAAATCACTGTAGCGCACCTTTACCTGCACCGTCTGAGCGGAAATCCCGTGGCGCTGCAACTTGGCGGACAGTTCATCGGCCTGCTCTCTCAAGACACTCCGCAACACGGGGCGATCGGCGGTGTCTTCGGAAAAGGTATTCTCACTGCTGATGCTCTTGATGGTGTCATCCTGGGAAAGCGGTCGCTCATCCATTCCCATTGAGAAAGACTTGAGGATCGGTCCCCAAGCACCCACCAGGGCCTTCAGATCGCCCGGATAGTCTTGGATATCTCCCACCGTGCGAATGCCGGCTTTCTGCAAAACTTCCTCAGTCACCCGCCCCACCCCATGCAGTGTTCGCGCGGGCAAGGGACGCAGGAACGCGACCCGATCGCGATTGGGAATGAGCAGCAATCCGTCCGGTTTACCCCAGTCGCTGGCCACCTTGGCCATGAGCTTGTTCGAGGCGATGCCGATGCTGGCGGTCAGTTGGCGCTCGAAGCGGATACGGGCCTTCAGATCTCGGGCCCACCGAACGGCCGACACTAACGCCTCCTCGGGGTCCGAAGAGGGATTCAGGCCTGAGGCATCCAGGTAAGCCTCGTCCACAGACACCTGCTCCACCTCGACGCCACTGGCCGCCACCAGACTAAAGATCGCCCGCGACTCCTCCCGATAGCGATCCATGCGGGGACTAAGAAAAACGCCCTGCGGGCACAGTCGACCGGCCGTGCGACTGGGCATCGCCGATCGAACTCCAAATCGCCGGGCTTCATAACTCGCCGCACAAACCACCCCGCGCGAGGAGGGTGAACCGCCCACGATGACTGGAAGACCCTTCAAATCAAGACGGTCGCGCTGCTCCACGGCGGCGAAGAAGGC
>SYMJ01000072.1 GCA_005805505.1 Verrucomicrobiales bacterium | reverse complement strand
TTCCCAGGGTTTCACCCTGGGCTGGTATGCGATGCCCCGTTGGGGCATGGGACCGACAACGACACCGGATGCAGGCACTGCCCCGTCACGACCTGGAACCACGATCGACTCGGTCATGAGAATGGGGTTCTGGGTGCCCCAACGGGGTATGGAACCGGAGACCAATATTTCGCAGGCGATGCCCCGTCCCAATATGGAACCGACGGCGACACCCATGGAGGCGATGCCCCGTTGGGGTATGGAACCGACATCGAACCGGTCATGGAAATGGGGTTTTGGGTGCCCCAACGGGGCATGGAGCCGATGACCAATATTTCGCAGGCGATGCCCCGTCCCAATATGGAACCGACGGCGACACCCATGGAGGCGATGTCTTGTTGGGGTATGGAACCGATGACCAATACTTTGCATCCTGGGCTGGTATGCGATGCCCCGTTGGGGCATGAACTCATCGTAGAACTCACCATGCCCCAATCCCTTTCCAACATCCTGATCCATCTGATCTGGAGCACCCGCGATCGGCGACCGTGCTTGGATCCAAGCACCCGGGAAAAAACGCATGCGTTTTTGGCCGGTGTCGTTCGGCAGTGCGATTGTGAGGCCTATCGGGTTGGTGGTCCGACCGATCATGTTCATTTGGCCATCCGGCTTTCCCGAACCGTATCTGTCGCCGACTTGGTGAAGGATGCAAAGGCCGCTTCGAGCAAATGGCTGAAGACGCAGGGTCCCGAGTTCGCCGATTTTTCGTGGCAACTAGGCTACGGGGCATTTTCGGTCGGGATGAGCCAGAAGGAGGCCCTCCTCCTCTACATCGACAATCAGGAAGAACACCATCGCACCCGCTCGTTCCAGGACGAATATCGCGACTTTCTGAGCAAATACGGCATCGCCTTCGATGAACGCTACGTCTGGGATTAAAACGTCCTGCGTTGCCGTAGGCCCCGATCACCAATCCAGCCAAGTTCGGCAATGCACCGATTCCGAAACGATTCCGTTGTTCGCTCGTTATGGGCCTCTGGCCGCCGCGGCTTCATCTTCTTCCCGACTGCATGGATCCGACTGATGCGATAAACTCCTCCTCCGCCGGTTCGACCCCATAACCAGTCCCCGTCAAGGAGTTCTCAGGGGTACTTATTCACAATAGACCCCTTTATCTTGTGGGGTTGTGAACAACTTACCCCTAGGGATTGTGGCTTCCCGCTTGCCACTCCGGGGTGGGGTTTCCCAGTCTGCCCGACGATGTTCCTCAAAAACCTGACCGTTCTCGGGTTCAAGAGCTTTGCCGACAAGACCAGCCTCAACTTCCTACCGGGAGTCACGGCGATTGTCGGCCCCAATGGCTGTGGCAAGTCCAACGTGTCGGACGCGATCCGTTGGGTGCTGGGTGAGCAATCGGCCAAGGCGCTGCGTGGCGGTGAAATGGCCGATGTCATCTTCAATGGCACGGATACTCGGCGGCCACTGGGACTGGCGGAAGTGTCGCTAACCCTAGGTGGCGTGGATGCCGAACCGCTGCGCGCGGCGGGCATTCCCATGGAGTTCAATGAGGTAACCCTCACCCGTCGGGTATATCGCGATGGGGGCAGCGAGTACTTCCTCAATAAGACCTCCTGCCGGCTGCGGGATATCCAGCAACTCTTCGCCGGTACTGGCATGGGCAAGACGAGTTACTCGATCATGGCCCAGGGCAACATCACCCAGATCCTTTCCAGTAAGCCCGACGATCGGCGGCTGGTGTTCGAGGAGGCGGCCGGAATCACCCGCTTCAAGCAGCAGAAGCGCGAGGCACTCCGGAAACTGGAAGGCACCGATCAGAACTTGTTGCGCGTCGAAGACCTCATTCGCGAGGTGAAACGCCAAATAGGTTCACTGCAACGTCAGGCAGGCAAGGCGCGCCGATTCAAATCCTTCCAGGCCGAATTGCAGAATTTGGAAACGCAATGGGCCCGGCGGCAGTTCGACGTGCTCAACCAGGAGGTCTTGCAGCGACGCCAGACCGCCGAGCGTTCCCAGCTCGAGATCGAGGTTGGGCAAGAGACGGTGATACGACTTGAGGAGGAGATTCTCCAACTCCGGACACGGCTTTCGGAGTTAGAACAGCACATCTCCCAACAGCAGCAGCGAGGTCTGGAATTGAAGGCCGAGACCGATCGGCAGGAGAGCGTGATCGGCTTCAACCAGCAGCGATTGGTCGAATTGGCCGACCAGAACGCTCGGGCTGGTAGCGATGCGGTGCAGTTTTCTGAACGCCGCTTCATCGCCGAGGCCGAGCTGGTGTCGCTGGGCGAGCGGTCGGCCGCGTCCCAGGCCGCCGTCGAACACCTCCGCGTTGAGCAGTCCGTCCGCCGGGACACTCTCTCCACCGTCGAGCGGGAATTGTCGGTGCGTCAGGAAGACCTTCGAAAGGCCCAAGCCGAGGCCTTTTCGGCGTCTCAGGGATTGGGTCGCATCCGCAACGAAATTAATCAACTAGCACTCTTGCTTCAGGGCAACGTGGTCCGACTGGAGAAGCTCAATTCGGAGAAGGTTCAGTTCGAGGAGGAGCGGGTTCGCCTAGAGATGCAGGGGGTGGAATTCACCCAACAGGTCGAGGCCGAACGGACTCTAGTGCAGACCTCCCGCATGACCCTGGAGGAGACCCAGCTGCGCCTGCGAGCGCTTCAGGCGGAGATCATTCAGGCGACCCAAGAACGCGATGCGTTGCTGCGACAACAGGCAGAAAAGCGCTCAAAACTGGGCGTCTTGGAGCAATTGGCTACCCAGCACGAGGGTTTCGGAGCCGGTGCTCTCGCGGCGCTGAAGCAGAGCAAGCATGTCCTGGGATCCTTGGCCGATCGTTTAAAGGTCTCCGATGCCTACGTCTTGGCCGTCGAAGCGGCGTTGGGCAACAACCTGCAAATCGTTCTCACCGAGCAGCCCGAGGCCGCTTCGGAGATTCTGGCCGACCTATCCGCCAATCGGAAGGGGCGCGCCAGCATTGCGGCGTTATCCATCCTGGCACCGGCTCCGTCCGAGAACCTCACGGGATTGCCCGAAGGAGTGGTCGCCGCTCTGTCGGTGCTCGAAGTCGAGACCTCGGTTTCGCCGTTGGTGGCGGGATTGCTTGGTCGCACCTTGATTGTGCCCGACTTGAATGCCGCCCTCACTCTGGCGGCTGGGGCATGGGCTGGCTGGGACTTTGTTACGCCCATGGGCGAGGTTCTCACTCGCTTGGGAGTGTTTACTGGTGGAGCACAAGGCGCCTCGGGCAAGGCACCGGCCAGCATTCTGGGGCGCAAGAATCAAATCGCCGAACTCCAGGCCGAGATCACCGCCCTTCAGGGAAGCCTCGCGGAGGCCACCGAGAAACAATCGGCCCTGCAATTCGAACAAACCGCCTTGCAGTTGTCGCTGGAACAAGTGCGGGTGGAACTTCGTCAGCAGGAGGTCGCCGTGGCCACCCGTCAGGGTGAATTCAATGCCCTCCAGGCCGCCAAGCGCGCCATGGAAGCCCGCCTGAACCAGGTAGACCGCGACCTAGATGTTTTGGCGAGTCAGGAGACAGGCAATGTCCAGAAGCGCGAATCGTTGGCAGCCCAAGTGGCCGAATGGGAACAACGCGAACTTTATGCCATCACTCTGGTGGCCGAACTGAGCGGTGGGTTGGAAGACCTGCGCAACCGACGGGACGCTGCGAGCCAGGTCTTCAACGATGCCAAAATCGCCTTTGCGACCGAAGAGCAGTTGTCGGCTTCCCATCAACGCCAGCGCGGCCCGCTGGAGACGCGCGTTCGCGAACTGAGCGCAGCCATTGAGCGCCTCCAGACCGAGCAGGGGCAGTTTGAGGACCGTCGCGCCAACTTCGAGGCCGGCATCGGCCAGTGTCGCCGGGAGATCGAGCGCCTGGCCGGAGAGCGGGGCGTGTTGGCTGAATTAATCCAGCAGTTGTTGGGTGACCGCAAATTTCAGGAGGGTGAGATCCACAGCCGCGAGGAACAGTTGAAGGAGCGGCGGGGGCGTGTGGCCTTGCTTCAGACACAGCGGGGGCAACTGGAAGTTGAGTTGGCCCAGAAGACCCTGACACTAGAAAATCTTCGGGCGCGAATTCAGGAAAAGTATCAGGTGGTTATTGAGGACATCCAGCCTGCGGGGCTTCGGATCCAACCTTCAGACGACGGACTGTCCAAGGTCGAGGTCGTGCCGCTGGAGATCATGGAACAGCAGGGTTTGACGACCGATTGGGATGCTGTGTCCGCGCAAATCCATGCGCTCCAAAGGAAAGTGGACGACATCGGGCCGGTGAACTTGGTAGCGATCGAGGAGTATGAAGAATCCGAGCAACGCTACACGTTCTTGCAAGCCCAGTACGATGACTTGATCAAGGCCAAGAGCGAGTTGATGGAGGTCATCAACCGGATCAACACCGAGACCAAGACCCTGTTCGTCGAGACCTTTGAAAAGATCCGCGCCAACTTCCAGATCATGTTCACCGAGATGTTCGGCGGTGGTCGCGCCGATCTGAAACTGACGGAGGGAGAGGATGTCTTGGAGGCGGGCATCGACATCGTGGCGCGTCCGCCGGGCAAGCAGCTTCAGAGCATTTCGTTGCTGTCGGGCGGAGAGCAAACCATGACAGCCGTGGCGCTCCTGTTCTCGATTTATCAGGTCAAACCCTCGCCCTTCTGCGTGCTCGACGAGTTGGACGCGCCGCTCGACGAGTCGAACATTAATCGATTCACCGCGGTCTTGAAGCGCTTCCTCGATCACAGCCAGTTCGTGGTCATCACCCACAACAAGCGGACCATCTCCATGGCCGATGTGCTCTATGGCGTCACCATGCAGGAGCGCGGGGTGAGCAAGATTGTGAGCGTTCGGTTCAATAAGGAGGAGGGGGCGGCCGTTCCTGTTGGGGAGCCGGCCAATATCGCGGATGCCGTGCGAGGCACCCGCGCCATGGAGGGCAGTGTGAGCCCAGGCCAATAAAAGGCTGTTCACAAAACCGGTGGGGTGCTGGTTTATGGGCTCAGCAGCCCTCGAATCGAAGGCCTGTGGCACGCGCGTCCTTCATCGGCTGGGCCCTTCAGATGTCGACCGCGATGGGGGCATCGTGTTTTCTCGTGTTGTCCGTTGAGCATCACTGTCATGAATCTTGAGCGTCCTCAGACCCATTGCCTGCCGACACTGGAGGCCTTTGCCGACCGGCGTGAGTCGATTTGTGTGATTGGGCTGGGATATGTGGGTTTGCCGCTGGCCGTGGCCTTCGCCTCTCGATTTCGGGTCCTGGGATTCGACATCAACCCGGTGCGAGTGCGCGAACTTCAGGCCGGACATGACCGGACCTTGGAACTGACCGAGGAGCAACTGCGCCGGCACCCGATCGAGTTCACCACCGAGCCTTCGGCCATTAGTCGCTCGCGCCTGGTGGTTGTGACGGTGCCCACCCCGATTGATGCGCACCATCGCCCGGACCTGACCCCGTTGATCAAGGCCTCGACGCTCATTGGTCGCCATATCGAAGCGGGAACCACTGTGGTTTATGAGTCCACGGTGTATCCGGGGTGCACCGAAGAGGACTGCATTCCGGTGATCGAGCGGGAGAGCGGCCTGACCTGGCGGCGCGAGTTTTTTGCCGGTTATTCGCCGGAGCGCATCAACCCGGGCGACCGCGAACACACCATCGAAAAGATTAAGAAGGTCGTCGCCGGCGACTTGCCAGCCACGGCCCAATTGATTGCTGGAATCTACGGATCGGTCATCACCGCGGGGATCCATATCGCACCCACCCTCAAGACCGCCGAGGCCGCCAAGGTGATCGAAAACACTCAGCGTGATCTGAACATCGCGTTGATGAATGAACTGGCGCTCATTTTCGATCGTCAGGGCATTAACACCTTGGACGTGCTGGAAGCTGCGGGCACCAAGTGGAATTTCCTGCCCTTCCGACCCGGGTTGGTGGGCGGCCACTGCATCGGGGTGGATCCGTACTACCTGGCCTTTAAGGCCGAAAGCCTGGGCTACCACCCGGATGTGATCCTTGCCGGGCGTCGGGTGAATGACTCGATGGGCAAATTCATCGCCGAGAAGACCGTTAAGCTCCTCATCCAATCGGAGCGGGCGGTGAAGGGCGCGAAGGTGTTGATCCTCGGTTGGACCTTCAAGGAGAACGTCCCCGACGTGCGCAACACCCGGGTGATCGATATCGTCACCGAGCTACGCAGCTACGGTGTGAATTGCCTGCCTGTAGATCCGCACGCTGACCCGGACGAAGTGCGTCACGAATACGGAGTGGAGCTTTCCGATTCCGCCGAGGCCGGTGCCCCGTATGCCGCGGTCATCCTGGCTGTGAAACACCGATGCCTGATTGAGGACTATACGCTGGAAGTATTGCGTCGCCTCGGTGGAGAGCGGCCTCCGGTATTGATCGACGTGAAAGGGTTCTTCAGTCCGGAACAGGCCGAGCAATGGGGTTCGTCCGGTTACTGGCGTCTTTGAAATGGACCGACAAGTTTCAGGTCCAGAAGCCCTTTCAGCTCGAGACGTTTCGCATCCATGAGTGCTCGAATCATCGTGTGCACTGGCCGGTGTTCAGAGCCAGAAATAGACGGGGTCGGAGTTGACGTTAGCGATGGATTACTATCCCTTAAGATTGTATTTTAGGGTGGCTCAAATTGGATGAAATCTCTGCTTTTTCTCATCGTGCTCTTCGTTGCTGGATCCAGCAGTCGAGCCGAAGGCGTCACTCCTAAGTCGTCACTCAAACCCAACATCATTTTCATTCTCGCCGATGATTTGGGGATCGGGAATGTCGGTTGTTACGGATCCGACCATTACCGGACTCCGAATATTGACCGCCTGGCGGCACAAGGCACGCGCTTCACCCGATCCTTCACCGCGGCACTGTGTGGGCCATCGCGGGCGATGATTCTCAGCGGACGCTATGCCTTTCGAAATGGATCCTCCAATCAGGATGCGTGTCGTCGCATGCCCCTGGAGGAACTGCAGTTGGGGCGCGTTTTCAAGGCGTCTGGCTATGCTACCTCGGCCATCGGTAAGTGGGGGCAACTTCCCGGCGAACCCGATTTGGTGGGATTCGACGACACTCTTCGATTCAACGGCAGTGGTCTCTATCGCAACAAGAAGCCCGGAAAAACCACTGTCTATCGAGTCAATGGCGAGGATCGGCAACTCCATGACCATGAGTACATGCCGGACCTCATGAACGATCGGGCGCTGGCTTTCCTTCGAACGAATCGATCCAAGCCCTTCTTTTTGTACTACTCGATGGTGCATGTGCACGCCGACATCCAACCCACTCCGGACAGCCTGCCGGACAGCAAAGATCTCTTCGGAGACAACATCCGCTACATGGACAAGTTGGTGGGAAAACTAGTCGCTGAGTTGGAGGCCCTCCAGTTGCGCGACAGTACGTTGATTGTATTCATGGGGGACAACGGCACCGGCAAGGCACAGGACGCGAGGTCTACCATTGGTGGGCGTAACTTGTCGGGATCGAAAGGTTCCATGCTCGAATGTGGCGGGCTCGTTCCCATGATCGCAAACTGGCCCGGTCGGGTTCCTGCAGGAAAGGTTTCCGCGGATCTCATCGATTCCACCGATTTGCTGCCCACCTTCGCAGAACTGATTGGAGGGAAGCTTCCTGAGAAGCGGATTTTGGATGGTCACAGCTTCGCTCGGCCATTGTGCGGAGAACCAGGACCCAAGCGGCCGTGGATTTACAATCAGCTTGCCTCCATGTGGTATGTCCGTGAAGCGGGTTGGAAGCTGAATGAAAAGGGAGAACTCTTTGATATGAGTGGCGCCCCATTTATTGAGAAGCGCGTGGAAGCATCTGCGGATTCCACCGCCAGCAAGGCGGCTCGGCAACGGCTGGCCGCGGCATTGGCGCAACTCAATCCGGCCGGGGGTATCCCGGACACGGGCGATGGCACCGGTCGCCATGACCACCGCAATCGAGCCCGAAAAACCGACAACGAGTGAACCTCCTATCATGAACGCACCCCTTCGTTTCATCGCATGTCTTCTGACGGCTGTGTCGGTTCATGCTGGAGGAAAACCCAACATCTTGTTCATTGCCGTCGATGACCTTCGGCCTGAATTCGGCGCCTATGGTTTTAAGTCCATTCGCAGCCCCAATTTGGATCGGTTGGCCAAGTCCGGCATCACCTTTGGTCGTGCCTATTGCCAGCAGGCCGTTTGTTCGCCATCCCGATCTAGTTTGATGACGGGGATGCGCCCCGACTCGACGCGTGTCTGGGATTTGAACACCCATTTTCGGAAGGCACAGCCCGACGTCGTAACGCTGGGTCAGCACTTCAAACAACACGGTTATTTTGTCCAAGGCATGGGCAAGATTTATCACGGAAACTTCGACGACGCTCCCACCTGGTCGGTTCCTTGGCAGACACCCAAGGCCCAGCCTTACGCATTGCCTGAGAATCTTGCGCTCCACCAACAGGGTTTGGAGGTCGTCGATCCGGAACCGAAAACCAAGGCGAATGGACGGAAGATCAAGAAACAGGCCTCGGGATTAAACTCCCGGGGCCCGGCGTTCGAAGGGGCTGATGTTCCTGACACGACTTTCCAAGATGGTAAGGTTGCCGAGTTGGCCGTTGGAACGTTGCAAACCCTGAGCCGGAAACCCGAGCCCTTCTTTCTGGCGGTCGGTTTTTCGAAGCCGCACCTCCCCTTTGTGTCGCCCAAGAAATACTGGGATCTCTACCAACCGGCGAAGATCTCATTAGCGCCGAATCCATTCCGCCCGAAGAACGCTCCCGAGTACGCCATTCTTCCGGGCGGTGAAATGCGAAACTATTTTGGGATTCCAGAAGGTTCCATTCCTGAGGGGCTGGCCCGCCAACTCAAGCACGGGTACTACGCGGCGGTGAGTTACATGGATGCCCAGGTGGGCAAGGTTCTCGATGAGTTGGATCGACTGGATTTACGCAAAAACACCATCGTGATCGTGTGGGGTGATCACGGATGGAAGCTCGGGGAGCACGACGCTTGGTGCAAACACTCCAACACCGAGAATGATACGCGCGCACCCTTGTTGCTGTCGGTTCCGGGGATGAAGCGGGTCGGCGTTCGCACAGAGGCCTTGGTCGAGTTCGTGGACATTTATCCGACTTTGTCCGAGTTGGCAGGTCTCCCACTCCCTCAGCACCTCGAGGGCAGTAGTTTCAAGCCGCTGATCGATGATCCGAAACGCCCATGGAAGTCCGCGGCCTTCAGCCAATATCCGCGACCAGGTCGTAGGTCGGGCACAGGTTCATTGATGGGCTATTCGATGCGGACCGACCGGTATCGCTTCACCGTTTGGGTGGATCGCGAGGCCCCTTCCCAGATTGAGGACATCGAGCTTTACGACCATCGCTCCGATCCGCAGGAGAATAGCAATGTCGCCGGTGAACCCTCCCAGCGAGCACGGGTCGAGGAATTAACCGCTCAGTGGCGTCGAGGTTGGGCCGGAGCCAAGGCCGAGTTGGCCGGCCGGATCCAAGCCCCGTGACCCCATTTCCATCAATGGGATCGCCCGTCTGGGGGCGAGTAAAGAGTCTGCAGGCCTTGGATTTTTTGGATTTGATTGGTGGTTCCGGGGACACTCAGGTTGCAATTTGCCCAACGAAGGTCCTGAACAGCGTCGTTGGATTCTGAATTATGTCTAAAGCTCATGAGGCCTCGGTGGCCGCAAGATCGGCCGGGTTGCCGCCCGTCCGCATCGTCGTCACCGGTGCGGCCGGATTCATTGGCGGCCAATTGCTGAAGACGCTGCGGGGACTTTACGCTTCTTCGGAGTTACTCGCGGTCGATCACCCCCTCAAGCCCGCGATGGGCACGGCCACTGAAGCCTTTGGTGGGGTTCGATTTCTGAGTCACACGCAGTTTCTAGAAGCCCTCACCGCGGGTATTTTGCGGCCCGAGCTCATTTTCCATCTCGGGGCCTGCAGTTCCACTACGGAGACCGACTGGAACTACCTGGCCGACAATAATCTGGGCTATTCACAGAAGCTCTGGAACTGGGCGGCGGCCCACGGTGCGCGTCTGCTGTACGCCTCTAGCGCGGCCACCTATGGCGACGGTGAGAACGGGTTTGATGACACGCTCGAGCTGTCGCGCCTGAAGCCGCTGAATTTGTATGGGAAGTCCAAGCACGACTTTGATCTTTGGGTTGAAGACCAGCAGCGGCTCCAAGTTCCCCGGCCGGTGCAAAGCGTCGGGTTCAAGTTCTTCAACGTGTTCGGGCCAGGGGAAGGGCACAAGGGGCGCATGGCTTCGATGGTGTGGCACGGCTATCACCAGATCCTCAAGGAGGGGACTGTTCGACTCTTCGAATCGCACCGTCCGGACTACGCCCACGGCGGTCAATTGCGCGACTTCATCTATGTGAAGGATGTTGTCCGGGTGATGCTGTCCTTCGCGGAGCGGCGTGAGGTGTCGGGCCTCTTTAACTTGGGCACGGCTCAAGCTCGCTCGTTCCGGGATCTTATCGAGGCGACCTTTGCGGCCCTGGAGCAACCCGCCTCCATCCAATACATCCCGATGCCGGCAGACCTCCGGGACCGCTACCAGTATTTCACCCAAGCCAGCATGGCCAAGACAGCCCAGGCGGGCGTCGTGTATACCCCGACTCCTTTGGAGGAAGCCGTGGCGGATTATGTGGCCCATCTGAGAGCCGGCAGCGTTTGAACACCGGGCACTCGCAGTGGGGCGAGGGCTGAGAGGTGAAATTCATCGGTGAGCCCATTTTTGACGAGGGTCTGGCTTGGGATCTGAGCTGAGACATCTGGCCTTCGATGGGATGGACAGGGAAGGGGGCGAGGGGTAACCCTTGGTCACTCCGTTGAACGGAGCAGTGCGCCCGTAGCTCAGCTGGATAGA
>SYMJ01000071.1 GCA_005805505.1 Verrucomicrobiales bacterium | reverse complement strand
GGCGCACCGGATTCAGCCAAAATGGCCATTCCAAGTGCCCAGCCTACAGAGAGGAACCTGGGAAACCAAAGCATGGGGAGTTGCCTTTGGCATTAACAGGATTCCGCCCCCAGAGGGAAGCTCAGACTGGGGAAGGCTTTTCGGATCCGATACCCTGTATTCGATGCTCTGGAGTTGGGGGTGCCTCAGGGTCGATGCTCGATCGTATGCAGGATGGATTAAGGGTTTTGCGCGAGCACATCCAAGGCCGCGCGCACTACATGTTCTACCGAAATGGACTGCATGCAGCGGAAGTCTACTGGGCAATGCCGCAGGAAACACGGGGCACATGGAGCCTCTCCCAGCAGGAGGTGGTGGCGTGGATCGCCGGGCAATCCGGGGCCGGTGAGTTCGGGCGAGGTGCTGCCGAAAGGGACGACCACTGGAACGCCCAAGGCCGCGGCCAGGTGCATGGGGCCGGTATCATTGGTGATCACCACTCGACACAAGGCCAGCGCGGCCATTAATTCAGCGAGCGTCGTCTGGCCGGCGAGTGAAGTGATAGGGAGGCCTTGCAGGCGGTGGGTGAGTTCTCCAGCCAACGGAATGTCAGCAGGGCCACCGAACAGCACAAAGTGGCACCCCGTCCGCTCAGCCAGTGTTCGGGCAACGTCAGCGAAGCGTTCCAACGGCCAACGTTTGGCTGGGCCATATTCGGCGCCGGCGTTGAGTCCGATGAGTGGTTTTCCCGAGGTCAGCAAGGCTCCGAGGCGGGCGCGCATCGCTTGGGTTGCAGTTGTTCCTGCCAATAATCGGGGGGGCACTGGCTCGGCGTTGGCTCCCAGGTGACCGACTAGCCGGAGGTAGTGGTGAAGTTGATGAGAGGCGACTGGGTAGGCGGTTCGGGCAGCGGCGGGGCTTGCCAGCGTGGTGGTCAGTCGGCGCACCTCTGCCTGGGTCCGTTTGCGCATGCGCGCCGCACCCGGGACCGGTTGGACCCGATCCGTGAGCAGCCAGCTTCGAGGGAAACTCTCCGAGCCGAGCCGCCTCGGAATGCCTGCCCACCAGGTTTCCAGCGCAGAACGCAGGGAGTTAGGAAAGATCACCGCCAAGTCCGCATCGATTGAGCGCAGGCGGCGCGCCACCGACAGAAATTTCTCGCCGGTCTTAAAAGTTTGCACGGCATCCACCGCTGGATGAGAGACCCAGAGATCTTGGAGCTTTTCCGGGCAGAGCACGGTGATTCTCGCCTCGGGGAAGCGTTCCCGAAGGCGGAGAACTGCTGGGGTCGTCATCACGGCGTCTCCCAGCCAGTTCACACCCCGAATGACGATGTGCCGGGGGGTGATGAGGGTGGAGTTCATGAGGTCGGACCTGCCGCCTGGTCGTGCGGCCTCTGATTGGCCGTGGGGGGTTTCCACCGTCGATGAACCCAGAACCAATTCGCCGGATCTCGGCGCACGGCGATGTCAAATTGTCGATGGATCTCGAAGGTGATGTTCTCCAATGAGCGTTCCTGCCCGTGTTCGTCGTGAGTGGGAATCACCGGGCCGACTTCGATCCGCCAGCGCGCTAGGTCAGTGCGGTAGCAAATAGCCATGGTCAGAAGCGCCTTGTAGCGCAGGGCGATGACGGCCGGAGCCGGACTGCAGGAGCAGTGATGTCCAAGAAATGGCAGCCACAGCCCCTTGCCTCCACCGTGTTGGTCTGAGAACAGGGCCAGTATGGATTGGTTCTGATCGAAGAAACGGTGGATGGCGCGTGTGGATTCGTGCCGTTCGATGAACTGCACTCCGGTCAGGGATCGTAGACGTTGGAGAGTTGTGTTGAGGGCGGTAAACCGTTGGGCCCGGTAGGTGGTCGCCAAACGCCAATTGGGCCAGTGTCCCTGCACGTGCGCCAGCAAGTCGAAGCCGCCGAAATGGCCTGTGGCTACAACCAGGCGATCGGCCCCGCTTTGCAACAGGTCCTCAAGACCCACGAACTCAATGCGTGCTAACAACTCTCTCGAATCCATGCCCGGGGTGCGGATGGCGCAAGCGTAGGCTTCCCCGATGCGTCGAAAGTTCTCTAGAGCCAAGGCATGTATTTCCTTCGACCTCAACTCGGGGAAGGTCTTGGCAATGTTGTCTTCGGCCACGCGGCGGTGGCGGCGGTCGAGTCGGTAAGCCAAGCCGCCGAGCAGGCGACCCAAGCGGGCGACCGTCACTAGTGGTAAGCAACGGATCGAACCCAACAGGGCGCTCACAAACCATTCAACAAATCGGGAAAACACAGCGTGAGTGAGAAGCTGCCACGAAGGTGGGGATCATTCCAAGGCCTCGCGCATGGCCTTGAACCAGTCTCCGCCATCGTCTTTGTCCACCGGTCGGGCGGCTGCTTCATCGGCGTCCTCGACGCATTCGGGCGGGAGTTCTCGCAGGAAGGGCGAGGGGTGACAGGGCATAACCTGGTCGTAGCGCCGGCGTCCTGAGCAGTGGCTGATGCGCAAGGTGTCCTGGGCTCGGGTGATGCCGACATAGAAGAGGCGGCGCTCCTCGTCGAGGGTACCCTCATCTTTGCTGCGGGAGTGAGGCAGGAGACCGTCTTCCACTCCCACGATATGAACATGAGGAAACTCAAGCCCCTTGGCGGCGTGCATGGTGATGAGGGTCACCTGGTCTCCGGTCGTGTCCTTCTCTTCCTCGCGTTCCTGATCCAGGGTGATCCCCGCTAGAAACTCATCGAGTCGGTCCATGGGCTTGCCAAGAAACTCCGGGACAGCGTTGGGCAACAGCGGTCCGGTGGGCCGTGGGGCGGGTGTCATGTCCGAGAGCAATCCCTCGGGATCGTTCTCCAGGTCCACGGGTTTGGTAGACTTCTTGGGGGTGATTTCCTCGCGCTTCTTGCGACGGGCCTCGGCGGTCAATTCGCCGTCCAGGTCGTCGATCAGTTCCTGGATGTTGCGCACCCGGTTGTCGGCCACGTCCTGGTTTTTTTCGGCCCTGCGCAAATCTGCCAAATAACCGGTTTCCTCGAGCCAATGATCGGCCCAATTGCTCAGGCAAATGGGTGAGTTCTGGAGCAGGGGAGCCCGCGTTGTATCAATCCAGTGAGCAAAAGCGGTGATGGAGTCGCGCGTCCGGGCCTGGAAGGAGGCCAGCACGTCGGTGTGCCTCATGATGGTGTACACGCTGGCTTTGCGGTCCGCGCTGAAGGCCAGAAGTCGCTCCATGGTGACATCGCTGAGTCCCCGGGCCGGCTTATTGGCGATGCGCAGCAAGTTCACATCGTCGTTCGGATTTACGAAGCTCTTGAGGTAGGCGAGAATGTCTTTGATCTCGCTGCGATCGAAGAAACTCTGGCCGCCGATTAACCGGTATCGGATCCGCGCCTTGCGCAGAGCCGCCTCGATGGGGCGCGACTGGATATTCGTGCGGAACAGGATGGCCTGCTTGCCCCAATTGATCTGCTGGGTGAGTCGGTCGTACTCGATATTCTCGGCCACGGTCCGGCCTTCGGTCTCGTCGGTGTCGAAGGCGTACAGGGTGATTTTGCTGCCTTCACCTTTGGCCGACCAGAGGCTCTTTTCACGTCGCCGCGTGTTCTGTCGGATGACGGCGTTGGCGGCGCGGAGGATCATGTTGGTGGAGCGGTAATTTTGCTCCAGCTTGATGATCTTGACTTCGGGGTAATGCTTTTCGAGATCTAGAATGTTGGCGATCTCGGCCCCGCGCCACCCGTAAATGGATTGGTCATCGTCACCCACCACACAGAGGTTTCGTGAGGCGCTGGCTAGATGATTAATGAGCTCGAACTGGCTAGCGTTGGTGTCCTGATATTCGTCCACCATGACATAGCGGTACTTGCGCCGGCAGGCTTCCAGGGCTTCGGGATGTTCCCGGAAAAGCCGCAAGGTCAGGAGGATGAGGTCGTCGAAGTCCACGGCATTGCAGGCGTGGAGGGCGCTCTCGTAGCGGCGAGCTACGTGTTCGGCGAGAGCGCGGACCGAGGGGTCTTCGAAGCCGCCGCGGCTGCCGCCATTCTTGAACTTGCTGAGCATGGACAGCACGGCTCCGGCATCGGTCTTTTCCCCCTTGGCCGAAATTTGGCTCAGAATCTTTTTCATCGCGGCGAGTTGGTCGCCGGTGTCGTAGATCACGAAGTTCTTTTTATAGCCCAGTTTCTCGATGTGTTGTCGGAGGATCCGCACACAGAGCGAGTGGAATGTGCACAATGTGGGGCGTTCAAGGAACGGGTCTTCCGGTGCCCCGGGATCCTGACGAGATTTGCGTACCTTGGGGATCATCTCGTTGACCCGCTCGAGCATTTCCTTGGAGGGCCCGCTGGGCGTCGAGGAGCGGCACGTAAGGCCGACCGGCCGGGAGACGGTATTCGAGCACGATTCCAGCGATGCCATGGCTGTTGAGCCAGGCGGCGAT
>SYMJ01000070.1 GCA_005805505.1 Verrucomicrobiales bacterium | reverse complement strand
GGGCATCGTGGTCACCCGAGTGGGTGATTTAGTCCAAAAGGTCACCGTAGAATGCCCCTGCGGTGAACGAATCTCACTCGACTGCGTTTACTAATTTTTTTTGCTTATGGCTGGTTTGGACATGTCCATTTCGGGTTTGGCCTCCGGTTTCGACTGGAAGTCGGTGGTGGATCAACTCACGGCTGTGGAGCGGACTCCTCAGACCAAGGTGAGGACCGAGCAGACCACCTTGGCTAGTCGCCGCTCCGCCCTCGGGCAGATCGCAACCCAACTGACCGACCTTCAGACCAAAGCCACTGCACTGGGCGATTCGAGCCTCTACAACCGAAGATCGGTGAGCTCGTCGGACACGACCATTGCCTCAGTGAGCACAGCGGATGGAGCGGTGACCGGGAGTTACTCCATCAACGTGACCACCCTCGCCACGCCTTCGAGTTGGTTGGGGGCCACGTCGGGAATTATTAGTCCGCTGCACACCGCTGATATCAGCGCCTCTGCCGGAACTCCGGCGGGTCCCGTTCTTTCGGCAGCCGGGTGGGGGAGCACGCTCACGGCCGGCACTGTGACCATCGGAGTTCAGAACAGCTCAGGCACGGTGACGAACGCCACCGTGACCGTGGCCACCACCGACACCCTCAAGGAGGTGCTGGTAAAACTGGATACCGCCATTGGTTCAACAGGAGGGGCTACCTATTCCAGCGCTAACGATCAGGTCACCATCACCCGTCCTAATGGAACAAACCTGATCCTCGGATCCGCCTCGGACACCTCCAATCTTTTGAGTTGTCTCAAGCTGTTCACTCCGGCTTCTGGTGCCAACGCAGTCAGCGACTCCAAGTTGGGCTCCCTCAAACTCTTTTCCAGTTTGTCTAGCCAGCCCTTGGTGACACCGCTGACCTACGGAACCACAGCGACGACGGGAGCCTTCTCAATTAACGGGGTTTCCATCAGCTACTCTTCCAGCAGCACCTTGTCTTCGGTGCTCAACAGCATTAACGACTCAGCTGCCGGAGTTCAGGCCTCTTTTGATTCCGGGCTGAACCGCATCGTGCTCAAAAACAAGGAGGCAGGAAATCGAGGCGTTGTGTTGGCCCAAAGCGGCAGCAGTAATTTCCTGACAGCGTTTGGCCTGACAGGAGGTACGCTGAGCAGTGGCACCGATTTGGTGTATTCGATCAACGGTGGAGCCACAGCCAAGGCCCGGTCTAACTCCATCCGTGATTCTGATTCAGGGCTCACGGGTTTGACGATCACCGCCTCCAAGGTGGGGACAACGACCATTAACAGCGCCAATGACACGGGCGCGGCCCGATCGGCCGTTGATGCGCTGGTCAGTTCGGTGAACCGAGTCCAATCGCTGATCTCCTCCTTGACCGTCAGTAATCGCGACGCGGCGGGGAAAATCACAGCCGGTGTCTTGGCTTACGATCAGACTATCTTTCAACTGGGTTCGAGCCTTCGTAGCTTGCTGAGTCTCCAGTTGTCAGGAGGCCCGAGCACGACCATCCGAGGGCTCGCCGACCTAGGATACAGCACGACGGGTTACACCAATGAACTGTCCGCGACCAACTCAGCCTCGCTAAATACTGCGCTTTCGAGCCAGTTATCCGAAGTTCAGAAGTTCTTCTCCACCACCACCACCGGTCTCAGCGAGCGGATCACGAGCTTTGTGAAGCCAATGGTGGATGAAAACTCAGGCACTTTGCCTCAGCGGCAGAAGGGGTTGACCGAGCAGTCTTCAAAACTCGATGACCAATTGGTCGCCATGGAGCGGCGTGTTCAGTCCAACCGTGAGCGACTTTTGGCTGGATTTCGAGCCATGGAGGCAGCCCAAGCCAAATCCAATTCCCAGATGCAATTCCTCAACCAGAAACTCGGAATAGCATGATTAGGCCGGTACATATCCTCAATCTGGGAGTGGTGCTCGTTCTGGCCATGGGTTGCAGCTCGGTCGCCAAGCGACTGACAGACCCCTCGTACACGGGCCCATTTCGCAGCCAGTTCAACCACTCATCGATGGGTTTCGACGTCCTGAAGACCATCGGGCGTGTGGCCATTCTGCCCACCGCTTTGCCTGAAGGCGGGTTGGGAACCCCTCAATCCGAGGCGGCCACCGAGGTTCAAGCAGGCATTATTGCCGAACTGAGACAAGATGGCCCGTTCGAAGCGGTTTTTTACCAGCCTCCCAAAGGACGCTGGCTGCAGGGCGCCCTGGAATTGCGGACGACGGAGGCTCTCCCGAGCCAGTTGCTTCAAGATGTCCAGCGTCAGACCTCCGCAGAGGCGATTCTCTTTTCGAGTCTCTCGACCTTCCAACCGTACCCACCGCTGCGCATCGGGATCAAGTTGACCCTCGTCCGCGTCCACGATGGCGCGGTGCTTTGGCAATTTGATGACGGGTTTAATGCTGGTGAAGCCTCTACATTGAATGACGCTCGGAAGTACCTGAGGGAATCCATGGGCATCGAGACCGATCCACCGCCGGCCTTGTCGGTGGATAGCCCGCAGCGCTTCATCCGATACGGGGTTTCGCGGGCCGTGCGCCTGCTCAAGAGGGATTTTCAACCCGCCTCCAACCCTCCATTGGGCGCAACCAATGGCGTCCAGAAGAGCGCCTCAGGGCCCCGATCTAAAAAATCCTGACGGGAATCACATTTCTTCTTAAGTGCAGAATCATCCTGCCGCAATTTAATGGTTGAGGAGGTATTGTGAAAATAGAAGCCATTAAAACTCAGGAACCAACCTTACCTACAGAGGTCAAAGTTAAGACGGGCCGACCGCCCGAGCCGGGTGAATCGGTTTCATTGCGGCCGCCGCCGAAGATTACCCGCGAGGAATTGATCCAAGCCAAACAGCGGGCCGAGAGCGATTTCAAGATGGTTAAGGAAATGGTTCGTAAATCGAGCCCAACGAGTCCGTATCCCCCGCTAGATGGGGTGGACCGTATTGCGGCTTTGTTCGGTTGATTTGAGTCCCGAATTAATTCCAGATCACTGAGCGTATGTCACAGGCCCGTACTGCGTTTGCGGCCTACCGTTCAGCCACGGAGGCCACCGTCTCGAAGCAACGTATTGTTCAGATGCTGCTCGATGGTGCAGTGCTGGCGATCCAGCGCTCCATCGACGGGTTCGATATCGAGGAATTCGGTTTACGGCAGCAGACTATCCACAACCAGATCACCAAGGCAGCGGCGATTGTCTCCCAGTTGCGCGTGGCCCTAGATCTGGAAGCAGGCGGTGATTTTTCACGGAAACTCTTCGGCTTGTACGGCTACATTGGAGATCACCTGATTCAGGGCAATCTCCGCAAGGATCCGGAGCCGTTAAAGGAGGCTCAACGACATCTGAAGGTCATCCAAGAGGCATGGCGCGAGATGTTGGCCGCTCAAATCACGGGTTCCGTCAATGAGTCGGCTGGAACACGTCCCGCCAGCGCACCGGCTACCGAGCGGGTCAATTTCAACATGAGTGTCTGATGGACACCGTCCCGGAATCTCCAGACCCGGTCCAAACCGCCTTGCGATCTTGGGAAGATCTGAACGGGCTTCTGAAGGAAGCGGTTTCTCGTCAGGATTGGACCGAAGTGGAGTCACTTCTGGAGCGGAAATCTGAGTGTCAACGGGACCTCGAAGTGCTTTTGCCTCCCAACCACGTTTTGACACCCGATCAGCGACGGCACCTGAGGGTTGTCCTGGACCAGGAGATGGCGATGGGACCGGAGTTCCAACAGGCCGTAGTGGCTTTGGAAGCCGAACGCCAGCAATCCAACGCCATGCTCAAACAGTCTCACCAATTGCGTCGGAGCTACGGCACCCGGGCACCGAGTCCGATATTCTGGGAACACTTCACTTGATTGGGTCGGCTTCCCGCGGACACGGGAAAGGGTCACCAGCATTGGATGGAATCCGACTGCAACACCTTCTCCAGAAGGAGTTTATAATCCGGGTTCTCTTCGTTCAGCGAGAGGACCAGCACCTCGTGATCCGGCGATTTCTGCTGGTCGAGGATGAGTTGCTCTACCTCGGGCTTCGCAGGATGAGTCAGAATGTGAAGGATACGCTTCATGGCAGGTAGAGACTCAGAATCGGAGCACGTAGGTGGATTGTGCAGCCAACGAGGCCCAGTGGGCTTCGGAAACCTCCTCGAATGGGGTCAAGGGTTCGCCCAACAGTGCCAATTCTGAAGCCCCCTCCTGAACGTAAACCGGCCGGCCCCATTCTTGAAGAATCGGCAGGTACCGAGTGAAGTTGTCTTCGTCGATCCACTCATCGGAATACTCCGACAACGACAAGATGGCAGCGCCTCGCAGATAGAGGAGCACCTCAACCTTCTTCCAGGTTCCGATACCTGCAGCCATACGAATGGCCTCGGCTGGGCGACCGCTGGTCCGAGGATCCGAATCCACGACAATCAGAACTCGGGGTTTCATGGCGCGTTGAAACTAACGAATCGATCGGTGCTGGCGATGAGATCGCTCACGACGGTGAGTCCGGCAAAGGTGGCTCGATCGTCCACGGGAACGCCATGGTGGTGCGCTCCATAGGCGCAGGCGAAAAACTTCAATCCCTGAGGACGCAGAGCCTGCAACTCCGGGTGCCCCACACCCGCAACCGCTGAATCAATGCAATACAGGTAAACCGAGCAACCGGCCTGCAACGCCGCCGCAGCAAAACGGACCCCGTGGAGGAAGGCCGGAGCCTCGGGCGGCGCGGAGATCAGGATCCCAAGTTTTTTACCGTCGAACGACATGCACACACAAGAAACGGGAGGTTGGAGCCGAAGTCAAAGACCACTCGCACACCCTTTGTCTAGTACCCGCGGCTCTAAAGAATTAGTGCCGCTCTTCCAATCGGTAGAGGTGGGTTTGAGTCCGGACCCAGAGAGCCTCTCCGGCGGCCGCGGGGGAGGCCATACACCCTCCGTCGAGCTGGTTGTCGGACAGACGACGGAACGTCCGGTCGGCGGCGATCACAACCGTGGCTCCTCCTTCACTGAAACAATACAGGCGATCCTGGGTAGCCAAGGGCGAGGCCGAGTAATTGCCTCCCAACCGCTCACTCCAGACGAGCTTGCCAGTGGTGGCCTCCCAACAATTGGCCACGCCGCCATCCTCGACCCCGAAGAGGAGGTCGCCGACCAACGTCAACGACGGTTTCTTCGGCGTGCCCCGCTTGGACTTCCATGCGAGTTGGACACCGGCCGCCGGAGCGGATTCACCATTGGCGTCCAGCACCGTGCCGGCGGCATGCGGACGAATGGCGAGGGTTTGCCCTTGCGACCATCCACTGGGAACAAAAATTAACCCATGCCCGATGACGGGACGCGTTCCTGCCGAATGGCTGGTGCGCTCCTCGACCCGCCACAACTCGCGTCCATCTCGGGCATCCAGCCCGTACACGGCCTTGGCTCCCTGACTGACCAGATGAGGAATGCCCTCGACCGTGGTCACCGTGCAGGTGGCGAAGGCCTTGCGCATATCTCCATCGGCCTCGGGCTTGCCGTTGGGGCCGAGGTCTTTGTAGTCGACGGATCGATCCTTCAGCCAACGGGTGGCTCCAGTCTTGGCGTCCAACGCGACCAAGAACTGCCGGTCGCTGCCATCGAAGTTCAGAAAGAGGGCCCCCTGATGCAAGATCGGCGAGGACCCGGCCCCTCGGAAGTGGTTGCACTTGAGATCCCTGCGCTCCCACAACTTCTTGCCGGAGCGCGTATCCAGACACGCGGTGCCGGCTTCGCCGAACGACACGTAAATTCGGCCTTTTTCAATGACCGGAGTGGGCGAGGCATAGCTGTTGTAGCGCTTCCAGAGATCGGGTTGTTCCGCCTCGAAGACCAGAATGTCATGGACCACCTTCCCGGAATCTCGGTCGAGGCACAGAGCATACAGACGGCGGCCGTCATCGGTCGCCGTGGTGACCCAAACTTGATCGCCCCAGATCACCGGCGACGACCACCCTTTGTCATGGATCGCGGTCTTCCACGCCACGTTCTGCTGCTCAGACCACTTCAGTGGGAGTTTTGTCGCGGAGCTGAGGCCGTCACCGTGCGGCCCGCGGAATTCAGGCCAGTGTTTGTCGGCGGCCAGCAGTGAGGCCGCGGTCATTAGACTGAGGAGAAGGTGTTTCATGCCGAAGGGGATTTCGCAGTGGACCCCATTAGCCGCAGCACGGCAAGCAGTCCGGCCAACAGGGCAACGGTGGCACAAGCCAGATAAGGGGCTGGCAACCACAAATCGTAAAGGGTCGTGGCCACGGTCGGTCCGAGGACGCGGGCGAGGGTGCCGGCGCTTTGGGCCACTCCGAGAGTGGTTCCTTGTTCGTCTGCCGGGCTGAGTTGCGAAATCAGTCCCATGGTGGGAGCGCGGTTGATGCCCGAACCGATCGCGAAGACCGCCAGAGCCGCGAGCATCGTGGTTAACGAGTTAGCCAAGGGCATGAGCACTAGGCTGACTGCGACCACGAGAAGACTCGCCCCAATCAGGCGACGTTCGCCGAAGGATTTGACCAGGCGCCCGATACCTCCGCCCTGAACCATGGCAGCCATAATGCCACAGAAGGCGAAGACGTAGCCGACATGTTCTTCGTCGAACCGCAGTTTGGCGTCGAGCAGCAGGGGGAGGGTGGATTCGAACGCCGTGAAGGCGAAGGTTCCCAGGAAGTAGATACCGATCAAGAACCCGACTTCCTTCATCGCCAGCACATGGCGTATTTGGGCAAAACGCGGACGCCGGATGGCCGGAGCCGCGTCCTTCTTTCGGGTTTCCGGTAGAATGAAGCACCCCAGCAGAAAATTGATCGCACAAATCACCGCAGCCACGGCACCAGGACCCGCCAGTCCAAAATGTTTAAACGCTTGTGACCCGATGACCGGCCCCAGAATGAAACCCAAACCAAAGGCCATGCCAATGAGTCCCATGCCTTTGGAGCGTTTATCGGGAGTCGTGACATCCGCAATGTAGGCCGAAGCCACGGACAGGTTGGCCCCGCAAATGCCAGCAAAGATACGGGAACCGATCAGAATCCAGAAACCCGTGTCGCCGATATAACTGGCTGAGAGTCCGAAGAGCCCGTAGGCGATGATGGAGCCGAAGTTGCTCACCAGAAGCACCGGCCGCCGCCCGATCCGGTCGCTCAACTGTCCCCACCACGGAGCAAAGACTAGCTGCATGAGCGAATACACACCCATGGCCGCGCCGATTTGCCACCCTTGTGCGCCGTATCGCTCCGCGTATTTGGGGAGCAATGGCAGGCAGATGCCGAATCCGATCAGATCGATGAAGACCGTCAGAAATATGACCAACAGCGGAGAACCAGACTTCATGTTATGCTGGCAGTCTGGATCGTCTCCACGGCCATCGGCAATCGTCGATTGCCCAGTTTACTCCCTGCCGACAAAGAGTGCAGTGGTCGATTAATGACCGGCTCGCAAGGTGCATTGCCCTTTGAGCAGGCGGACACAGCAAGTGAGTCGGAAACGCTCCGGGTCTTTATTCCACTGGTCGAGCACGTCCAACTCTTCGTCGGTCGGCGGTGAGAGGTTCTCCATGCCGGAGACCACCTCGGCGGCACAAGTGCCACAGGAACAACTGAAACAGCCGGCCTCCATTTCGACTCCGGCCAACTCGCCGGCCTCGACGAGCAACTTTCCATCGGGGATTTCGGCAGACTTCTGGGTGGGCAGAATAGTGATCGTGGCCATGGCGTTCGAAAAAAGGACGGGCGGAGCAATAGCGGCGCACGGGCCGAAGTCAACCTTGGGAGATTCCCAATGCGCCAGACTGGGCCCAATTTTTCAGGCGAGAATCCCGCGGATCACCTCGCCGTGGACATCGGTCAGACGTCGTTGGATACCGTTGTGGTAGAAGGTGAGTTTTTCGTGATCGATGCCCAAAAGGTGAAGAAGGGTCGCGTGAAAATCCGGAACGGTCACTCGATTCTCGCCCACCGAATAGCCGATCTCATCGGAGGAACCATACCAGTGCCCCGGCCGGATTCCCGCTCCCGCTAAAAAACTGGTGAACGCAACGGGATGATGGTCGCGACCCGAGGCACCGACGCCCTGAGTGACAGGACTGCGGCCAAACTCCGTGGACCAGACAAAAAGGGTGTCCTCCAACATGCCTCGCTGCTTGAGATCTTGGATGAGCGCCGCCACCGGGCGATCCATCGTGGCCGCCTGGGTGTCGTGATTTTCCCGGAGGTTTTCATGGCCATCCCAATTGATTCGGGGACTTCCAAATGCGCCGCCATTGATAATTTGTACGAAGCGCACACCCCGTTCGAGGAGTCGACGAGCCATCAGGCAGTTGCGGGCGAATCCTTTGTTGGCCGGATCGTCTAGACCGTACAACCGGCGGACCGTCTCACTTTCGCCTGTCACTCGAGTCGCCTCAGGGATGCTGACCTGCATTCGTGCCGCCAACTCATACGATCGCAGACGGGCGGCGAAGGCGCGGTCACCGGGATGGGCCGAGGCAAACTCACCGTTGATGCGATTGAGCATTTGCAAATCAGCCAACCGAGCCTCGGGCGAAACGGAGGCCGGAGTCTCCAAGTCCACGATCGGTTCTTGGGACTGAGTGCGGAACGGAACTCCCTGATGGTTGGCCGGCAAGAAACCCGACGTCCAATTGATGGACCCACCGGCTGGTAATCCGCGCGGGTCAGGCAGCACCACGAAGGCGGGTAAGTTTTCATTCTCAGAACCCAGTCCATAGCTCAGCCAAGCCCCCATGCTGGGGAAGCCATTCAGCGTGAAGCCGCTGTTCATCTGGAAGGTTGCCGGAGTGTGGTTGTTGCTCTTGGCGAACATCGAGTGGATGAAGCACAAGTCATCGGCACACCCTGCGAGGTGGGGCAGAAGGTCACTGACCCAGGCGCCACTCTGACCGCGCTGACGAAACGGGTAGACGCTCTTCATCAGCTTCCCGGGCTGACCAAAGAATCCCAAATTCTCACCTCGACCGGTGAGTTCGGTGCCGTGGAGGCGTTCCAACTCGGGTTTGTAGTCGAAGGTGTCGAGGTGGCTCACACCGCCGCAGCAGAACACTTGCACGATTCTCTTGGCACGGGGGCGGTGGTGCACAGTGGGCACCACGGAAGGGGCGCTCAGCGCACGGTCACGAGCCAAAAGCCAAGCCAGCGCAATATTGCCAAGGCCGCCCACGCTGCTGGAGAGGAAGTGGCGACGGTTCAACACAACGGTGTCAGCGGACATAAACAAACTCGGTGGTGTTCAGTAGCACCCAAGCAACATGGGGCAACCCCCGTTCGCGGAGTGTTCGGCGAGCCATTTGAGATTCTTCCACGTCCGGGCTCCGACCTAGGGTCAGCTTCCAGAGTTGGGTGACTGCTTCATCGGGTTGATTAGCGGCCAGAGTCAGCGCCCGACGAGCCAGGTGATCGGCCTGACGCTGGACGAAGCCACTGTTCATCAGTCCCAAGGCCTGCAACGGCGTAGTCGTTACGCCACGGCGCGGAGTCCTCACCGATGGGTCTGGACAATCCAAGGCATCCAGAAGCGGTTCTTTGCCCGAGTTGATGTTCATTCGATACACCGTGCGACGGTTGAACTCCGGAGTCCCTCGATCGACCAGATGGTAGAATGTAGCACCATACTCACTGGTTGTGAACGGACGGAAACTCGGCCCTCCGGCTTGAAAATTAAGCTCACCGCTCACCGCCAGCATGGCATCCCGGATCGTCTCACCTTCGAGGCGTCGGGGCGGAAAGCGCCAGAGAAACACCGCGTCGGCATCCGTAGCCAAGCCATCGCTGCGGGCCTCGGAAGACTGTTGGTAGGTTTCCGAGGAAACGATGAGGCGGTGCAGCGCCTTCTGGCTCCAACCTCGTGCGATGAATTCGCTCGCCAACCAATCGAGCAATTCCGGATGACTGGGCTTGGTTCCGCTTCGCCCCAGATCACTCGGGGTGCCCACCAATCCCTGGCCGAAGTGATATCCCCAGATTCGGTTCACCAAAACTCGGGCGGGCAGGGGATTGCGCGGATCGGCCAGCCAATAGGCAAAGCGCCGACGGCGATCGGCCTCCGGGGCATCCGGGGCCAAGCCCAGATCCTTGGGCAAGGAATCGAAAGCGGACAAACCAGACGGACTGACGATGTCTCCGGGCGATTTCACATCACCGCGCCGCAGAATCCGTGTCGGTGCCGGTTGATCGCGACGGCCCGCGTAGACTAATCCGCCCGGTTTCTCCTCGGCCTGCACTCGACGCTGGGCTTCCTGGAGGCGTTGCCGGGCTGCATCCCGCTCCCGAACTTCCCGAGGTGTCAGGTACGCCAGCGCTTCGGTCAGCGAGGGCCCACCGCCGCCCTCCCGGAAGACGGCCTGTATGTCGACTGGACTGAGGGCTCGATCGTGGAGGGCCGCCTGCCGGACGGCACCCGTCAGCCACGGTTTCCCGCCGTTCTCATGACGACGGCCAATGGCGATTCGAGCATTCCCAGCAAGGAAGGTCACCAAAGCGGGAACCTCATACGGTTCTCCATACGGTTGACCATTGCGGTAAAGGGCTACTTTTCGGTCTGCAGAATACACCGCCGCCATGTGAACCCAGCCCCCCAGGGCCTCGGATTCTTCTGGGGCTTGGAGATCGCGGGTCCGCAGAAATCCCTCGCTGCCAGCGGCCCATTTGCGGGGTTGCCGTTCGCCGAAAACGAGCGCATCGAAAACCCGACCGTCGGCCTGCTCGAGTGAAAGGGCTGCACCGCCCCCTTGCTGGAGGTCGGAGAGACGAACCCAGACGCTCAAAGTCTTTTCGCGAATATCCCGAGTCAGGGGCATCGACTGGAAGTAAGCCTCGGGCTTCGGGAGTTCCAAGACACCCGCGGTGATCTGAGCACTGCCATGGAGTTTACCGGTCACCTCCGCGGTTTCTAATCGGCTGAAATTCCACTGAAATCGCGGTAGTGGAGCGATCTCGGTTTGGGTAGCCGTCCGTGGAACCCGCGCAATCGCCTGGGCCTCGATGGAAGCGATTCGGCGTACCTCGGATTCTATTTCGCGACGGCCCTGTTCTTTGCGCTGTTCGCGCAGACGGAGATCTTCGGTGCCCTCAATGGATCGATCTCCATGACGAACCCCATCGAAGACCGACTTGATGCGGTAGTAGTCACCGATGGGTATGGGGTCGAACTTGTGATCGTGGCAGCGGGCACAATTGACGGTGAGTCCCAAGAAGGTTTGCCCAACGACGCTGACCAGATCATCCATTTCCTCTTCCCGAGTGATGGCCCGTTGCGTGGCATTGGCTTGCGAATTGCCCGCCTGATCCCAAGGCCCCGAAACCAGCATGCTCGAAGCGATGACTCCCTCCGAGGTCACCGGTTCCAAGACATCGCCCGCCACCTGCTCCCGCATGAAGCGGTCGTAGGGGAGGTCTGCATTAAAACTGCGGATGACGTAGTCGCGAAACGGCCACGCGTGATCCCTCGGACGGTCGTATTCGAAGCCCTGGCTTTCGGTGTAGCGGACCACGTCCAACCAATGCCGGGCCCAGCGTTCTCCGTAGCGCGGCGAAGCCAGAAGGCGCTCCACCAGAGCCTCATAATTCGAGCGTGACGGATCCCTCTCAAACTCCGCCACAAGCTGGGGTTCTGGAGGTAACCCCACGAGGTCCCAATGCAGGCGACGGATGAGATCGCGCGGGGAGGCCGGAGGATTCGGTGCCAGCCCTTGGGACTTCAAAGCGGACCGGATGAAGGCGTCCACCGGGTGATCACCCACGGGAATCGCGGGCCGGGTGAGAGCTCGGAAAGACCAGTGATTCGACGCTGGGACCGCCGCCGCCAAGGGCTGATTTTCGGCAGCAGCCACCGGAGCCCCAACGATCAGAACCGCAACTATTCCGACAATGCCCGCCCAGAGGCAGAATACTCGCCGGGGGCGGTCTCGTTGGAACCAAGTCAGCAGGCGTCTCATTGGGAAGATACAGATCAAGACGCAGAGTTCCAATCGACGCAAGCGGCCCCCGTCACTGAAAACTGTGAAACGGTGAAACCCACGGGGCCAGCCTCTGCCCTCTACTCGCCTAGAATCTAATTATTCGAGGGCTGTCTCGGGCGGGGTCTGCATGCGCGCTTCATGAGCCAATCGAGCCGCGCGCACCTTTTCTGTCGGCACATAATTGGCGATGAATTGTCGGCGGTATTCACCAAAAGTCCCGTTGCGCAAATGCAGACGGACGTCGTCCATGACCTTCAGGAAGTAATGGCTGTTGTGAATACTCACCAACCGCAGTCCTAGGATCTCATTCACATTGAGCAAGTGACGGATGTAGGCGCGGGTGTGATTGCGGCATGCGAAACACTCACACGTCGGATCGATGGGGTTGAAATCGGCCTTCACGGCTCCGCCTTTGATGGCGAAGGTGCCCTTCGGAGTGAAGGCTGTTCCATTGCGGGCCACGCGGGTCGGCAAGACGCAGTCGAACATGTCCACCCCGCGGGCGACCAACTCAATGAGCTGAGCCGGCGTCCCGAGCCCCATGGCATAGCGGGCCTTGTGTTCAGGAAGGTAGGGCTCGGAGATTTCCACCGCCTTCATCATTTCGGGCTCCGGCTCGCCCACGCTCACACCACCGATGGCGTACCCGTCGAAGTCCATCTCCACGAGTGCTTCGGCGCATTTCTTGCGCAGGTCGGCGTGGTGGGTCCCCTGGACGATACCGAAGACCAACTGGCCCTCGGCCCTCGGCTGAGCCTTGCACTCGGCGGCCCAGCGGAGGGTCCGCTTCACCGCACGGTTTACCTCGTCGCGGTCGGCCGTGTGAGGCGGACATTCGTCAAACACCATCGCGATGTCCGAACCCAGCGTGCGCTGGATCTCCATGCTCTCCTTCGGCCCGAGGAAAATTGGGGACCCATCCAAGTGGCTTCGAAACTCGACTCCGTGATCCCGAATCTTGCGAATCTTGCCGAGCGAGAAGACTTGGAACCCGCCCGAATCGGTCAGGATCGGCCCCGACCAGTTC
>SYMJ01000069.1 GCA_005805505.1 Verrucomicrobiales bacterium | reverse complement strand
TTCGACATCCAGAATTTTGTCCCCGTCTCTTGCTCCGTCTCTTGCCCCGTCTCTTAACCCAATCCTAGTCCCGGTCCGATATCTCTCGAAATTCGATGGAAAATCGATCGGAATTCTAACCTTCCAAAGTTGGGCTATTTGCCAGGTTTTCGCCAGCGGTACTTTTCCCACAAATCTGGTCGGTGCTCCGCTGTCCGCCTCATGGATTCCTTCTGTCTCCATCGGGCGATCTCGGAGTGGTTCCCAGACATGAGCACCTCAGGGACCGTCCATCCGCGGAACTCCGCGGGTCGGGTATAATGAGGGTATTCCAGTAATCCGTCACCATGAGATTCTTCGGAAGCGCTCATCGCGTCTCCAAGGGCTCCCGGCAACAGGCGGGTCACGGTGTCCACAATAACCATGGCTGGCAACGCGCCATTGGTGAGGACATAGTCGCCGATGCTCAACGCATCGTCAGCCAAATGCTCCCAGATCCGCTCGTCGAACCCCTCGTAGCTCCCGCAAATCAAGATCACATGATCTAGGGCCGCCAGTTCACCAGCCACCGCCTGGTTAAACGGACGCCCACCGGGAGCGGTGAGGATGACTCGCGTTTGTGGCCCCCGAAGGGACTCCACTGCTTCAAAGATCGGTTCCGGCTTGAGAACCATTCCTGGTCCGCCGCCGAAGGGTCGGTCATCGACCGTTTTATGCCGGTCATGAGCCCAGTCGCGAAGAAAATGGATTTTGAGGTCCAAAATTCCCGTCTTCCGAGCCCTCCCCACAATGCTCTCGTCCAAAGGACCTGAGAACATCTCCGGAAATAGGGTCAAAATGTCAACCTTCATGGGGCACTCTACCAGAGTTGGAGAGTTGGTTGAAACCAAGGAAGGCGTTGCTACAGCCAGCGATAACAAACGACCATGCAAAACCCTGAGAAACCCTCCAAGAAACGTGAGACCCTGCTAAAAAGGTCTCGGAGCTAATCGTCCTCAACCAATTAACCAGATAACCAGATAGAAAGGTCTCGGAGCTATTTGTCCTCAACCAAATCGTCCTCAACCAAATCGACCGTGCAGCGCCTCCCTGCTTTGGCCGCGCCCACTTGGAGCACGGACCGAATGGCTTGGATTGTACCGCCACGACGACCAATGATCTTCCCAGCGTCTTGGCGAGCAACGCGCACCTCGTACACTGTGAGGCCACCTCGTTCGGCAGGAGTTACGGAGACCGCTTCCGGTTCATCCACCAACTCCTTCACCACAAACTCGAGGAAGGCCTGCATAGCGACAACGTGTCAGCGATGGAACGCTTCAGGCAGCAACAGCAGCAACAGTAGCAACAGAAGCCACCTTGACGGACTTCTTGATGAAAGAAGCCACTGTCTCGCTGGGCTGAGCCCCGACACCCATCCAATACTGGGCGCGACCCAAATCCAAGGTGTAGTTGGTGCCCTTGGTCTTAGGATTGTAGGTGCCGATCTCTTCAATGAACCGGCCGTCCCGAGGACTGCGTCCATTAGCCACCACGATCCGGTACACCGGATTGTTTTTATTACCGCCGCGCTTCAAACGAATGCGAACCATAGAAATGTGTATTGCTGCCCGGTTTCACGGGCGAATTGCTTCAAACGAAAGGACAAAGTAGTATCAATCCCGTGAGAGAGGCAAGCCATCATTTTGTAAACCTGATCAGCACGACCGCTCGTCTTATCCTACGGAACACCGATCAGATGAGGGTGTTGTCCGGAACGACCGACCCCTTGGGGATTACCAAGACCCCGTCCCGAATGTAGTAGAGAGGGTGATCCACATCGGCCGCCTTACCCTCCGGCGACAAGATGCAGTTGCGTCCGATGCGGGCATTCTTGTCGAGGATCGCGTTATCGATCCGCGTTCCACGGCCCACACCAATGGGGACCCCCTGATTTTCAGGACGATTACGCTTCTCGGTGTCGTCGTAGTAGTCGGCACCCATCATCACCACCCGATTCAAGGAACTCCCCGCGGCGAGGATGGAGCGAATACCCACGACGGCGTGGCGCAACTGAGCATGGTCGATGGTGCATCCGTCGGCGATCACCGCGTGATCGATCGCTGCACTCTCGATGCGGGTGGCCGGCAGGTAGCGAGGCCGCGTGAAAACCGTGGGATTGAAGAAATCAAATTGGGGCCGATCACTGGTCTGGTCGAGACTGGCCTCAAAGAAGCTTCGAATGGTTCCGATGTCCTCCCAGTACCCTTGGAAAATGTAGGAATAGACCCGGTGATTCTCGATGGCCCCCGGAATGATGTGCTTACCGAAATCAGTGTGATTGTTGTTCAGCAACTCCAAGAGCACCTCTCGGTTGAAGACGTAAATACCCATCGAGGCGAGGTAGAGGTCTTCATCGCGCTGGATGCCCAACTTCGGATAGGTGGCCCGGTCGAGCTTCATGGACTCCAACACCGCGGAATCCGTGGGTTTCTCAACGAAACGGGTGATCCGGTTCTCCGGATTGACCTGCATGATGCCCAGTGCCGACGCCTCACGCGCGGCCACGGGTTTGGTCGCCACGGTCAGGTCAGCAGAGTGCTCTATGTGAGCCTGCAGGACCGCCTGGAAGTCCATCTGGTACAACTGGTCACCCGAGAGAATGAGTGCGTACTCGAAGTCGTTGTTCTTGAAGTGCTGGAGATTCTTGCGGACCGCATCCGCCGTTCCCTGATACCAGCTCGTGCTGGAGAAACTCTGCTCGGCCGCCAGGAGTTCCACGAAGCCGCCACTGAAGTGGTCGAACTTGTAGCTCTGGGAGACATGCCGGTGCAGCGAAGCCGAGTTAAACTGCGTCAGCAAATAAATGCGACGTAGCCCACTGTTGATGCAGTTCGAAATGGGAATATCGACCAACCGGTACTTGCCTGCCAGCGGCACCGCCGGCTTGGCGCGATCCCGGGTCAACGGGAACAAGCGGGTCCCCTGACCTCCCCCCATGATGATGCTGAGGGTGTTTTCGTTGAAGGAGGATGGGCGTGGAAGGGGCATGCTGGGAGAACCTTGTTTCTGTATTTCTAGTCCCGACTCCTTTCTTTCTCAAGTTGAGATGCACACACCCAGAGTCGGTGGACGCGCACCAACGAGGTTTCACTGCCGCCGGTTCCCAAGCTTCCTCTTCAGACCAACCGTTGGCTGCCACCATCGAAACCACTCCCATCCAGATCGATGAGAATATCGCGCGGTTCGGCCCCCTTGCCCGGCCCAACCACACCTCGATCCTCCAGTTCGTCCATCATGCGAGCGGCGCGTCCATAGCCCAATTTGAGCCTCCGTTGAAGCAGGGACACACTCGCCTTCTTCTCCGTGCGAATGACGTCAATGCACTTTTGGAGAAGTTCATCATCCTCGCTACTCCCTTCGTCGTCGGGATCGAGCGTCAATGATCCCATGCTACTCTGAGCCTTCTGCAGGGCCTGATGAATTTCGGGCTCGTAGCTCGGTTTGCCCTGCACTCGGATGTGACTCATCACGGCTTCGATCTCGGCGTCAGTAATCAGAGCCCCTTGAGCCCGAATCAATCGCCCGGATCCAGGGGGTAAGTAGAGCATGTCGCCCTTGCCCAGCAGCTTGTCGGCACCCATCTGATCCAGAATGGTGCGGGAGTCGACCTTGGCCGCCACCTGGAAGGCAATACGCGCCGGGATGTTGGCCTTGATGACGCCAGTGATGACGTCCACCGAAGGCCGCTGGGTTGCGACGATGCAATGAATGCCCGCGGCCCGTGCCATTTGCGTGATACGGGCGATGGCCATCTCGACATCGGCCGGAGCTACCAGCATTAGGTCCGCCAACTCATCGATGATGACCACGATGTAGGAGAGCTTTTCCGGGATGACGATGTCTTCGTCCCGGGGGACGACGATCTGCTCATCAATTTCGACAGCAAACCCATCAGCCCCCGGTTCGACACGCTCCTTGCGTGTGGTCAGCGGCAATTCCGGATCCTTGGGCGGCAGCGGTTTTTCTTTCGGCCGCTCATTGAACGACTTGATATTGCGCACCCCGACCCGAGCAAAGATCTGGTAGCGCTTCTCCATTTCATTAACGACCCATCGCAAGGCAAGGATCACCTTCTTGGGATCCGTCACCACCGGCACTACCAGATGCGGCAGCGCATTGTACTGCTGCAATTCCACCACCTTCGGATCGATCATCACGAAGCGGAGTTGGTCCGGGCTGAACCGGTACACCAAGGAGGCGATGATGGTGTTGATGCACACCGATTTACCCGAACCGGTGCTGCCAGCGATCATCACGTGGGGCATCTCAGCCAGGTCGGCGATGATCGGATGCCCATAGACATCTTTGCCCAAGGCCAGCGGAATCCGCGCCTTCGTGTTCTGCCACTCCGGGGATTCCAGAAGATCCCGCATTATTACCTTGGTCTTGATTGCATTGGGAACCTCGACACCCACCGAGGATTTACCAGGAATCGGAGCCAGGATGTTCAGCCGTTCGGCCTTCATGGCCGCGGCGATGTTGTTGGTCAGGCCTGCAATCTTCTCCAGTTTCACCCCGGGCGCTGGATGTAATTCATAACGGGTAATGGTGGGCCCCTTAGTGATGTCACCCGGTGCGACCTCGATGCCGAACTGGGCCAACGTTTGAACCATGAGCCGAGCGTTGGCCATGAGTTCCTCCTTGGTCTCCGTCGGTTTGACGGAGGTGTCCGGCAGGCTCAGCAGGTCAATTGAAGGCAGTCGATAATTTCCGATGATCGGCGCGCTGGCTACGGTGATCGGCTTAATCTTGCGAGGCTGCAGTATCACACGTGGACGAGCAGCGACCACAGGCAGCGCCTCGACCATTGGATGTGCAGCATCCTCAGGCCGATCCCAAGGAGGAGCATCCTCGGCATCGGTGCCATCGGGGTGCTCGGTCTTGGGTCTGACGGACTCAACGGATTCAGCGGTGCTCCCCTCATCATCATTCAAATCAGCACCCAGCGGACGGCCCAAAATGCGCTCAGCCACCGACTTGGGCTTCCGAGGTTCTGCTGCTAGAGCCGGCTCGTCGCCCGCAGGGGCGAGCACCGCAGAAATTTCATCAGCCCTAATAACCTCGCCGGCCTGGACGGTCCGAACTTCGCGGGGTTGAGGGACACTCAGATCACGAATGGTCATCTCGGGGAAGGGCCGCAAGTCGGCTCCCACTCCGGAGGGTTCCGGAGCACCTTCAGGCTGGGGACCAACAGCCGCCTTGCCACGGGCCGGCTTGGTCACCACGGAGGAGGTCTCCGACTCGACGGTCGCTTGCTGAGTCAACTCACGAGCCTTCTTCTCCAAAGCCTTGGCCTTCTTATCGATGGAGGCCTCCTCGGCAGCCATCTTTTCCTCGGGAGTCTTCGGGACTCGTACCCACAACTGCCGGATCCAAACCAGCAACTGGTAGTCGGTGAGGAAGAGCAGGCTCGCCAGATAGATAATAACGTAGGTCACCGCCGCACCCATCCGGCCCACCGAATACTCGACCCAGGCATTGTTGATTTGATGCCCCAGAAGTCCTCCCGGACTAGGCCCGCTGTTCTTGCGAATTTGGACACCCGGGATCCAACGCTCGCAAAGATCCAGCACGCCCACGCAGGCGATCACCAGGCCCACCGAGGCGATGAGCGATCGCCAACGGCGCAGGTAATTTAGGGAAGGAATGAAGGATGCGAAACCGAACCCCAACAAAAGCACCGGGAGCACCCAGGTACCATACCCCAGAACCAGTTGAAGGTTGTAGGCCACATAGGCCCCGAAGCGGCCCATCCAATTCCGGATGGCCGTATTAGGCTCGGTGGTATTGACGTCGAGATCCAGTCGGTCATAGGAAATAAGGGCGACAGCAAGCACCACCGCCACCAAGATTATCACCAATCCTTGGCTGTCGACCCAGATACGGTCCTTGCTGGATTCCTCTGTCCGCTCTTTGGTCGCCACGCCTGCCAATCTACGGACCCGCCGGAGGCAACGGCAAGCGGGGAACCGCACGGTTACAGAATGAGCCGGATTGGCGGTCGCCTTCAGAGGCCCGACCACTTAGCTTCCCCCCCGCCGGACAGGCCACGGTGATTAAACCATGCCCGAACCCATCGATATCGAGATCACAGAGAGCCGCCCCGGCATCCGTCTGGACCGCTACCTTGCTGAGCGTTTCCCAGAGACCTCGCGGGGACGCTTCCAGCAACTGATCACCGAGCGGGCCGTGCTCGTGAACGGTTCTTCCCCGAAGTCCACCGACCATCCGCGAGTGGGTGATCGCATCCAGGTCAGCTGGCCAGAAGCCATTCCCAGCGAAGTTCTGCCCGAGAACATCCCCCTGGCCATTCTTCACGAAGACGAGGACTTGCTGGTAGTCAACAAATCCGCCGACCTGGTGGTGCACCCGGCTGCAGGGCATTCCTCCGGCACACTGGTTAATGCACTCCTCTATCACTGCCAAGACCGCTTGAGCGGCATCGGTGGCGTCGAGCGGCCAGGCATTGTCCACCGCTTGGACCTAGGAACCAGCGGTTGTATTGTGGTGGCCAAAACAGATACGGCGCATGCTCACCTGTCGGCACAATTCGCCGATCGCATCGTTGAAAAAGCCTACTTGGCGCTGGTCATCGGCACGGTCCGTCCGCTCAACGGAGATATCCGGGCCCCAATTATCCGCCACCTGATCCAGCGCAAAAAGATGGCGGTGACGACGCCGGGCAAAGGACGGGAGGCTTGGACCGAGTACCGCTGCCTCGAGTCACTGAGGGACGCCTCATGGATTGAGTGCCAATTGCACACCGGTCGAACCCACCAAATTCGGGTTCACCTCACCCATCTCGGCTTTCCGCTGCTCGGCGACGACGTGTACGGAGAAAGGGCCAACGCACGATTCTTTCAGGAACACCACTGGAAGGCCCCCCGTCAAATGCTCCATGCCGCTCGATTGGCTTTCCTGCATCCACGCACCGGCCAAAAGATTCGTTTCGAGGCCCCGCTGCCTTCTGATATAGCGGCCTGTCTCGATCGACTGCGAATCGCCCCGATCCCCGAGGCTCCGCCGCCTGCACGAACCAGCCGAGCCTCGCGTTAACCACCGAGCCTCGCGTTAACCATGAACGAGTCTCGATCGCAATTCCTTAAGCAGAGCCTTTGGATGATTGCGGCCACCCTGGGGGGCGGAGCTGGAATGGCTCTGGTCCACGGTTCCGTTTCCAAGCTCGGCGGGGCCCAGGTCTATTTTCAGTTCAAGTCCTTGATGGCGATTTTCTACGTCGTGGGCGCCGCTCAGGGGGCTCTTTGGACCCTGACGGCACGACAAACTGCCACAGCACTCACCCACGATGCCATCCAAGCGACACGGGTTGGCCTCAAGCGTTCCGCAGGCACCGTCCTGCTGGTCATGACGCTGGCGGGTCTAGCACTTATCCCGGGCGGGCCCGCTCTGGCGAGCCACCTGAAACTCACCTCGGTGGTGCCTCTCTGGATCACCTGGGGACTCATCCTTGCGTCACTGCTGGCAGCCCTCCAGCGAGGTGTCCTTCAAGGGCGACAAGATTTTGCCGGCTTAGGATCCATGTCGATCGCCGACGGATTGGGCCGGTTTGCCTCGGTGGCGGTGATCCTCACCTGGCTAGGCGGTAGTGCCACGGGGGCGATCGGTGGAGCCCTTTCCGGAACGCTCATCGCCATGGCAGTGGGTTTTCGGGCGATAAGACCTTGGGGTGTTGAAAATCCTGGTAGCGCATTACCCCCCGGAAACGCTGCCCCCGCCACCACCGAAACCCTTGGTGGGTTCTGGCCCCTCTTCCTCGGTGCGGCAGCCCTCCAGGCCCTGAGCCAACTCGACAATTTATTCCTGCAGGCAGCAGTGCCCGAAGCATGGCAAAAAGAAGTGGGGTCCCGCTATTCGCCCGGAGCTCAGGTCGGGTTCGCCCTCAGCCAGTTCACCGTGCCGCTAGCGCTGGTCATGTTCCCTAAGGTGGCCCGCAGCACCGCCGGGGGCGAAGGACACCAAGCCTTCCGATGGACCTTGTTGGCAACGGTGACCCTCGGTGGATTGGCGGCCTTGGGTTGCACCCTTCTACCCTGGCTGCCGGTCAAAATCCTGCTACCGGGCATTCCTACGGAACTATCAGCCCCACTAGTGCCCTGGTTCGCTTGGGGCATGCTGGCCTTCACGCTGGCCAACGTGCTCTTCAGCGACCGGATGGCCCATGGCGATTTCCGATTCGTGCCTGGAGCTTTGGTTTTGGCAGCGTTGTATGGCTTCAGCCTTTGGGGCTTTCAAGACTCTCTGTTGCGCGGATCGCCAGCCGAGGGCCTGCAGCGAGTGGTTCAACGACTCGTCCTCTTCAATGCTGCCCTGCTGGTGTGGGCGGTGCTGGTTAGCGCCCCAAGCCGGTTCTGCCGTCGCGGGACGAACTGAGCGGAATCCCTAAGTCTCCGAGAGCCTGGTGCAGGGCCTCTACCGGCAATCCGATGACATTGGTTTCCGAGCCGACGACGGATTGGACCAACCAATCGCCGTGCTGCTGAAGCGCGTAACCGCCGGCCTTGTCGAGCGTGTGGACGACCGCCAGATAGCGATCGATGAGCGCCGAATCCAGAGATCGGAACACCACGCGCGTCACGTCCGAAAACACCGTGCATCGACCGGAGGCGCCATGCATCAGGCAAACGCCGGTCACCACTTCATGCGACTTGCCTGAAAGACTCTCCAGCATCGCCCGAGCGGCCGCTAAGTCCGGAGGCTTCCCCAGCGGCTGCCCGTCGAGCCACACGAGCGTGTCGGCACCCAACACCAAGTGCCCGGGATATCGTTGGGAAATGGGGGTCGCCTTGATTCGCGCATTGAGTTCGCACAACGCACGAACCCCAACGGCTGCATCGTGCACCTCGGTCGCATCACTGGGGATGACCTGAAACTCGGGAATCAACGTCCGGAGCAATTCCACCCGCCGGGGTGAAGCCGAAGCGAGGATGATCGAAAGGGGCAACATGGGGTTCAGAAGGAAACAAGCGCCGAGGTGGAAGATCGAAGCACGGAACTCAGGTTGAAGGCCTCGCAGTATTCCTTGCGAATCGCCTCGATGGCCTCTTCTGCCTCGTGCGTGGGTGGGTGAAGTATCACCACCACCTTGGTCGATAACCGTCGGATATCCCCCTGCGGCGCCCGCCATTGCCCGTAAGCCTCGACCACAGTGAAGCCCGCCGGAAACCGTGGAGTGATGTGCTCGGCCAAGAAGGCCTCCCATTCGGAAGCGTCCACGGCGGCGAGGTGAAGTTCCGTCCGCAACCACTGCGGCGGAATAGTATTCGGAGCCCCGGGCCTTGGCGTCTTCGCGGCCGCCGAAGAAGCGGACGTACACCCCGAGAGAACCAGGAGCAGCAGCGTCACGAGCATCCAACTCCATCGATTCGGATTCCGTTTCACAGGGACTATTGAGCACCGCAACCCCCCTCGCTGACAACCCCCCTCACTTCATCCCCTCACTTCATCCACTCACTTCACGGCCAACTGACACTGGGGACACTGAAAAGTGGAACGCCCTGACTGCATGAAACGAACAATCGACGCTCCGCAGCGAAAACACGGTTGTCCCTCACGGTCATACACCCAAAGCCCACCCTCGGACGGATCCTCCGGCACCCCCTCCTGTTGATAGAGCATGGGGCAATCTGATCGAAGGGCCTGAAGATTTCGTTCCACCGCAGCTTGGAGGAGTTTCTGCAGGACTGCATGCAGTCGCCCCATGGCTTCAAATTTCAGTGAGTGAGCCGGCGTTGTTGGATCAATCCCGGCCAAAAACAACGCTTCGCTCGCATACAAATTACCCACCCCGGCCAACCGGGAAGGATCCATCAGGCAAACTTTGATGGGCCTCCGCCCGTGGGCCAATGCCTTGCCGAGCAACTCAGGCGTGAAGCAGGGATCCAACGGTTCAGGGCCTAGCTCCGGCACCGCTGCGTTCCCCAACCGGAGATGCCCAAACTGTCGAGGGTCCTCCAGCACCACGCGCTGCTCGCCGATGCCAAAGATCACCGCGGCATGTCGAGGCAACGGCCCATGGCTCGGCAATATTCGCCAGGAGCCGGTCATGCCCAAATGGGTAACCAGCAACTCCGACTCCCCGCTGGGGCGCACGCAATCCCAGAGGAGGCACTTGCCCCGGCGGCGAATCTCTTGGATACGCACCCCCTCTACCGCCTGCTGAAACGCCAAGACCGACACCGGACGCACCAACCGAGGCTTGAACACCTCAACCGTGTCGATGCACTGACCACGAACCTGCGGCAGCAACCACCGTCCAAAGGCCTCCACTTCGGGCAACTCCGGCATGGTGAAAACGTAGGCCACCCAGAAGGCGAAACCAACGGTGAAGCTCGGTCGACCGCAAACACGACTGGTTCCGTGAGACTCGATTCCGTAGGCTTCGGCCCGTGGTTCCGCAGATCGTCATCGTCGTTCCCGTCTTCAATGAGGTCGCCAACATCGTTCCGTTGGTGACCGAGATTGCCGAAGTGTTTCGCGCTGAAACTCGGGCTTGGCAATTGGTGCTCGTGGATGACGCGTCGACCGACGGCACCTGGGAAGCCATTTGCACTCAGAAAGCCCGCGATCCCCGCATCACCGGACTGCGGCACCTCAAGAATTCCGGGCAAAGTGCGGCCATTTGGACCGGCATCTCCCGAACGGAGGCCCCGTTTCTGTGCACCCTCGACGGCGACCTTCAGAACGACCCATCGGAGCTGCCCCGAATGCTGCAATTGCTCGACCGGGCCGATTTCGTGTGCGGCCACCGGGTGGATCGTCAGGACTCTTTCGTGCGCAAGGCCTCGTCACGAGTGGCCCGGAGTTTCCGCTCCTGGAGTCTGGGATGGGACTTCGCGGACACCGGTTGCGCGTTGCGCGCCTTCAAACGCAGCAGCCTGACCGGGATTTTCCCCTTCAACGGGCTGCACCGATTCCTCCCGATCCTCGTGGCTGGGAATGGGAGCCATGTTCTGGAAGTGCCCGTGAAACACCGCCCCCGCACGGCCGGAGTCTCCAAATACGGGGTCTGGAACCGCCTCGGGCGTGGACTGTTCGATCTCATGGGCATGGCTTGGTACCAACGCCGCCGTTTGCCCAATATCGACACCGAACCCACTCGACTCACCTAGAGCCGACTGCGCGAGGCCGTCCCCTGCAGCGGCTCCAGATCAGCGCCCTGCTACCGACAACTCGAGAATCCGGCCTGAAGGGCCATAGGAATCGCCGCTGTTGGTGGCTCGGGAATATTCGGCGATGTAGAGTTTTCCTGGCGCGCCCAGATGGATATCGATGGGGCGGCCAAGTCCCGAAAGCACGGTGTGGAAATGCCCCTCGTAGCGCCCCTCGGCATTCCGGCGCAAGGTGGCCCGGAGCACATCGAATCCCGAGTTATCCTTAGGTGATCGAATAAAATTTCCAAACCGGGTCAGCAAGAACGTGCCCCGATATCCTTCGGGAAACTCCTTTCCCAGAAACACAATGCCGCCAGGACCCGAATGCGGATCAAACGTGAACATCGGAGTCCCAGAGAATCCGCCATCAGGTCCGAGATTGGCCACCGGCAGCGTGAAGGCGAGGCCAGCGGGTGGTTCTGGGCTCGTGGGATAGGCCTTCTTGGTCCAATCGGCGAACCGGTACGGAAAACCGTAATGCTTGCCCTGCTCGATGTGGTTGAGTTCTTCCGGAGCGTCCGCATCCGGACCGTTCTCGGTGGCGAACATCTCACCGGCGGCATTCCAACAAAAACCATACGCGTTGCGAAGGCCTCGGGCGTAGACCTCCAGAACAGGCGGAGTGGAGTCAGACTTGATTCGCCAGAGGCAACCGGTAATGGGGGTTTCGCCACCGCCGTACCATTCCGAATCGGCTCCGGTGAGTCCTCCGTCAGTGCGGCCGCCATTGCCGGCGTACAAATGCCCATCCGGACCAAAGGCAATATTCTCCACGGCATGAATATAGGCCGGACTCCCCGGGTAATTGGTCTGGAACCACGGCTTCAACTCCGAGGGATGTCCATTGGTCACGGAGGAACTCCGATAAATAGTGACAATATTCTGGTAAGGCCGGGTCGCCTTGTTCTGTTGATTGGAGGCGATGTAGAGTCGCTTCTGCCGGTCAAGGGTCATTCCGAGCACGAAGAGAGGCCCTCCAATATCCTCCGGGCGACGTTCCAAATAGCGATTGGCCGGAAGGATTTGCTTCAAGGCCGCGTTCGAGGGATCCAACCGCCACACATCGCCCTGCTCGGTCAGGACATACAAACCATGGCCACGACCGTCGCTCGTTAGGCGCACCGGGCGGAACGGCAACCGGGCCACCTCGCGCAAACGGAAGCCCTCCGGAGCTTTAGGCAAGGGCGGATAGCGATTGGCCAACTGAAGTGCTTCAAAGGTCGGATAAGCCGTCGTGGCCCGCACCTTCTTGACATGCTCGGAAGTCACCTCGGGGCCCGCGTTGCCCCAATTGCGGAGGACGTAGTTAAGAACAGAAGCAACCTCCTCGTCTTGCAAGACGGCGGGCGGCATGACACCGGCGTACCGACGCGCATTGACCGTGATCTCGCCATTCAACCCCTCGCAGATGATCCGGATGGCTCGATCGATGTCGGCCAAGAGGTAGTCGGAACCAGCCAGTGGCGGAAAGATTCCCGGGATCCCCTGCCCCCGCATCTGGTGACAGGCAAAGCAGTTCTTGAGGTAGAGATCACGTCCACGGGCACCCTCGGTTTCTGAAGTAGCGGGGACCGACGAGTTGGTTCCTTGAGCCACCAGAGATGGCAGGCAAAGAGTCCATCCAAAAACGGCTATAAACCCGAGCGCCCGAAACCATCGAGACGCCCACAAATCGTTCAAACCGAAGTTCTTCATTCGATTACCCACCAGTTCATGCCCTGAGCTGCCACAGTCACGCTCACCTCCACCCGACCGTCACGACCCACCGGCAGGCGCTGCGCCTTGCCACCGCGCTCCCGCAATCGCGCGGTCTGGGTCAATCCAGTGTAATAGAGATTAGGTTTCAACACCTTGCGGACCGGTTCATTTAATGGATTGAAGACCACTAGCATCCCCTTTTCTTTTAAGGAGGGATTCACGTGGAGCATCCAGTCCAGATCCCGAGCGTCGGCCCGTCGGCCATGGATCAGGTCGCTCTCGAGAATGTCTCGGTGTGCCTTAAACCAATCCACTTCGCCTTTAACCATGGACCGGGTCACTTCGCTGTCAAAGAGGCGCGGACCGCGATAACAGGCCTGGACTCCCAAGGCCAAATTACTCTCCAGCATGTGCCGATAATGGTCTAGGTGCTCGGACAAGGGTTCGATGGTCGCAGCGGCCCCTCCGCCCTGGTACTCGGTCAGCGGCACAAACATCCACCCCATGCTCGGGGTTTTTTCCCAAGTACCGTCATAAATGTTCTGACGGGTGTGAATGACTTGCTGTTCCCGCGGTAAGGACCAGTTCACCTCGCGGTAGCCCATGCCAGTTTTGGTGGAACCGGCCATGAAATAGTGATCGGGCACGTTCAGGTAGAACCCCTCGCCCCGGCACCAACGGTAGAAGTCTCGAATCTCCACCCACTGGTTCCAGCGGGAATCCTCCCAACGTCGGTGCCCCGGATGGTTCGTGGACGCACACGGGTCGCCCGGATACGAACCATCGTGCTCCAGCAGGGTGAAACCACTCTGGCGATGGAACTCGTACAATCGGCGGAAGTAATTAGTGCCCCACTGGCTTTGGAGGCAGGGCGAATTTCCAAACACCGGCTTGAGCCCGGGAGGCAAGACCACGTCATTCCCACCACCGACGCTGCGCGAGGCCAGCAACGAATAGCTCCCAATTTCCACGCCCCGACTCTGCGCATAGGCCGAGAAGGCTTTGGCTTTCTGTAAGGTTTCTGGGCGTCCGTTCTCCATGTCGAAGCCGCTGCCAAAACTGAGAATAAGCATTTCGAAGCCGGTGGCCGCGCACTGATCGATGGCATTGGTGACCGTCGGCCCGTGGGAGGACACCAGGTGCATCATTAGCGGATTCTCGGTCACCCAAGGAGCCACCGTGCGCATCATCCGCCGCACGGCCAGACCACACCGCTCGCGGTCCGTGCTGTCCTGCGGCAAGATCCAGGCTCGGTAGGTTTCGAAGGTAGCCCCGGGAGCCACTGTCTGATCGGGTCCCAGATCGGGCCCCACATCCAGCAAGCAAGGGGTCTTCTTCTCGTAATTGACCTGGGAATGAAACTCAGGATCCGTCAGCCACCGATAGGAACGCCGATTGGCCCCTGCCCCGGTCATTCCACCAAACGACATATCCGTTTCGACATGGAAGTTGGGAGGCGTCAGCCCCACCGACAGCTCATCCACTTCCGAGACCCGCTCGACGGCCGCGAGCACCTCGCTAGAAAAATGGTTGATCGTCACCGCCGAGGCCGTTCCGTTGCTCACGGTCAACCACTTCGAGTAGCAGGGAATGCCATCGTACAATTCGTAGTGCACTGAAATCCGGAGTCCGCGGAGTGACGGTTCGGAGACCAATGACGACGGTGCCTCGAAATCGAGCCTCAGAGTCACTCCCCGCGGCGGCCATTGGACCCCCGGCGCATGATGCCGCACCTGCTTCCACGCCATGCGTTCCTGAGGGACTCCAATCTCATGGCCCACAAAGCGAAACGCCTCGGGCCGCGCTTTGAGTTGCCCTTCCCATTCGGGCCTGAGGAAGGCGTAGTTGGGTTGCCCTTGAAGACCCCCGACCTCGAATCGTTTGCCGTTGAGCTCCACCACGGCTTCCGGCTTCACCCCGCGGATCAGGGACTCGCCGCTAATGCGATTCTCCAACGAAACCGTAGCTGCGTTAGGCTCGATGCGAATGACGCGCCGCAGCAGACCGTTGTCGAGAACGAGCTCGGGACGATCCGAGACAACCTGAACCCGCGCCCGATACGGCGATGGATCGATCAACCAATCGGAATTAGCAGCACTGGCTAAAACCACCGTGTGGATTAGCAATCCGAGGGCCGTCCAAAATGAATAGTTCCGGAGCATGGAAAAGCTGATGTGGACCGCGATCGGCACCGGGGCATTCATGGTTTTGAGGGAATCGACACTGAAGCCGGCGCATTGGAAACAAACTCCAACAAATCGGCCACCGCCTCCGGGGACAACCCGGTAAGGAGACCCTCGGGCATGAGCGACTGCCCCGAGCTGCGCATGGAACGGACGGCTCGACGCTCCAAAGTGAGCTCCTGACCACCGCCGAGGCGCAGCGTCACATGAGTAGGCGTCTCCCGGGCGATCAAGGCCGCGTAGGTTTCGCCGTCCAGTGTTTCCACGGCAAAGGCGATGTATTGAGGGGCCACCTCGGCATGCGGTTGCACCATGCTCGTGAGCAGTTTGGCTTTTCCTGCTGTGCGCACCGTCACCAAATCCGGCCCCACGGCATGACCGTCGGAACCGGCACGATGACAGGCCGCGCAGCGTTCGAGAAAGATCAAGCCTCCTCGGGTCGTTGAACCAGGCAAGGTCAATGCCGATTGGAGCGCAGCCACGGTATCGGCGCTGGAGGGTTCCTTCGGGAGCCATTGCAGCGCGGCCGACGCCACAGCGGGGTTCGAATGGGTCTGGAGGCTTCGGGCTGTGGCCGCGGGGATCGCTGCGGGGCCAACTTCACCTCGTTCTACCGCCGCCAGCAGCGCCTGGGCGCGTTCGGGGCGATTGGCGAGCAACGCCACCACGGCCGCCCGATCCTCAGCCCGATAAGCCTTCCATGGCTTGAGAAGACTTTCGGCCACGCCTGGAGAGTTCAACCGCCCCAAGGACTGGATGGCCGCTGCGCGAACACGGGGTGAGTCGGTCAATAGCAACCGGCTCAACGGTTCAACCACCTCGGCCGGACGGCCCACCGCAAGCAACTCCACCGCCCGGACGCGATCGACCTCTGGCAGTCCTTCCCCAGCGGAACGGACGATGGCGGATCGAAACAGCTTCTGCAGGCGCTCCTCCGACTCCCGGGAAACCACCGATTTGCCAGAGCGAGCCGCAGCCTCGAGAAAGGCACGAACCATGCGAGGCGCCGGGGCAGACCACTCGGGGCTGGCCACCCGGTCCAGAAAAAGATCCACCTCACCCGGAAGCCCCTGCGCGCCCATCACCGTCGCGATCGCCTCCAGAAACTCCCCGCTGCGCGGTCGCTGGATGAATCCCAGATCCTGAGCCAGACTTGCGAGCACCTCTCCGGCACCCGTGGAGAGACCGCTCAAGACCGCTGCCTGCACCCACGGTTGATCCCAGTCCCGAATGACGATCCGGGCCAAGGCTTTGTTCCGTTCTGAACCCGACCAGGCCCCCAGGGTCAGGGCCACTTGGCAACGAACTCGAACGGAGGGATCATCGACCAAGCTCAAGAGCAGTCCCTGAAGGCTCTTGGCCGTCGGATCCGTGCCCGTCACCCGAGGCTCCACCCATTTCACAGCATGCTCGCGAACGCGTTCATCCCGGTCGGCCAGGGCGATTGTCAGAGGGCGTGCCCCCTCCAGCGCCTTCAATCCCTCGAGTGAATACAAAGCATGCAGTCGGGCCAGCGGGACCGCCGATTGCTCGAGCAACCGCTCCAACTCCGGCACCGCAGAACGATCCTGACGTTCGTGAATGAGTCGCGACGCTGTCTCGCGAACCCATCCATTCGAGCTTTCGAGAGCCGCCACGCACTGACTCACCGAGGCTTGGCTCCACCGCCGCGGAGCCGGTCTTCGAAAACCCTCCGGAACCACCCGCCAAATGCGGCCGCGGTCATTACCGCTGTTGAGATCCAAGTGCTGCTTAATGGCCTCAGGGATAGACCACGGGTGCTCGATCACCTCCCGGTACATGTCCACGATGTACAGACAACCATCCGGACCGTTCTGGAAATGCACCGGCCGGAACCACGTGTCTCGCGAAGCTAGAAACTCAACACCTTGTTCGTCGACGGGACGACGCGCCACCCAGCCCACCCCGTCGGCCTTCAACACCTTCCGGTGGACCAGATTGCCCCCGGCATCGCCGATGAAAACGTTGTCGATGAAGTCCGGGCCATAGGCATCACCGCGGTACACCGTCGCTCCAGTGGCCCCCGTGAAATAACCCGAGACCCGCCCACCGCCCTCGACCATGCCTGGGACTACCCCACTAATGCGCCACCGCGTCCGAACAATCCTCCAAGGCTCGTCGGGACTAATCCGGAACACCTCAGCCGCGGGTCCGTCGGCAGCGATGCTCACCCGCGGCGACGGCAGAGCGACCCAGGGATTGCGCGAAGCATGCGGCCAGTCCAAGGCCATCCACTGGAGGTGATCGCTATTGCTGCTCACAAATCGATTTCCCACCGAATCGAAGGAGAGTCCATACTGACCGCCGCCCGTCTCCGGACGGAGCGTTTCGGTCAGAGGATCGAGGCTGAAATCCGAACCCCGCAAATCAAGCCCGGAACCCTCCGCACCCGACCGGACCACACGATTTCCCCCATTGGGACCGGTGGCCCCGTAAAGGCGGTGATCCAGCCCCCAATTGAAGGAATTGAGGAGAGCCTGAACATTGAGTCGGGTCACCCCACTGCCGAATCCGCTCACCACAACGCGGCGTTCGTCAGCCCGACCATCGCCCGTCGTGTCTTTGAGCCACAGGATATCCGGAGAGGCCCCAACATACAGCCCGCCCCGAGAACAAATGAGAGCCGTCGGCCAAGGAAGGTGGTCAGCAAAGACCGTGGAACGGTCGAAGCGACCATCGCCATCGAGATCCTCCAGCATCCGAATCCGCCCGGCATGCGGGGTCTCATCCCGGCGCTCGGAGTAATCGATCATTTCGGCGACGAACGCGCGGCCATCCTCATCAAAAGCCATCGTCACCGGACTCACCACCTGAGGCTCGCTTGCCGCCAATTCCAGACGGAACCCCTTCCGAATCTGGAACGTCTCCAAAGCTCGATCAGGAGATACGGGAGCGAAGCGAGCCAAGTCAGCCGCAGCCACATTCGTCGCCCGATCGGTTTTTCCGTAGGCCTCCGAATAGCTCACCCGAGTCTTGGGCGACGGCACAGCCTCAGCACCACGGCAAGTCCCAGCGACCGCCATTGCGATCACCATTGCGAACGAGGTCCTGCTCACGGCGACCCAACCTAGAAAGTTCACACGCGCGAGAATGAACCCAGGCCGACAGCAAACCCAGCCCTCAATTGGTTTGGATGCCAGCAGCGGCTAGCAGCCCTGTCCGACAACAAAAGTATCTCGCGCACAATGCCCTCCCCAGCGTCCGCGATCACAGCCACCACTCCGTCTTTCCCAATCCCCCTGTCCCCGAAAAACCACCCACACCCCAGCCACACACCAGCGGCAGCGGGGTTGGACCGTAGCGAGCATTGGATCGTAGCACCCTATTTCCCCAAAGCGCGACAGCGCGAAAGCCCTCACCTCCCGAACGATCCCTGCGAGCGCAGGCCCAGTCCCGCTGACGCCCCCCAAGGCGCCCCAACCCCAATCAACCAGTCCCCACGGAAAACCCAAGCCCGGGTCAGCTAACAGTTAGTTCAGTCGCACAGCGCGCCGAAGCTCACCGCGCGGCCGCTCGCTGCAAGGCCTCAGCCACAATACCTGGTGTTAATACCACAGGCAGGAGTTCCGGAGCTTTAGCCAAGTCTGCGGAATACATCAGAACCAAAGGCACACCCCGGCGGCCATGCTTCTTGAGTTCCTCAGCGATGATCGGATCTCCATCAGTGAAATCGCCCTCGAAAACACGAACTCCCAATTCCTTGATGCGCGCCCGAGTAGCATCGATCTCGATGGCCGTCGCCTTATTCCACTTGCAGTTGAGACAACTGTCGGCCGTGAAATCCACCATCACCGGATGCCCCTCACGACGGGCTTGCTCGACCGCCGCAGCACTCCATTTCTGCCACTCCAACCCCTTGACCCGCCGACCCGCCGGCGTACGCCAATCCAATTGACGTTCCAGAAAACCGAAATATCCAGCCAGCAACAGCAATGCCGCGATGGCCATGGCCCAACCCCGACCCCGGGTAGAACGCTGCACAAACTCCCCCCAGACCCAGGTAGCCATAGCCAAGACCACCAAAAACAATCCAAACCACAACACACCAGTGCCCGACTCACCCAAACGGCCGGCCGTAAACCAGAACAACCACATCGCCGTCGCCAACAGGGGGAAACCCATGCCCACCTTGAAACGAACCATCCAAACACCCGGCCTCGGCAAGAAACGCAACCAAGCCGGCTCCCAGCACAGCGCCACAAACGGCAATGCCAGACCCGCCCCGATGGCGACAAAGAACAAAAGAATCACCAACGGTGGCTGAAGGAAGGCGAACGCCAGTGCCGAAGCCAAGAAGGGCGCCGTGCATGGAGTCGCCAAAACGGCCGCAAGAACTCCATTAAAGAAGGCCCCACTCCACCCGTCTTTTGAGGAAAGGTCCGAAGCTTTTTGCATGGCCGATCCGCCCAAGGTCAGCTCAAACACGCCAAAAAGATTCAGTGCCACCAAGGTGATGAGCACCGTGATCAGCACTCGAAAAATGGGATTCTGAAAAGGCGCACTCCAACTGGCCGTACCGCCCGCCGCCTGCACCGCCAAAGCCACGCCCGCCAAGACCAAGAACGACGCCAACACCCCTGCCCCATAGACCAAGCCGAGCGTCCGCACCCGCCGGGGATCCTCCTTGGCCTGCTGCACGAACCCCAACACCTTCAGCGCTAAGACCGGCAGCACGCACGGCATCACATTGAGGATGAGCCCACCCACAAAGGCCGAGAGCAGCTTGACGAGTAACTCCGCCATGGAAACAGGCTCAGGGCGTGCGGTCGAAAGGTCAGCCAATGGCGCCACAATGGGCACGCTGAATTCTACAGGCTCCGCCGCAGGTTCTGCCCCCTTCGCGACCAGCAATCCCTCTAATCGGTCGGGCCACCCAGAGTCCCCCGCAGGAACCGTCTTGCGAATGCGAAGGAACCCGTTCTGCGGATCAAGGTATTCGGTTTTGATCGACACCGGGGCGACCCCTCCCACCGCCTCGAAAGGAAACACATCAAACCCCGAAACCCCAGACCCGGGCTTCCAAGAGATCACTAGTTTACGAGGCACAACGCCCTCGGAAGCCTCCCAAACCGCGCTAATGGGAACGTCTTGAATCGTGCGCGGCACGCGTTGCCTGGCCGACTGAATCTCCGCCAAATGGACGGACACCTCCGAAAGATTGCCGACCGTGACCCGTGTCTCCACCGTGGCATTGCCCGGGACGCATTCCTCATGGCATTCGAGCCATCGGACCTTGGCCTTGAGCGTGATGGGCCCCAGCACTTGGCCGGCAGGAATCTCGATGGGAACCAGTAGTACGACGGTCCCGGAGTAGGTGAGTGTATCGAATTCTTTTTCGGTGGTCTTGTCGGGAACGGGCCACTGAATGGCTCCAGCCGTAACTCCCGGTGGCAGGGTCCACTCGACCCGAGTCTTCAGCCCCACCTCGTCACCCGGATGGCGCCAATAAATATGCCACCCCTCAGCCATTTGAAGGCGGATGGCTGCCGTGACCGTGGAACCGGGCCGGGCCGTGGACTGGTCGGTCCACAACTCGACGCGAGTGGCCGATTCCGCCCTCACTCCCCACTGTCCAGTCATCCAACCCAACAACAGCAACAACCCCATCCAGCGCATGGAGCAATCAAAAGGGACACCAAGCCCCTTGTCCAATCCTTCTGCCCGTACTCTGGCTCACGCGTCCGACTCTGACTCCGGTCGGCCCGTCGAAAAGTGCGCCCTACCGGACCCAGGCATAGAAAAAGTCTCGATGGAAACCATCGCGCCTGTAAAGGGAGGAAAACTTAGAACTGCCGATTAGCGGCGGTTGCGGCGGAGGGCGGAAGCACCCAAGAACGCTGCACCGACCACACCGAGAGCCACCGTGGTGGGCTCCGGAACATTGGCGGTCACAGACATCTTGAAATTAGCATCTTGAGCGGCACCCAACTGGCGCAAAGCCCAATCACTGCCACCAGGACCGGTCTTCTGCCAGAATTCATTACCCGACTGACCCACGTTCAAGTGAGGCTGGCCGACGGTGGACTCGATACCACCGACAATCAAACCCTTGTCAGCTGCCGCTGTCGCACCCGAAAAGCTCACGGTCACCGTGAAATTCTTCGGCAGCTTCAGAGCACCGTACTGGGCCACGTAGGGAGCGTAGTCGAAGGTGGCTGTGTTGACACCCGAGGAAATGCCGATGCCCGGGATGGACAAAAGCTTGCTGCCCGGAGAGGCCGCGCCACTGATCACCGCGCCGTCATTGGCGTAGATGTTCAGGTTCATCGAACCACCGAGCGAGGCGGAGTAATAATCGAAGGTCAACCCGGTGAAGGAATATCCTTCGGAGGGAAGAGCGATCTGGTCACCGAACTCGTAACCGCGGTGGCCGTTGGCGATGGCGGTTCCAACGCCGTAGAACGCAGTGCCAGTTCCTTCGGCTGAATAAATGGTTCCGGCGAACGCCGACGACGTTGCGAGGGCGAGAGCTGCAGCTGCAGCAATGATCGAGCGCTGAATCATGGTCAGATAATGGTTATAATTGAGACGGAGGAGAGCCCTCTTTGTGACCCGTCCTTTTGAAACTGTTATGAACAATACTGAGAAGAGGGTCAAGTGAGGTTTTAAAATATTTTGCCGTTTTCTTCAAAACCACAGTCCCAGCCCTCTTAGCGATTCAGTTCGAGCCCAATTTCTCGAGCTTCCGATTGCGCCTGTTCCCAGGGCTTTCCTGGAGCCATGCCCGGCCTTTGGTGACCAATGAAGGTCAACCCCGCATCCTTAAGCAAACGCTGACGGCGCTGAATCAAAGCCCACCCATCGCGTGAGCCACGCGAACGATCCACCAACTCTTCCGGGTTCAGCTCATCCATCCACGCCCCCGCGGCACCGAGCATTCGAAGGGTTTCACGAGCCATCAACCAATGCCCATGACGATTGGCATGAACCCCATCACCCGACAGCGTGAACACCGGATCTTGGGATCGCCGAGTGTCCAGAAATTGGCGCATCGGGCCATGCACATCCACCACCTGCCAACCGTTGGTTCGCTGCCCCACCAACCATTGGGAGTAGGCAGTCAAAACTGAGTCGTACCCCTCGAAGGGCTGCGGGTAGGCGCTCAGGCCGGAGGGCAGCGTACGACCCTTCAAAGGCTGGGGATCAAAAACTGGGGGCGTCAGGTGGAGAACCCGAACCCCTTCGTGAGCCGCGGCCTCATGCAATCGCCGCATCCCATCGCGGAACTTGGAAAAGCGCGATTCATCGAGAGGGAAATAAATCCCGTCGTTCATTCCATAGCAGGCCAAAATCAAGTCCGGCTTCAAACGGCTGAGAACTCGACCCAAGCGCTCATGGACGTCCGGCCGCGGAAAGGCTCCGCCAGCATGCCCAGCCTCCGACAGACCCGAGGCCGTCTCGCTGGGTAATCCCAAGTTGAGAATTTCGGGACGATGGTCGCTCTGGACTTGTCGCAAGCCAGCCTCCAAGAACTCCACCCATTCGCCCGCGTAGGTAATACTGTCTCCCAACACCACGATGCGGGAAGCCGCTCGAACCATCCGGGCCGCCTCCGTGGGCACGGGCTCGCCGCGCACCGGCACCAAGCGGATTTGACGCAAATCCATCACCGCCCCACCCACCTTGCGGGCTGGGTGCACCGCCAGCGTGTGGCGGCCGTGCGTGAGCGTCACACGCCCCAGTCGGCGAACGACGAAATTCTGAAAATGTCCGGTCTCTTCGACGGTCCAGGGAATCACTTGATCCCCGATGCGCAACTCCACCTGGCTGCCTGCAGACCCTCGCCCGCAACCTTGAGTTAGCTCCACCTCAAAGGATCCTCCTTGGCTGAGCTCAAAACTCCAATCCACCCAATCCTCGGCGCGGCCCCACCAACCCAGCGTGTCCTTGAAGGGCATTGGTTCATACCGCAGCACCGTTCCGTGCACAGAGGCTGAGCGCGAGTGAAGGAGCACACTCCCATCCGCCGAGGCGGACAGGGGCTGAGCGTGATAATCCGGGTTAGCTAAGGGCCACTGGGCGCCGACGCGTCCCTGCCAGTCGGACAGGCGTCGTGCCAGTTCCATGACGCGGGCCGGTTGCTCGCCGGCCAGGTCGTGCGCCTCACTGGGATCTTTGGCGAGATCGAACAATTCATGGCGGCCGTCCTCGTAGTACTGGATCAACTTCCAATCCCCAGCCCGGATCGCTGAATACGGCGAGGCCCCGCCGGGATGATAGTGAGGGTAGTGCCAACCGATCACCTCGCGACCAAGCCGTGCGGAGGGCTCTTTCAGGAGCCGTGTTAAATTCACGCCATCCTCCAAATTTTCCAAAGGGGTCGCCGACATCGCCGCGGCAATCGTGGCAGTCACGTCCATGGAGATCACCGGTTGCTCCACTTGTCCTTGCGGCACGGTGACTCCGGGCCATCGGACCACCAGCGGCACACGGATGCCTCCCTCGTAGGGGGACCCTTTGCCGGAGCGCAACGGCGCGTTGGAGGTCGGAGGGTTCTGCCCCAAGACGAGCCCGCCATTGTCTGAAGTGAAGACGACGACGGTTCGACCGTTAAGACCGGCTTCGTCGAGAGCCGTGAGCACGCGTCCTACCGCTCCATCGAGGCTCTCCAGCATGGCCGCATACACAGCGTTGGTTTGGGATCCACCGACCGACTGGGCTTTCTTGCGATATTTTTCTACCAACTCGGCCTTGGCCTGAAGCGGCGTGTGCACCGAGTGGAAGGCAACCTGAAGGAAGAATGGCTGATCCCGGTGTCCACGAATGAAGGCGGCCGCTTCAGCCCCCTCCCGATCGGTGAGGTATTCTCCGCGAGGGCCGTCGGGAAGCTGCGGCAATCCATAAGGCGAGAAATAGGAAGGCGGCTGCCCTCGGTGGTCACCGCCCAGGTTCACATCAAAGCCCTGTTGCAAGGGGCCCAACCCCTCTCCACCCAGGTGCCACTTACCAATGTGGGCCGTGGCGCGGCCCGTGGCCTTGGCTCGTTCAGCCAGAGTTTGCTCGGCCAGCGGCAGTGCCTTCACCCAGTCGGCCGGGGGGCGCAGCTTCGCCTTGGGAGCATCATGGCCAGCGATCCAGTCGGTGATCTTGAGTCGAGCAGGATACTTACCTGTCAATAGTGCCGCCCGTGTTGGCGAACACACCGTGCACGCCGAATAGGCTTGGTTAAACCGGACTCCCTCCCGAGCCAACCGGTCGAGGTGGGGCGTCTCATGGAACCGACTGCCGGTGACGGCCAGGTCGTGAGCCCCCAGATCATCAGCAACCATTAACACCACATTGAGCGGCGGGGCATCGGCCGCATGAGCCCAACTCAAGGCCAGAAACAGGCATACCCAAAGACCGGATCGAGGAATCATGCTCTGAAGAATGACTCGAGCCGGCCCGATGGGAAAGCGCGGAGAGAATTCGGATTGGAGCGCTCGAGGGGCCTACTGAGCATTGGCCGACCCATGCTCCCGGTGCACCCATGCACTGCGAAAAAAGCCCGACTGAGCAGAACTTCCGACCTCGGCCATTGCGAGATAACCGTCTGCCCGTGCCCTGCTGCCGTTGGGTTCCCAACGGTGAGCGGATTAGCCCACGAACCGCTTGCCGATGACGATGGCGTTATGGCCACCAAATCCGAACGAGTTGTTCAGGAAGGCATCGATCCTCATGGGTCGCGGGGTGTGAGGAATATAATCCAGATCACACTGCGGATCTGGATTCTCCAAGTTGATGGTCGGCGGAGCGATCTGCGCTTCCAGGGCCTTGCAGCACAAGAGCGATTCAATGCCGCCCGCCGCGCCAAGCATGTGCCCGGTCGCCCCTTTGGTGGAACTAATTGCCAGCTTCCGAGCGTGGTCACCAAAAACCCGCTTGATGGCCTGGGTTTCGCAAACATCCCCGACCGGGGTGCTGGTGGCGTGGGCGTTGACGTAATCGATCTCTTCAGGACGCATCCCGGCGTGCTTGAGCCCCATTTGGATAGCCCGCGCCGCGCCAGCACCCTCGGGATCGGGCGAGGTCATATGGTTGGCATCACACGTGTTGCCATAGCCCATGATCTCGCAATAGATGCGGGCCCCGCGCTTCTTGGCGTGTTCCAACTCCTCGAGCACCAGAACCGCCGCCCCCTCCCCCATCACGAATCCATCTCGGTCGCGATCGAAGGGTCGACTGGCGTGCTGCGGATCTTCATTGCGGGTGGACATGGCCTTCATGGCCGCAAACCCACTCATGCCTAAGGGCACAACGGTCGCCTCAGTACCGCCGGCGAACATGACCGACGCATCGCCGCGCTTGATCGCCCACCAGGCCTCACCAATGGCGTGGTTGCTGGTCGCGCAGGCCGAGCAGGTGGCGAAGTTGGGGCCGCGCAAGTTGTTGTAGAGAGCGAACAAACCCGAGGACATGTTCAAGATCAGCATCGGGATCATGAAGGGGCTAACCCGCCCCGGTCCCTTGGCCAACAGGATTTTGTGCTGCTCCTCGGTGGTGTGCAGGCCGCCGATACCCGAACCGATGTACACGCCGATGTTGTCGCGATTCTCGGTCTCCAAATTCAAACCCGAATCTTTCAAGGCACCCCAACCGGCATAGACACCGAAGTGAGTGAAACGGTCGGAACGGCGAACTTCCTTAGGGCTTGGGAATGCGGGCAACGGATCAAACCCCCGCACTTCTGCCGCGATCTGGCAGTCGTAGGCGGAGATGTCGAAGGCACTCACGCGCCCGACACCGCATTTTCCGGCGATAATGTTTTTCCAGACGGTGTCGGCATCCAGCCCCAGCGGGGAGGCACAACCCAGACCGGTCACAACCACGCGGCGTTCAGACCAAGCATTCGACATAGTTCGGAGACAGATTACTCACCCTCAGAAGACACACAAGCGCGCGTCAACCCAGGTGTGGGTTGGTGTTTACGGAGTGACTGCAATGAAAAAGGGCAGCTCCGGAAGCCGGGCTGCCCTGATGAAACGGGTCGCAGGGTTACTTGGCCTGGGAGTCCTCGACGTGCTTGATAACGTCGCCAACGCTTTGAAGCTTCTCAGCCTCGTCGTCCGGGATTTCCAAACCGAACTCCTCCTCCAGAGCCATCACCAACTCGACAGTGTCGAGGGAGTCAGCGCCCAAGTCCTCTATGAACTTGGCTTCGGGAGTCACTTGCTCGGCGGTCACGCCCAGTTGCTCGATGATGATGTCCTTAATCCGCTGCTCGATGGTTTTATCAGCCATGGTAATTGTCTCGTTCGGGCGCCTGTCTAGGCGTGTGACACCCGACCGTCAAGTGCCCGTTCACGAATTTTTCCCCGCTGCGGGTTTTTGTACAGGAGAAACCTCGCCCCCAATGGAGTTCTCACGTCGCGCTAAAGTGGCCAGCACACGCCCAGTGCAACCCATCGGCTCGCACACCACCGCTCGCGGGGAGCGACTCTGCCGCAAGCACTTCAAAAGATGCTGCAACTCCCGCGATGAGAGGTCGGAGGGTACCAGGATTTTGAAATCACCGTCCGGCTGGTCCTGGAAATCCAGAACATCAAAGCCCGCCAACGGCAGACGCGGGCGCACCAGTTTCCAACGATCCCGAGCATCGATCAGAAATACCAGCGGCCGTCGCTCCGAGGCCAGGCTGGCCACGTGCCGGCGATCCTCGGGACTCAATCGCTGCAACCATTCCGGGCTGGGGGTTTCGGGCGCAAGCAGAGGCGGAGTCTGCGGTTCAGAAGCACCCGCCCAGTCCAGTAAGAATTCTCCCTGCCTCGATGAGGGTGACTGCGAGCTCACATCACCATGCCTCCATCAACAGTCAGCACCTGACCGGTGATATAACGCCCCCCGGGACCCGCAAGATACAACGCCGCTTCAGCGATGTCCGAGGCCTGACCCAGGGACCCCAGCGGGATCTGCTTCAGGATCGCCTCTTTTTGCGCCTCGTTGAGGGCCGCCGTCATGTCGGTCTCGATGAATCCTGGGGCGATGGCGTTGCAGGTGACACCTCGGGAACCAAACTCCTTGGCCACCGACTTGGTGAACCCAATCAAACCGGCCTTGCTTGCGGCGTAGTTGGCCTGACCAGCGTTGCCGATAAGCCCAATGACGCTGGCCAAATTAATAATCCGGCCTGAGCGCTGTTTGAGAAAAGTTCGGGTCAGCGCCTTGGTGAATAGGAAGGCTCCGCGCAAGTTGGTGTTCAGCACGGTGTCCCAGTCGGACTGGCTCATTCTCATAAGGAGGCCGTCCTTGGTGACCCCGGCGTTGTTGACAAGAATATCTACCCGCCCCGCCTGCTCGAGCAGGATTTCAGCGGCGGAAGCAATAGCAGCAGCGTCTGAGACGTCGACCGCCAAGGCCCATGCCTTGCGACCTAAGGCCCGGATCTCGGCCGCAGTTTTTTCAGAGTTCTCGGCCGTGCGCGAGACCACCACCACATCGGCACCGGCCTGAGCGAAGCGAAGTGCAATGGCCCGGCCAATTCCCCGACTCGCCCCCGTCACTACCGCCACTTGATTTTCCAATTGAGACATGAGCGGAGGAAAACCCGTCACCCCGGCCCGGGGCAAGGAGCTTCATTCACTTCACTGGCCGATGACATCGGGAAGGTGACAAGCATCCAGGATCCAGAAAGGCTCAGAACCTGTGACCCCAGTTTCCGAACAACTCGCCGGCGGAGGACTCACGGGCGTGATCTTGGCCGGAGGACGCTCCCTCCGTATGGGCCGAGACAAGGCTTGGCTTGAGTCCGAGGCTCAACCCCTGCTCCTCCGTCAACTCGGGATTTTGGAGCAGGCAGGCCTCAAGAACATGGCCGTCGCGGCGGGCCCAGAAAACCGCCCTCCCCTACCTCCTACACCCGCGAGCATTCCACTCCTGAGAGACCGATTTGCCGATCTTGGTCCCATGGCTGGAGTGGAGGCCGGACTCGGATGGGCCCATGCGCAATTTCCCAACGGATGGACTCTCTTGGTCGCCGTAGATTTACCGGAACTGTCGGTTGAATGGCTGCAGCAACTCCTAGGGCGGATCGCCCCTGGTAAAGGATGCGTTCCCATTTATCAGGGTCGACTAGAGCCGTTGGCCGCTATTTATCCGAACCAGGCCTGGGCCATCGCCCAGGAACATTTGGAGACGCAAAAGGCCTCGGTGCAGGCATTCTGCCGCCGAGGCCTTGAAACTGGATGGATGAGTCCGTGGGAGCTCAGTGATCAGGATCACCGCGCACTCACCAACTGGAACACCCCGTCGGATTGGCCGGTCGCTCAAGTCCAAAGGGGGCCGTGACCCACGAGTTCAGCTCTGGAGATTCTTGGCCCCATTGACCGTAGAATTGACGCGGAGGCGTAGGCCGTTCAATCGAATGAAACCCGTCGCATCGTCCTGATTGTAGGCCTTGGTCGGGTCGGCCTCCATCGTGGCGATGTGAGGGTTGTACATACTGAACTGGCTCTTGCGGCCGGCGACATACATTCCACCCTTGTAGAGCTTCACGCGGACCGTCCCGGTGACGTTCTTCTGGCTCTCCTCCACGTAAGCCTGCAGGGCCAAGCGCTCCGGTGCATACCAAAAGCCATTGTACACCAATTCCGCATACTTCGGCACCAACGCATCGCGCTGATGCATGACCTCGCGGTCCATGGTGAGACTTTCCATCTGGCGATGGGCATAGTGCAAAATGCTGCCACCCGGGGTCTCGTACACACCGCGACTCTTCATGCCCACGAAGCGGTTCTCTACCATATCCACACGACCGACGCCGTGCTTGCCACCGATCTTGTTGAGGGTCCGCATGACCTGAAGCGGGTTGAGCTTCTTGCCGTTGACCGCCACACAATCTCCCTTCACGTAGTCGAGGGTGACGAACTCCGGCTTGTCCGGCGCGTCTTCCGGCATCACCGATAGCGTGGTGAAATAGTCCCGGTTTTTCAGGTCGAAGGAGTCGTACCAAGGGTCTTCTAGGATGCCAGCCTCGTAGGAAATGTGCAGGAGGTTCCGGTCCATGGAGTACGGCTTCTTGGCGCTGGCCTGAATCGGAATCCCCTTGGCGGCACAGTAATCGATCATTTCCTGGCGGCCCGGGAAATCTTTGCGGTAGCGAGCATCCCGCCACGGGGCGATGATTTCTAGCTCAGGAGCCAGTGCCGCCGCCGTCAGCTCAAAACGGACTTGGTCATTGCCCTTGCCCGTCGCTCCGTGGGCGATGGCGTTGGCCTTCTCTGCGCGGGCGATCTCCACCATGCGCTTGGCGATGAGCGGACGGGCGATGCTGGTTCCCAGGAAGTATTGTCCTTCGTAAATCGCGCCAGCCCGAAGCATCGGGTAAATGAAGTCTTGAGCGAACTCCTCCTGAAGATCGTCGATGTAAATCTTTGAGGCCCCCGTTTTCTTGGCCTTCTTTTCCAGGCCCTTCAGTTCGTCCTCCTGGCCAATGTTGGCGCAGAAGGCGATCATTTCAGCATTGCCGTAGGTTTCCTTGATCCAGGAAAGCAGCACCGAGGTGTCGAGGCCGCCGGAGTAAGCGAGTACGATTTTCATTGTCAGAAGAGACGCGCGAGTGAACGCCAGGCTCCCCGGCGTGGGAAGATCAAAACGGACACGGGCCCATCGGACTTTCGTCGATGGTTTGCATTGGGTAGTAAGTATTCTCGGAGTGTTTGATGAGCTCAGTCGACGCTCTCGAAGCTCCGCTGCGGTCGCAGGCAGGCTTAAGGGGATGGGAGCTTTGACGCCGTGTGCAAGGGCTGAAGGTGTTCGCTCTCCAAGCTCACTTCGCAATACTCATTCCAGTCCGGCCCGCCGCCACTTCGGCTCAATGGGCGAGCGAAAGGGGTTCCAAGCGAGGGCCCGGCACCCGGAGCTTCCTACTGTCAACGACGGGGAAGTTCAGCCCTCGCCACCGCCACCACCACCCAAGTCCCGGTCAAACATGGGAATAATGAAGCGGTAAACCACGTAGCAAACCCCGATCATCACCGTGATCTGGTACAGGTTCAGCTTACGCTCGGAAAGTCGGTCCGGGATCTTGTTGAACCAGCGCTTAGAGCGATGCACCCACCCCGATCGTCGACGGCGGGGTAACGACGCATTGACGAAGGGCGGCGGAATAGGGGGGCTGGGGGGAACTTCCTGATCCATGGCGACTCTTCAAGCCACATGGATTTGACCGGGAGGTGCAAGCCTGGATTTCAGCAAATTGAGTCGCTCTGCCCCCTGCAGAAGCCGGCGACCCTTTATCACTAATTTTCGTTACAAACTTTATCTTTTTTTCTCTACTTTTTATATGACACTCTCAATGAAATCGGGGTACACATAAACGCGAAGTTTTTAAATTAAACTTGTCCTGCGGGAAAATTTAATTAGATCGTTAAAATTGCCGATAAAACCTCAGATTCTTGGGCCGTCACCCGATCCTTGGTTTAGATTTCTTTACCCTTAGATGGCCTCTTCACTACCTAAAACATTCGCACAGCGAATTAGCGAGGCACGGGATTGCAGTCCGGAGGAGGCGCTTGAGGCGCTCGCCAAGGAACTCCAAACCCCTTCCCAACGTTTTTGGTCCATCGTGCTCTTTCCGTGGTGCGGTCCGTTGCGTGAGCATTACCAAGATGTGGTCAAAGATATCTCCCGCGGCCACGACCTCAGCGAAATTAAGAGCAGCTTGATCTATTGGCGCCAACGCACCCCCAACTCCGGATTTCTGGGAGAACAATTTCGGGTGCACTCTTCCCAGGCGCTGAGGCTCTTCGAGCGTTTAAGCAAAAGCTGACGCCGTTCCTGCGCTTCTCCATTGAGAGGCCCGTTAAGAAACAACTCCTTCCGGGATCGCATCGCGAATACCCCCTTGTTTTTGGCCGGTTAGAATCGGCCGAGAAATTCCGTTCTCCTTCCCGCCTCTGCTTCCGTATCCTCTCACCATGCTCGACATGAAGTTGTTGCGCGATCGGACCGAGTTCGTCCGGGAGCGATTGGCCACGCGGAACGCCGGTGATGAAGCCAGGGTCTCCGAAGTCTTGGCTCTGGATGAATCCCGACGGGCCGCGCTCGCCGAGGCCGAGCAACTCAAAGCACGTCGCAACAGCACCTCGAAAGAAATCGGCGGGCTGATTGGCCAGAAGCGCCTCGATGAAGCCGAGTCCAAGAAAGCGGAAGTGCGCGCCCTCGGCGACCGGATCACCGAACTCGACAAGACTGCTGCACAAGCCGAGGAGTCACGGGATTCCCTGCTCCTAATGATCCCCAACCTTCCCCACGCGAGCGTCGCCTTGGGTAAGGATGCGGCCGACAATCCGGAGATTCGCGTGCATGGGCAGAAGGCCTCCTTCGAGTTCACGCCGTACAACCACGTGGAACTTTGCGAACGACTGAAGCTCATCGACTTTGCCCGAGGAGCCAAACTGAGCGGATCGGGCTTTCTTCTGTACACAGGTTGGGGAGCTCGGTTGGAGCGGGCGCTCATTAACTTCCTGCTCGACCTCCACCAGCGGGAACACGGCTACACCGAAGTGGCCCCTCCTTACATCGTCGGAGAACACTGCATGATCGGCGTGGGGCAGTTTCCGAAATTCCGGGATCAGGCCTATGCCGTGCAGGAGGGACTCGACACCTCGACGATGGGCAAACTGTATTTGCTGCCGACGGCGGAGGCTCCGGTGGCCAACATCCATCGAGAGGAAATTCTCGCTGAGAAGCAGCTGCCAGTGTGCTACTGCGCCTACTCGCCCTGCTTCCGGGCCGAGGCCGGTGCCGCTGGGTTGGGTACCCGAGGGATGATCCGGGTCCACCAGTTCGACAAAGTAGAACTCATCAAGGTGGTTCATCCGGACCAGGGCTATGAGGAACTAGAAAAGATGGTTCACAACGCCGAGACAGTCTTGCAACGCCTCGGGCTGCATTACCGGGTCATTAACCTGTGCACCGGCGACATGGGCTTCGCTGCCGCTAAGACCTATGACATCGAAGTCTGGGCACCAGGACAAGGCACCTACTTGGAGGTGTCGAGTTGCTCTAACTGCGAAGATTACCAATCCCGCCGGATGAACTTGCGATTCAAGCGGGAGTCCGACGGGCTGAATCTCTTCCCACACTTGCTCAATGGATCGGGCACCGCTCTGGCCCGCCTCTTCGTGGCACTGGTGGAAACTCATCAGCAGGCCGACGGCAGTATTCGGGTGCCGGAACCGCTCCAGCCCTATCTCGGAGCGGACGTCATTCCGCTGGCTTCCTGAGAAAGCCAGCTCTCAGGTCTGGCTTCTTCTCAAGATTCGTTCCCTTGAAACGGTCAACCCTGCACTTGGCAGTGAAGGCCAATTGAATACCTTACGGCTTCCGGGGCTTCGGCTCCGGCTATCGAGTCTTGAATACCTCTGGTTCCAACCATGGTTCGGCCACCCCGTTCAACGGGCGCACCGAAAGTACCGCCTCTGGTCGTTCCCTGACCTCATCCGACCGGCATCGCGCCACGGTGGAGGATCTGCTGCGACTGGTTCTGGAGGGCAAGTCCCCTCAGGAGGCCCGCAAACTCATCGCCGGCGTGATGCAAGGGCTCCGCAATCAGGGCTACCCGGTTCCGGACGTCACCACGACGCCCTACCTCAATACGATCCCTCCCGAGGAGGAACCCGAATATCCGGGCGACCTCGAGATGGAGCGCCTGATCCGAGCTCACGTCCGCTGGAACGCCATGGCGATGGTCGCCAAGGCCAACAAGACCACCAACGTCGGTGG
>SYMJ01000068.1 GCA_005805505.1 Verrucomicrobiales bacterium | reverse complement strand
CCAGTGATCATCTTGCGGCAAGCCACAAGACCAATGGGCAATCGCCCATAGTCCGGCTTGGCCGGACGAACCAAAAACCCCTCACCCAAAGTGGGGAATTTTAATCGTCGTCACTGGGAAAAATAATCGTCGTCGTACACACAGCACCCCGGTCGAGACCACCAGGGTCATCGCCCACGGAAACACCCACCGCCAAATCCGCGGGTGTCGCCAGGCCAACAGCAGGCTCGTCGGCACCAGCGCGAGGCTCGCATAGGCGTCCCACCAAACATCGGTCAAGGCCCGGGTGTTGGTGCGGTCGCGGAGTTCGGCCCAACCGCTCTCACCGAACACCCCGCGCACGTGGGAGTCGTGCACCGTCGACCAGTCATGCCCGCCGGCTGCCAGCAGCAGCACTGCACCCCCGATCGCCACCCCGCCGAATAGCAGCGCATTGCGGAGAATCCGCAACCGGAACGCCCGATCCCCCCGCCGAGCCCGCCAGAGGGCGTGCAAAAACACCCAGAACGCCAACTGCGCCGGCAAGGCCGCGGTCAATTTCACGGCCAGCGCCCAGGCGGTGAGGGCCCCTGCCCCGACGATCGTCCAGCCCGTCGGTCGCTCCAGACGGCTCCAGAACAGCAGTCCGCCCATCAGAGCCAGCGCGATCGACGTCGGTTCGAGCATGCAGGCGCCCAGCAACTGGGTGAGTTCTGGGTTCACCAACAGCAGCGGCGTCAGCGCCAGCCCGGCCCAACGCCCCGCCATCGACTCGGCGCGTGCCGCCACCGCCGACAGCGCCACGGTCATCAGTGCCGTCACCAAAACCCGGGCCGCCTCCACCGACGCCCCGGTCACCGCAAACCACCCGTGCAGCATCCACATTAAGATTGCGGGCTGATCATCCCACATCGTTCGGTACCACTGCGAATCAGCCATCAGCACCCGCACCTTTAGCAATTCGAGCGCCTCGTTCATCTCCCACGGCGAATGCCCCCCATCCACCGCCCGCAGCCACACCAATATCGCCACGAAGAACCAAACGCCCCAGCGAAACAGGCTTTCCCCACAAATTCTGAATTTGTTGGTCGGATCAGGGATTCGCATTACCGAAACATTCTCAACCGACTACTTGTTTGTAAACCCTGCAAATGGGGGCTCTCCCGGTTAATATTCCTTCTGATCCCTATCCGCTCAATGCCGCAGCACGTGCCTCAGGTAGAGGTACATGAGGAAGGCGTTGAAGAGGAGGCTCCTCGAGGAGGTCGAGGATTCGTGATCATGGATAATGGTTCAGCGAACGATTTCCGAATTTGCGTCAGCCGCATTTTTACCGCCCATGACTGATGGGGTGTTCTCCACCTAGGCTAATCCCAGTGCAACGAGAGTCTGAGGTCGACATCGCCGCCCACAGAGACTGCTGAAAAGGACGAAACACCGCTTGGATTGCGGAGCGTCAAAAAGCAGATTCCTAGCAGTGATCTGGGCCGAGGTGCCCGAGCTCGACCACGACCACGACGATCCCTCGTTGACGGAACTCGCCAAGCTCGCGCCCCTCATGGCACCCCTTCCGCCCCCGTGAAAGAGCTCTCCTTCCGAAACGCCGGCCTCGACACCCTTCCTCGCGAAGTTTTCGCGCACGCGGACACGCTCGAGCACCTCGATCTCTCGGGCAATCACTTCACCTCGTTGCCCGACGAGTTCACGGGCCTGCGCTCCTTGCGACGCCTGTTTCTCTCGAACAACCCCTGTGAGGAACTCCCGCGGGTCATCGGACAGTTGCCGCAGCTCGAGATGGTGGTGCTCAAGTCCTGTCGCTTGAATCGCGTGGCCGAAGATGCGCTGCCCGCACGGTTGCGGTGGTTGACGCTCACCGACAACCAGCTCGAGTTCCTTCCCGAGTCACTCGGTCATCGCCCGCGCCTGCAGAAACTCGCGTTGGCGGGTAATCGACTGCGCGCCTTGCCAGGCTCGATGATCAACGCCACGGCGCTCGAGTTGATCCGCGTCTCAGCCAACGCGCTCGAGCAGTTCCCACGTGAGTTGCTCACGCTGCCCCGGCTCGCGTGGTTCGCGTGGGCAGGCAACCCCTTCTGCACGCGGCCCGATGTTACCGTGCAGCCTATCGCGTGGGACGCGCTCCAACTGCACGAGGTGCTGGGCTCCGGCGCGTCGGGCGTCATCTCTCGCGCCACGCGGCGGGACACCGGGGCGCAGGTCGCGGTGAAGGTCTTTAAGGGCGCGGTCACCTCCGATGGCTGGCCGGAAGACGAGGTGCGTGCTTGCCTTCTCGCGGGACAGCACGAGCACCTCGTGGCGCTCGAGGGCCGCGTGGTCGGCCATCCCGAGGGAGCCGAGGCGTTGGTGCTCGCGCTCATTCCACCCAGCTACCGTGCGCTCGGTGGGCCGCCCGACTTCGAGTCCTGCACCCGTGACGTGATGCCACCCGACCTTCACCTGTCGAGCGCCCAGGCCCTGCACATCGCAGGCGGAGTGGCTTCGCTGGTTGATCATCTCCATGCCCGCGGCGTCAGCCACGGAGACCTTTACGCACACAACACCCGGATCGACGACGCCGGCCACGCGCTGGTCGGTGACTTCGGAGCGGCGAACGTGCTCGAGGGGCTTGATGCCGACCTCCGTGCCGGAGTGGAGCGGGCCGAAGTGCGTTCCTTCGGAGCGCTGCTCGATGATCTCCTCATCCGCGGAGCCCCGGCCTCGCTCGCCGAGATGCGGGACGCGTGCTGGTCATCGAACCCTCCGTCGTTCGCATCGCTGGCGGGTGGATCATGACCTCCTTCTCTCAGTTCCACCTGCGGACCCACGATGTCGCGGCGGCCCGCGGTTTCTACAAGCGTGTGCTCGGGGACCGCGCGCTGCGATGGCTAAGGCAAAGCTGTTTAACGTGGCAGACTCAATCCACAACGTGTTGAGGTCCGAGGAGAAGAATCTACCCTCGTCGTAAACCACCCACTCACTTGTCCTTGATCGCGGAACGCCAAAAGCAAATTCCTATCCTTCAGTTCGTCCTGCTTCTTGTGGTGGTGGCCGTGCATGCCCAGATCGACATCCCCTACAAAGCCCGGCCCAGTGGCCATGAGGAGAACCGGGTGCGCGTCGACCGGATCCATCAGGACGAACGCCAGAGGTTCGCCGCCGACACCCACCGACTGGTCCTCCCCGGACTAATCGCCGATCGAAGTACGCGTCGCGTGGAAGTGCGCGTGGAACGATCGGCCGTGGGCGCCAATGCGCCCTGCGAGTTCCTGGTCGTGAGCGAATCCAGCGACCACGGCTACGAAGCCCTGCTGATCGCCTTTGCCCGGCCCAGCGATATCCACAGGGCGCTCCGATTCATCGGGACGGAACCCGGCCAGTCCTACCATCCGCCCACCCATCGATTCTGGGCCAAGGGCGAACGCTTCCTCCTCAGCGTCCTCGCCACCAACACCGCCCCCATCCGCGTGGAGAACTTGCTGATCGATCGCCGCACGGGCGCTGCATTGCCACCGGACGGATTTCTCTTCACCGGCTCGCGGCAGATTCCCGCCCCGAACAATCCCAGCCGGGCGGATTACGCAGCCGACACATTCCAACCGATGGCGATCGTCTCGCTTTTCAGCACGCCCTACGCGGTCTTCGAGGTGCCGCGCTCTGTATCCAAGGAAACGGTCTATCGGAACACCACTGTGAACCCCGAGTTCTCGATCGCCGAGGGCGCGCTCCTCACGTTGGCCATCGAACCCGCCCTCCAACCCAGCGCAACCAGCGTCCAAGATCTGGTCCTGCAGGTAGGCGCGGCTTCCCGCACCGGGAACCCACCCAGATCCAAGGTCGAGGCCTTGGCCGACCTTCACGTTCAACTCCGCGACGGAACAACGGTCCTCAACCCCGATGGCTCGCTCGTCTCCGTGGTGGGCTCGATCGCGGCCCTCGACCCTCAGAAGCACACACCCTTTCTAACGCTCCGCTGGTCGCCCGACATCCGTCTCGCGTCCGCCCAGGCCCTGGCCGAAATCCTCGCCTCACTCGATCGCGAACAGGGAATCCGGATCGAACCTCCGCTCCCCGGCGAACCCTACTACCGCGCCTTCACTCCCGACCGGCAGCTCCTGAATCGCACTGAACGCCCCTTCCATCCCTTGGAACTCGCACTGCAGCAGAAGGACGGCCGAATCTCCGGCCGGCTGCTACTGGTGCAATCGGTCTGGAAGGAGGGAGCCTCCCGCTCCGAACTTCAATTCCTCGAACGTCCGATCCTTGATCCAGCGGCCCTGCGCCAGGAACTCGCGGTAGATCGGGAACGCACCCGCAGCTCAGGGGGTCGTCCACGCCCCAACGTCCTGCTCGCATTCGCCCCGTCGGACCTCACCCTAGGCCAACTGACCGTGTTCCTCGAACCGTTCCTGACGAACCATACCGCGATCCATCTCCTGCTCGACGAGCCGATGCCGCCCACTTCATCGAAGGAAATTAAACCGTGAACCCACCTCTCCCCTCTTCACCAAGGCTCGCCCAAATCCTCTGCCTGCTGCTGGGCTGTTGCCTCCTGGCCGGCCACGTACGCGGCGCAGATGCGCCACGGATCGTCAGCCCCCCTCCGCTCATCGACCTGTCATTCGGCCACGAGATCCAAAACGCCATCGATCGGGGACTGGCTTCCCTCCTCGCCAGCCAGAACACCAACGGCTGGTGGTCTACCCAGGACCACGTCGCACCCACCGCGCTGGTCCTCACCGCCTTCATGGGCGAACCCACCCGTCGTTTTCGGACCAATCCCCCGGCGGCCCTCACCAAGGGGTACGGGTTCATTCTCGGAGCGGTGAAGCCCGACGGCAGCATCTACCGGACGTCCCTCATCAACTACAACACCTCCCTCTCCATGCTCGCGATGGCCGCGTCGGACAACCCCGCCCATGACGGAATCCTGCGCCGTGCCCGGGCCTTTGTGGTCCGCTCCCAGATGGATCTCGATGAACCAGGGAAGATGGATTCCCCGTACGACGGAGGAATCGGATACGGCGACAAGTACGCCCACTCCGACATGAACAACACGCTGACGGCGCTGGAAGCCTTGCACTACACACGGTATCTCCAGTCGGGCGAACTCACAGGTCCAAAGCAAGACGTGAACTGGAAGGCCGTCGTCCAGTTCCTCCAGAACTGCCAGAACCTTCCCAGCCACAACCGGCAGCCGTGGGCTTCGGACGACGCCCGCAACCGCGGTGGCTTTGTCTATTACCCCGGACACAGCATGGCCGGCGGCGAGACCAACGCGCTCACCGGGCGTGTCGCACTGCGTTCCTACGGAAGCATCAGCTACGCAGGATTGCTCAGCTACATTTACGCCGATCTCCCACGGGACGATCCTCGGGTGGTCGCCGTGCTCGACTGGCTCCGCTCGAACTACACCCTCGAAGAGAATCCCGGAATGGACCTCCAGGGCCTGTATTATTACCTGCATCTTATGACCAAGGCCCTCAACACCGCCCGCGTCCAGACGCTGGAACTGAAGGATGGCCGGAAGATTAACTGGCGTCGCGAAGTCGCCCTGCGCCTCATCAACCTTCAGCGCCCCGACGGAACCTGGGCCAATACCAACGCACGCTGGTGGGAGAAAGATCCCAATCTCGTCACCGCGTACGCCGTCCTGTCTCTCGACATCCTCCACCGGGGCATCCAGTAACCTTCAGCACCCTCCGCCATGAAACACCTGCTGCGAACCATCATTCTGGCCACCTTCCTCGTCTCACCAGCCTGCCTCGTGGTCGCAGGCAAGGGTCGAGAATTGACGATCCCCGATTTCACCCAAGGCGATAAAATCCCGGACCGGGCCAAGCACGACTGGAACCTCGGCGCCACGGGGCTTCGAGGATGGATCTTCTGCGACACGCTGGTCACCTCCGATGCCCGTCAGATCGTCATCACCCAAGTCGAAAAGGGTTCTCCGGCCGATGGAGTTCTGGCGGTCGGGGACGTGATCCTCGGCGTGGGCGGCAAGCCGTTTTCCTACGACCCGCGGACCGAAATGGGCAAAGCCCTGACGCTTGCCGAGTCCGAGGCGGGCCAGGGTCAACTCATCCTAACCCGATGGCACGCGGGCGGTTCGGTGGAGGTTGCCTTGAAGCTTCCTGTGCTCGGGACCTACAGCGCCACGGCCCCCTTTGACTGCCCGAAGTCCAGGCGCATCCTCGAAGAAGGGTGCAAAAGCCTCGCGCGCCGGATGGAAGATCCCTCCTACGCCCCGCGGCTAGATCCCATCCCTCGATCCCTCAATGCCCTCGCGCTGCTGGCCAGTGGCGACACCAACTACCTTCCGCTGATCCGGAAGGAGGTCGCGTGGGCCTCGAACTTCAAATCCGACGACATGGCGACGTGGTATTTCGGCTACGTCATGTTGCTGCTGTCGGAGTACCCACTGGCAACGGGGGATGACTCGCTCATGCCAGGGCTGAAGCGACTCGCGCTGGAAGCGGCCCGGGGTCAGAGCGCCGTGGGTTCATGGGGCCACAAGTTCGCCAGACCCGACGGACGCCTCTACGGCTACGGCATGATGAACTCCCCGGGCGTACCGCTGACCATCTCGCTGGTACTGGCCCGGAAGGCGGGAGTGAAGGATCCCGCCGTAGACTTGGCCATCGAACGCAGCGCCCGCCTGATGCGGTTCTATATTTCCAAGGGCGCGATTCCCTACGGCGACCATCATCCTTGGATCGAAACCCATGAGGACAATGGCAAGTGCGGGATGGCCTCGGTCTTGTTCAACCTGATCGGCGAATCGAAGGGTGCGGAGTTCTTCTCGCGCATGAGCGTGACTTCCCATGGACCCGAGCGCGATTGCGGGCACACGGGCAACTTCTTCAACCTCCTCTGGGCCATGCCCGGCATCGCTCAGTCCGGCCCGAACGCCAGCGGCGCCTGGATGACCGAGTTCGGCAACTGGTACTTTGACCTGGCCCGGCGCTGGGATCACAGCTACCGGCATCAGGGACCGCCCGAACCCGAACACGATAGCTATGAAGGCTGGGATTCCACCGGCGCGTACTTGTTGGCCTACGCCATGCCGCTGAAGAAGCTACATCTGACAGGAAAGACGGAAGGATCCGTGCCGCGACTCGACGCCACGCAGGCCCAGTCGCTGGTCCTCGACGGCCGGGGTTGGAACAACAAGGACCGACACAGCTTCTACGACGGACTGAGCACCGCCCAACTCATGGAGCGTCTTCAAAGCTGGTCGCCCGTCGTGCGCGAGCGGGCCGCCATGGCTTTGGGTCGCCGCAAGGACGTTCCCATCGCACCCTTAGTCGAGATGCAGGGTTCCCCAAACCTGGACGCCCGTTACGGCGCTAGCCAGGCATTCACCTTCCTTCGCGACCGGGGTGCACCTGCCGTCGAGGTTCTCGGGAAGTCGCTGTTGCACGAGGACCTTTGGCTCCGCATCAAGGCAGCGGACGCGCTCGCGGCCATTGGGAAGCCCGCATCGAACACCGTGCCCCAGCTTCTTGAAATCATGGCCCGCGTGGACGCAACGGGGGACCCCCGCGGCATGCAGCAGCGCTACCTTTCCTTCGCCCTGTTCAACCGGGAAGGCATGCTCGGACGTTCGTTGGATGGCGTGAATCGCGAGGCTCTCTACAAGGCCGTCCGGGCCGGCCTTAAGAATGAGGATGGACGGGCCCGCAGCAGCATCGGCTCGGTCTATGGGCACATCTCCCTCGACGAGGTCAGGCCTCTCCTGCCCGCCATCTACGAGGCCATCATGCAACCCGCCCCGAGCGGCGAAATGTTCGCCGATGAAATCCGGCTCGAAGGCCTGCGCGTCCTCACCAAACACCACGTCGAAGAAGGCATCACCGCGTGCGTAAAATACACCCGGGAACAAAATCCCTGGGCGAGCGAGATCCGGACACCGGAGATTATGAAGATTCTGCTCAGTTACGGTACCCACGCCAAGGCCGTCATTCCGGAGTTGACCCGGATCGCGAACTACTTCGAGAAGGAGGAACCCGACTTCCCCCGCAAACTGATGCGCCAGAAGGCCAAGACCGTACGCGAAACCATCGCTTCCATCGAAGCCTCAACGAATTCCCCGAGCCTCATCCGGCTCAACCAGGATACAAGATGACGCTTGTTTAGCTTCGATTCCTTTGGCTGGCCGTCCAGAGCCTGGCCGCGGACACGGGCCACATGGTCTTCGATCCAGACACTGGGATATCGGTGCGCCAGGGTTTCGACGCCGAACTGCTTTACGAGGCTCCTGGGTCTCCATGGCTTTTGATCCCAAAGGACGCCTCATCGTTTTGGACTAGGACGACAAGAGCGACTTTCGCGTTACGCTGCCAACCCACGGCACACCCATCCGGGTCGAGAACCTACCCAGTGACTTGTCCTTGATCGCGTAGCCTCAAAAAATAAATCCCTACCCGCTCAATGCCGCAGCACGTGCCTCAGGTAGAGGTACATGAGGGGAGCGTTGAAGAGGAGGCTGTCGAGGAGGTCGAGGATGCCGCCAATGCCTGGGAAGAACTGGCCCGAATCCTTCACGCCAGCCTCGCGCTTGAAGAGCGACTCGATGAGGTCGCCGACCACGGCCGAGACGCTCAGAATCACGCCCAATACCACCGCGTGGAACGGCGTCATCCCGGCCAAGCGATCGCCCAACAGCGCGGCCAAGCCCAGCGAGCACGCCGTCGAAATGACCACCGCACCGGCGAATCCCTCCCAAGTCTTCCCGGGGCTGATGCGCGGGATCATTTTGTGGCGGCCAATGAGCGAGCCTGTGCAGTAAGCCCCCACATCGCTGAACTTGGTCACCACGATGAAGTACAGCACGTAGAAGCGCCCATCCACGCCGGGGAAGAAGTTGATCTTTTGGATGAAGTTCAGGAGCCACGGCACGTACATGAGGCCCAACAACGTCATGGAAATAGCCGTCATGGCGTTGCCCTGGTTTTTCTTCGAGACAAACTCCCGCAGGCACAACCCCAGCACGAAGAGCACCAGCACCGCCGACTCGAAATCGGCCGCGCGCGAGGGCTGGCCCGAAAACCGCGACCCGGGCTGGTACACCGTCAGGTACACGAAGGTGGAGGCCATGAGGAGGAGCCCGTTGGCCAAACCCCAGAACCGGAAGCACACGAACCCGCGCCGCTCCACCATGCCGTAAAACTCAACCAACCCCAATCCGGACAACAGCACCATGAGCCCAAGAAACACATAGCTGCGGATGAAGGCGTCGGTCGAAAAAATGGCCGCCAAGACGATGGACCACAGGAAGAGGGTGCTTCCGAGGCGTCTCAGAAAAATTTGCCCCTTGGACAGGGCGGCGGGAGTGGGCACCGGAGCATCGGCCATGACCAAGGCTGACGGGAAAAACTGCCAAGCATCAACCTCGGTCTCGGTCGAAAAACTCGGGCCCCCGGGCCTTGGGCCTTGAGAACCCGGTCAGCCCTAAGCATTTCGCCCCCGGCCAGGTCCAATTCGCCCCCCAGTTGTGGAAAATCCCCACTGATAGTTTCCTATCCCTTAACACTCATGGGAGAAACCGACCCGACAACCAATCCACCGGCCGCACCGAAGCGCTACGTCCGCGCCATCGGCCCGCGGCTGCGCTGGGTGCTGAACATCATTTGGTTGCTGTTGGCCCTCTTGGGAGCCAACTCGGTGTACCTGCTCACCATTACCTTCATGACCTGGAAAGACCGGGCCAGCGGGGTGATCTACCAGAACTACGCCTACCAAATCCAGTTCCTGGCCCACCTCATCCTGGGGCTGCTCTTCGTGGTGCCCTTCTTGATCTTCAACTGGGTCCACATCGCCAACACCTGGAATCGGCCCAATCGCAAGGCCGTGTATGTCGGCTATGCGCTCTTCGCCATCAGTCTGGTGGTGCTAATTTCAGGCGTGGTGCTGGTGCGCTTCGATGGCCTCGAGTGGATTCAGGTCAAGAGCGAGCGCAGTCGGTCCGTGGCGTATTGGGCTCACATCATCACGCCGCTGCTCTGCGTCTGGCTTTATCTGCTGCACCGGCTGGCCGGGCCTCGCATTCGCTGGAAGCTGGGAATCAGCTGGGGAGCCGCCGTCGCTGCGGCGGTGGTGATTCTCGTGGCCTTCCACCGGCACGATCCGCGCATTTGGTCAGCCAAGGCCCCGGCTTCGGGCGAGAAGTACTTCATGCCCAGCAGCGCCCGGACGGCCAATGGCAAGTTCATCCCGGCCAAGGCGCTGATGAACAACGAGTACTGCCTGGAGTGCCACAAGGACGTCTTCAACTCGTACATCCACTCCGCGCACAAATTCAGCTCGTTCAACAACCCCTTCTACCTGTTTAGCATCCGCCAAACTCGTGACGCGGCCCTGGCTCGCGACGGATCGGTGCAAGCTTCCCGCTGGTGCGCCGGCTGCCATGACCCGGTGCCGTTTTTCTCAGGTGCCTTCGACGATCCGAATTTTGACATGGTGAACCACCCCACCTCGCAGGCGGGCATCACCTGCGTCACCTGCCACTCCATCACCCACTTGGAAGGCGCCGAGAAGGGCCCCATCGGCAACGGCAACTACACCATCGAAGAACCGGTCCACTACCCCTTTGCCTTCGCGCCCACCAACTCGCTGGCCTACTTCGTTAATAAGCAGCTGGTGAAGGGCAAGCCGCAGTTTCACAAGGAGACCTTCCTCAAGCCCTTCCACAAGACGGCCGAGTTCTGCTCCACCTGCCACAAGGTGGGCATCCCCTACGCGGTGAACCACTACAAGGAGTTCCTACGCGGCCAGAATCACTACGATTCGTACCTGCTCTCAGGCGTGTCGGGGGTGAATGCCCGGTCGTTCTATTATCCCGACAAGGCCAAGGCCAATTGCGCCGAATGCCACATGCCGCTCCAGGCCTCGACTGATTTCGGGGCCAAGAAGTACGGCACCAATGACTTCCTGGCCGTCCACAGCCATGCATTCCCGGGAGCCAATACCGGAATTCCGGCCAAGGTGCTGCCCGCTGGGCCCGAACAAAAGGAGGCCATCCGTCGCCAGCAGGACTTCCTGAAGGACTGCATTCGCGTCGACCTCTTCGGCGTCAAGGAGGGCGGCACCATCGACTCGCCGCTCGTGGCTCCGCTGCGCCCCACCTTGCCGCGTCTCAAGCCTGGCAAGACCTACCTCATCGAGACGGTGGTCCGGACGCTCAAACTGGGGCACCCGCTCACCCAGGGCACGGTCGATTCCAACGAGATCTGGGCCGAGGTGTCGGTGACGGAGGGTCAAGGCCAGGTGGTGGGACGATCCGGAGCCACCGGGCGTCATGGTGAGGTGGACCCGTGGTCCCACTTCCTCAACGTCTACATGCTCGACAAGGACGGCAACCGCATCGATCGCCGCAACGCGCAGGACATCTTCACCCCGCTCTACAACAACCAGATCCCGCCGGGCGCGGCCCATGTGCTGCACTACAAACTTACCGTGCCCGAAGCGCAGCGTTCGCCGCTGACGGTCGAGGTGAAGGTCAACTACCGGAAGTTCGACACGATCTACTTCAACTACACGTACGCTTCGAACTACGTGAAGGACGGTCCGTTGCTAGTGACCAACGACTTGCCGGTCACCGTCATGGCCTCTGACCGGCTCCAGTTCGAGATCGAGGGAGGCGCGGTCGCGACGACCAACGCCCCCTCCAAGATCCTCGAATGGCAGCGCTGGAATGACTACGGTATCGGACTCTTCCTGAAGGGCGACAAGGGCAGCGAGAAGGGCGAACTCATTCAGGCGGCCGGCGCCTTCAACCGAGTGGAAGCCCTCGGTCGTGCCGACGGTCCGCTGAACCTCGCGCGTGTCTTCTTCAAGGAAGGCCGTCTCGACGACGCGGTGGCTGCATTGCAACGCGCCAATGATGCCAAGCGCTTCGACCCGCCCGGCAACCGCTGGACCATCGCCTGGCTCAACGGCCTGGTGAACAAGCAGAACGGATTCCTCGACGAATCCATTCAGCAGCTCACGAGCATTCTCGAAGACCGCTATCCGGAGTTGGAAAAGCGCGGCTTCGATTTCAGCCGAGACTACGAGGTGATCAATGAACTGGGGCAAACACTCTTCGAACGGGCCAAGATGGAACGCGCTAATCCGGCTCGAAAAGAGGAGTTCTTGCGGGCTGCGGCCGCCCGCTTCGAACGCACCCTGACCATCGACCCCGAGAATCTCACCGCGCACTATAATCTGGGCCTCATCCATGCGTCGCTCGGCGACTCGGCCGCCAGCGAACGTCACCGAAAACTCCACGAGCGCTACCGCCCCGACGACAATGCCCGCGACCGCGCCGTGGCCACCGCCCGACGCAACAATCCCGCAGCCGACCATGCCACTCAGGCGATCGTGCTCTACGATTTGCAGCATCCGCAGAGCCTGTCCATCGGTGCGTCTCCGTCCCGGGCCGTATCGACGTCCAGCCCCATCCCGGCGCCGCTGCCGGCCAAGACCACCGCCGCCCGCTGAGTCGCTGACCACCGGCCGCAGCCCTGATACAGTCACGCTATGCCCCAACGCCCCAACGAACCCGAAGAGTGGGTGGAGTCCGACGACCGAGCCATCCGCACCGGACTCCGCTGGTCCCTCGTCGCCTTGATCGTACTCGGAGTCGTGGGCGTCGGCGCTTTCTTCGCCCTGCGGAAAACCACGGGCCCGGCGAAGGTTCAGGTGACTCCCTTGGCGGCTCCGCAAACGGTTCAAACCGCCCAGAAACTCACCCTGCCCAAGGTGCCGTTCACCGAGGTGAGCACGGCGGCAGGGCTCCTGTTTCGTCATTTTACGGGAGCCACCGGCGAGAAGCTCCTGCCCGAAACCATGGGGGCCGGCGCGGCCTTCTTCGACGCGGATGGCGATGGCGATGCCGACCTGCTTCTAGTCAACGGCAACCGCTGGCCTTGGGATACTCAGGGGCCGGCCTCGCCCGGTTGCGCCCTATACCGAAACGACACGGCTCCCGGAGGAGCCATCCGCCTCACCGACATTTCGGCCGGATCCGGCCTCGAAATTCCGTTCTACGGCATGGGCGCTGCGGTGGGTGACTACGACAACGACGGCAAGCCCGACGTCCTAATCACCGCCGTGGGTGGGGCTCACCTCTTCCACAATGAGGGCGGCGGACACTTCAAGGACGTTACCGCGACGGCCGGCGTCGGCGGCAGTCCGGACGAGTGGAGCACCGCGGCCACGTGGTTCGACCTCGACAACGACGGCGACCTCGACGTGTTCGTGGCCAGCTACGTGAAATGGTCCCGAGCCATCGACGCCGAGGTGGGCTACAAGATCGACGGATCAACCAGAGCCTACGGTCCGCCCATGAATTTCCAGGGATCCTTCCCGCACTTGTACCGCAACGACGGCGGCGGGCGCTTCACCGACATTAGCAAGGAGGGCGGCGTGCAGGTGACTAATCCATCCACTGGGGTCCCCGCGGCCAAGTCGCTCGGCGTGGTGGCCGTGGATTTCAACACCGACGGGTTCACCGACCTCATCGTGGCCAATGACACGGTCCAGAACTTCGTCTTCGAGAACCAGCGCGACGGCCACTTCAAGGAGGTCGGAGCCCTAACGGGCATCGCCTTCGACAGCTACGGCAACACGCGTGGGGCCATGGGCATCGACGCAGCACGATTCACCGACGACGGCAAGCTGGGCATCGCCATCGGTAACTTCGCCAATGAAATGACGGCCCTCTACGTCGGGGGCACCACAGCGGGTCTCTTCACCGACGAATCCATCTCTTGGGGCGTCGGACCCGCCAGCCGTCTGCCGCTGAAGTTTGGCGTGATGTTCTTCGACTGGGACCTCGATGGGCGCCTCGACTTGGTGAGCATCAACGGCCATCTGGAGGAAGAAATCACCAAGGTCCAAGCCAGCCAGAAGTACCGTCAGCCGGCCCAACTGTTTTGGAATGCCGGTGCTGCGGGCTTCGTGCCGGTGGGGCCCGAACAGGCGGGCAGCGCCCTGTTCACACCCATCGTAGGACGGGGATGTTCTGTGGCCGATCTCGACGGCGACGGCGACGAAGACCTGCTCTTCACCCAAACCGGTGGCGCGCCGCTTCTGCTGCGCAATGACCGGCCCATCGACCGCCGCTGGGTGCGGCTCAAACTCGCGGGCACGCGGGCCAATCGCGACGCCCTCGGGGCGACCGTGCAACTCAAGGCCGGCGGCAAAACCCAGTGGCGCACCGTCACGGCCAACCGCGGGTACCTGAGTTCGAGCGCCCTGCCGATCACCTTCGGTCTGGGCGAGGCCACGGCCATCGAATCGATCGAAGTGGTATGGCCCGGCGGCCAACACCAGAGCGTGCTCGCGCCCCAACCGGGCACGCTCACTGAGGTCCGTCAGGCGAACTGAGCCGGATGACAACTCAGGATTGCCGGACCGTATCCGCCATCATCGGTAAGCCGAAACCGGCTTGGGAACCACCCCGAGTTCGGCGTAGTTGAATCCCGCCTCCAGAGGTTGGTAAGTGCCCACGATGTCCACGCTGCGTTTGGGATTAATGGCCGACTCCATGCCCAAGCCCCAGTAAATGGCATTGATGATTAACCGACGCAAATCGGCGCATTGAAGGTCGTGGGCGCTGCCCATGGTCGATTGAACCACGCGCGCCTGACGGCCATTGCGGGTTTGCCAATGCTTGAACCAAACCACCGGCAGCGGCTCCAACTCAGGATTGGGAGCGTCGGTGGGTTTGCGACCCAGGAGCGGCTGGCCCCAGACCAAGGCCGTGCAGCCTGCCGGTAAATGGCCGCCTTCCTTGTAGGTGCGGTACACATCGGAGTTGCCCCAAATGTCCTTCACCCCGCGCAAAATCGGATGCTCCTTCATCTCCGGAACCACGATCCCCCGGGTCGAGTCGGCATGCCACTGACCGTGATGGTTCATGAAGCTGCCTCCGAGCACGTCCTGACCCCAGTCCACCTGCTTGCCGTTGATTTTGTACGGCAACGCTCCGTGAAACCCGTGGTTTCCGGTGCGCAACGAGAGGATGGGGCGACCCGAATCAATGTAGTCGACGATGAGTTCGCGCTCCTTCATAGGCAGGGTCAGCAGGCGCGGGAAGAACAATACGAGATCGGCCTTCGCCAGCAGTTCCAGTCCCGGGATGTGGTGTTCGTGGAAGGGTTTCCCCTTCTCGGGATACACCGGCATGGTCGGATCCACCTCGCCCTTCTCATTCACCGCGAAGAGCACCGTGCAATCGAAGCCATGATGCTTGCTCAAGATCTTGGCCAGCATGGGCATCGACTGTTCGCTCCGGTACTCCTGATCGGCCGCCATCAAGATCACCCGCTTGCCTTTTCCGGGGCCTGATTTACCCGGATAATTCAGCCATTGCCCGGAGTCTGCGGCATGAACCACGCCCATAAAACACACGGCCAGCGCGGCCCATCGATGAATGGCGGAGTACCAGTTGTGAGGCATGCGGCTAATTTGTGGGGATTTCATTGACCGTGTAGTAAGCCTTGGTGTGGACCAGTCGACGCCCTTCTTTAGATCGGAGGCCGGACAAGTCGAAATCATGGATGTGATCTTCCATCACCTGGTTGAGCGTGAGGTGCACCGAACGCCCGTCCGCCGAGGGCACTGCCTTCACGACGCGCGGAGTCGTGTGATCCACCTCCGGACTCCCGTACCCGCCGTGGTACACGTGGGTGTAGGTGACAATCCGGTACGAGGCCACCGCGGCCGCTGTCTGGAGGTCCACGGGCTCGGTGAAGGTGATCCGGAACCCGTCCTTGCGAATATTAATCTCCTGAATTTCGAAGGGCGTGACCCCGTTCCAATCAATGCGCTGGAGCGCAAACGGCGCAGTCCCACGCACGGGCCATTGCCGACTCGTCGTGAACCCTCCGGCCATCAACTGGCCCTTCGGAGAGAACTCCACATTCATAATCCCCGTCGCCAACCCCTCGCGGAACGGATAACAGGCCCCCTGCCACACGCCGTTGATTTGCTCGGTCGTGGCCCGCATCACGAGGCTCAGGCTGTAGTCTCCCAAGAACAGTTGATTGTCGAAGGGGCCGAACTTGCCGCGGGTTTGGTTGAGCCGAAATCCGGAGATGGATCGGCCCATCTTGATGTACGGAAACTTCACGACCGGAGGCACCAGTTCGCGCACCCGCTTCTTCTCGATACCCATGCGCAAATCGCTCTTCGGCTCCAACGCGGGTGCCGAGACACCGGGGGCAAAGGGATACCAATTGTAGCTGGCCGGGTGGCCCAGAAACCCACCAGGCTTGAGGTGCTTGAGCGAACAGCAGCCATTCCAAGGTCCTTGGCTTTCGATGGCGAACATCACCCCCTGGGCATTGCTGCCCACGCCACCGGGACTACGCAAACCGCTGCAAATCGGGATCATCTTGCCGGCCGGCGTGACCTTCACGGCCCAACCGCGGAACAAGTTGTGGGATTCGTAGGAACTGCTCAGGCCCAGCGCGACCCAGATGTCTCCCGCCGGGTCATGCTTCGAAGCGAAGGCGAACTCATGCCCCTCGGCATAGCCCCAATTGTTGCTCAAGGTGTCATAGCGGTCGGCCACACCATCGGCATCCGAATCAGTGATCCGGGTCACCTCAGCCCAACTCGTGGCGGTCATGGCCCCATCCTTCCACGAGAGAGAAAAAACCTCATCCTGCCCGCTGGCGAAGAGGTGGTATTCCGGGCGCGGCGGCGAATCGAAGGCCCCTCGGACAAAGTAGATATCGCCGCGGCGGGTGCCCACGGCGAGGCGTCCATCGGGCAGCACTTCCAACCCTCCCGGATGCAACGGAACCCCGGACGGAATGGGGATGTCGACGATGGGATAATATTTAGCCTCCTCCTGCGCGGTGCCCCACATCACACCGAGGTCTTCCTCGGCCCGAAGGACAGACACGGCCGCCCACGCGGTGATCACCCCCAGCAGGCACGTCTTCGCCAACGATCCCCGCATCGAAACCAGCACCGACGACGAACTCGTTGCTCCAGCAAGACCCGTCTGCGATTCCAAAGAAGAAGTTACCATTGGTATTCGAGGGTCAGGGTGGATCGGCCAGGGGGAGGATTCAGAGGAATGAGCACTTCGTCGGATGCCCCACCGCGCACTCTGCCCGAGTGATCGCTGGTGATGCGCAGTCGCAGTGAGTCGGCACTGAAACTTCGCGCCGAGGACGACGTGATGCGCTGCCCCACCGCCGCGCGGAATTCAAAGGGCTGGGCGGCTGGGGAATCCGTCGAGGCCGTCGAGCCTGAGGGGCCCGTGAAAGTCAGGGTCCGCCGGAAATAAGCCTTGGCCTGCGCATCGAGCACGTCTTCAAAAAAGTCCTCCACCAAAATGCCCTCATAACGGTACCGGAAGGTCGGACGCCGACGGGCATCCAAATGGTAGCCGAGGAACTGGTATCCGTGGTCTTGGGGAAAGAGGTGATTAGCCTTCGCCTTGCGAGGCCAGGTGGCTTCGGCGGATTCGAGACGGTGGAAGGGAATCCCAGGTGGGAAGGTAATCGGATCGGTACCCCGCGGGTGGAAATGTCCCGCATCGATGCTCACAAACTCGCCCTTCCAAAGCATCCGCAGCGCCATTTCGCCAGAGTCGAATCCCAGATTGAGACGCTCCGGATACCCGACGCCAATCCCGCGGTAGCCCACCGGACCTTGCCCTCGGCACAACTCGGTCGTGTCGCCGACTCGCAGTTCTCGGGACTGCCGGGACAACCCCACGGGCTTTTTGGCCCGGTCGCCATCGGCCAGATAAACCCACAAGGCTTCGATTTGCCGGGCCGCATCGCCCTCAAGCAAATTGGTCCGCCCCGAACGGCCTTCGGGCCAGTAACTGGGCATGATGACCGTCGGATTGAATCGGGCCGGTTCCCGCAAATAGAGGTGGAACCAATTTTTCTGAAGTCGGTGGGAAACCGTCGCCAAATCGATCGCTCCCATCTCGCCAGATTTCTGTCCGTTGAACTCATGGCAGGCGATACAACTGAACCCCTCACTGCCGACCAGTTCGTGCCCGACGTTCCGGAAGAGCGGGCCTGGAGGAACCTCAGGAATGCGGGTGGATTCCAAATGGTCGACGCGGGCGAACAACTCCACCAAGTGCCCCACCTGCGCCTCGCCATATTGAGGCATGCTGGCATCGAGGTAACGGCGCGCGCGTTTGCCGTGCAGCAGCACATCGCGGAAGCCCTCCGGCGTGAGCTTGGCCCCCACATGATTCAAGGTTGGCGGCAGACGGCCTGCATCTCCCAGACCCGGTTCGGTCCCCGTGAACAATCCGGCCCGCTCCGCGGCAACGCCACCCACACCCGACCGTTCATGGCAGGCAATACAGTTGAAAGTGACGAGCGTTTTCTGGATTCGCTGGGAGTCCGTCCACTCAGGTGCTTGGGCCCGCGCCAAGGCCTGAGTGATGTGCGCGCGCTGCTCACGATTCAAATCGTACCGCGGCCACCGACCGACCGTTTCACTCAAACACCCCTGCCCCGCTCGCAAGCTGGCCCACAACGGACCCGGTGCGGAGCGAACCTGAAGATCATCGTGACAGTCGGCGCAACCGCGCGTCGCGAACTCCTGCCGACCTTGGGTCGCCAGAGCCGGGTCGACCGAGAGCGGTTCAAAGGCCGCAATGGGCTCGCGGGACACGGACAGGATAGATTCCGGCAAGGGATTGCGCGGGAAACCGGGACCTTCCATCTCGAAGGAAAACTTCGGGTCATGCCCGGTGTGGAAATACGTGAGCTGGATGGATCGCCATCCCGAATCCAATTCCAGCTCTACGTCCCACTCCTTCACCCCGCGACCATCGCTGGGTTCCTGAACGACGAGCGAATGACCATCGATCGTCAGGGAACCGCCGTTCATCGTCAGGAAGAACCGGTATTTGCCTCGCGCGGCGACCTTCATCCATCCCTCGTAGCGAATGGCTGTATGGTGCCCGACCTCGCCGAGGCTCTTGAGGGAAAAGTCGCGAACTTGCCCAGCCCGTTCGGCCCGGACTTCCTCGCTGTTCAGTCCCTCCCAGACCTGTCCCCGATACAGCGTGTAAGCCAAGGCTCCGGGCACCCGCGTGCGCTGCAGCAAGTAGTGCGCGATACGCTCCGAATCCTGAGGACTCAAACGCAAGTCTGGCATCCGGCCCGAAGGACGGCTCAAGTGCGGTTGGCGCAAGAAACCCGACAGGCTTCGGAAACTGTACTTCGACTCCAACGCCAAAAGCGGCACCGAACTCCCCGCCAAGGGCCCCACTCCATTGCTCTCCGGCGGCTGGTGACAGGCCGCACATCCCCGCGACACGAACAACCGTTGGCCATGACCGGCCGCCACTGCATCCGGAGGCTGCAGCGAAAACTCGTTCTTCCGGAGCGAGAGCAGAAAATGGGTGATGGCACGGGCGCTTTGGCGGCGTTCCTCGGGGTCGAGTGCCGCCAACACGTCGGGCATGGTGGTCCCGCTCCGAGTGCCGTGGGGATCGGCGATGTAGCGCTCCAAATAGGCGGGATTCACCCGCGAGCCCACCTCTGAAAGTCGCGGAGCCTGCTTCGATCGTGCCTTGAGCGAACCCTCGCCCGCATGACAGGCCACGCAGTTCAATTCTTCGATGAGCACCTGACCGCGCAGTTCCGGGTCGAGCGTTCCAGTAGCCAAGCCGGGGATCATGGGTTGGGCCAAAGCCCTGAGCATGAGCACGCACCCCGCGAGCAGGACGGCCACGCGTCCCCAGGCGAGGCTCTGAGGCGCCCTGCGCATTCCGGACATCGGCTGGACTCGCATGGGTTAAAGTCAGCGAGAACACCGAGCGGATGTCACCAGCAAATCGCCGGTGGCTCGCTGTAGGCCCGGTGCCCTCACCGGGCGTCTGTAGGGCTCAGATCTCGGAACCGGCCGGATGCGCCCTCGGCACTTGCGGCACCCGCCGCCCGGAGCTAGCTCACCAAAAATGAAACACACCCTGCCCTGCCTCATATCTGGAAGCCTCGGCGTGTTGCTGGGGGTTGGACTCAGTCACCTCCCAGGAAATGATCTAGCCAGCGAGGCCGCAGCTGAAGCTGAAGCCCCTCAACTCCTCGTCTTCACTGTGCCCGCGGAATCGTCGGCACCGTCTCAGTCGCAGCCCCGCCACCCGTGGTCGGAGCCCTACACGGTCCTCCCGATGAACCCACCGAAGTTCATCGGCCGATAAGTCCAAGGATTCGCCAAAAACGAAAATCCGTGAACGCGGGGGAACGCCGGGTAGGGGGACCCGGCGTTCAGGGAGAATCGTGGGCTAGGCGGTGCGCTACAGGCCCGGTGCCCTCACAGTTCTTCAAGACCCTCAGAACGTGCTAGGAAGGCTGTGGCCTCCGACTCTGAAGATGGGTCCCCTCGTCAAAGAGGTCAGGTAAAGGGGTCACGGAACGATTTCCGAATTTGTTTCAGCCGCATGTTCGCCGCCGATAACTGATGCCCCGACAAGTCCGCATAGGGTTTGGAGGGGCCGAGGCATGGGCTAGGCTCAAGAACACCTGCATGCGACGCTCAAAGCACTGGTCCGGAAACCTTCTGAGCGGGCCTGCCAAGAGCTTTCACCGCAAATTCAGTAATGGATGAGAGAGTTTCAATGGAGGCAGCAACAATTGGAAATCGTTCCCTCAACCCGTTCCCGTTTTTGGTCGCTAAAAGAGTCAGTCACCCAAGCCCTCTACCTTTGGGATGAGATCTTTCATGATCCAAATCGACTCTTTGGGTTCTGTGGTGAGCAGACCCAATCGATCAGACCCGGTCAGGGAGACGCCGAAGCGTTCAAGTCGTTCGATAGCCATGGCTCGATGTCGCCGTGCCTCGGAAATTCGCTCAACGGCTCGAAGGATTGAAGGATTGTTGGTGGGATTCTCAAATTCAGATCCTGAACCAATCTGGCGATTTTGGGCTGTTTGCTCGGACCACAAGATAGCCAAAAATGCATTATTAGCAACGGTGTATGCATTTCCAAGATCCGCGTAGGTCTCGAATGTGAGCCGATGGGCTAATTCGGGATTGGTCCGACAGACTTCGTACGCCATCAGGATCTTGTTGATCTCAACATACTGAGGAAATTGTTGCCCGACTTTCTCAACGATTTGCAACGGAGTCAACTGTGTGGGCTCATCGGTGAACGTACTGTTACTTTGATCTGTCGGTGGACGAAAGACAGGCTTGGATAGCGGCTTTGAGATGTTGTTTATAGGTTTGTCTTTCGATGAACCTCCGTTGATTGGGTTTATAGGCGTGATAGTGTTTGATCTTTGAAATAGTATTATTAATAAAATACCAACAATCAAGAACACTGTGACTCTAGTGTTTGTTTTGTTCATTATCTATTTTATTTTAGTCCATCGATAACTAACTTCTGTCGCCATCTCTTGGTTGAGGTCTGGGGTGAATTTTGCAGATATTATTAAAGGTCCATTAATAATTGATGTCAAACTAATTGTTTGAGTTTTTAGATACGCAGGTTTGTTCATCCATTCTGTATACTCTTTATCAGAAATGCATCCTGTAGGTACCGTTTTCACTGCTGCTTGAAGATCAAACTTGTAGGAAGGTACTTCGCTCTCACCGAGGATCTGCCCGGCGCGCTTCACGGGCATCTCGCGCATCAGGGTCAGGGCAAAGGCCTCAAACTCCTGGGTGAAATGCTTGCTGCGTCCCTCCCAGGGCGGAGTGACACGGTACACTTTGCCGTCGTCGCCACGGCGTCCTCGCGGCAGCGCACAAACGATCACGCACTCCTTGTTGAAGACGTTGAGGTGCCGCCACTGCATCGGCTCGACATGGTCGTGACAGGTCACCTTGGTGCCAGCCCGAGCGCTTTCTTCCGGCCACAACTCGGCGGTCTCCTTGACGCTCAAGACGAACGTCGAGGAACTGGCCTCAAGGCGCGCTTCCACCACTCGCCATGCCTTACCAAGCCCCAGCAATTGTCCAAATGTTTCCTCGGGTGTCATCGCACGGTATCATCCAGTGGCCGTCAAGCCCCCCCGATTCCACTGGAAATGACGAGGAACCGTTAATTATCATTAATTCCATTTTGATTCACTGATTTTACCTCAGTCCGCTGATTCATCCGCAACTTAGTAGTAGCGTAAAACCCGACGAGTAAAATGATTGTAAAACACAAAAAACTAACACTTACAACTCTCTTTCCCTGAGATACAGCTTTAGATAGTGTAATGCTCTCCAAAACCATCTTGGACATAGGATCGCCAGGAAATGCGTCAAGAAATTCCTTTCCAACAGTCTCCAGCAACAGCATGTTGTTTTGGTTTTCAGTCATTTTGAATGCAGTCAAAAACATTTGGCTAGCAAACTGCTTGTTACTAATTTTCCATTTGTAGTAGGATTCACCAAATATTTTTTCATAGGATTGATTTTCTGCAACGAAACGCGACAGTGTCAATGCTCTAATATCTTTACGGTCTGCAAACTGCTGCACCACCACTCCAATTGTTGCCAGTGTATCCGGACAGGCTGGACATGATTTGTCCCTCACGCTTTCATAGATTTTATCAAGTATTCTTTCATGAACACACTGAGCGGAGGGATCGTTGAGAAGGACATTATAGGCAACCATCTTTTCGCAAGGCACCTCTTCATTCTCAATTCTTCCAAGAGTCTGTGTGAGCTTATCACAATTACCAGAAGCCCCGAAAGAAGAAGCCTGCTGAATCAACAATCCGGATGATTCTCGAGGGGCACCATTCACAGCTGTATTTGTTGATTCTGCTAGTTCATGAATTTCAAACCTAGGCAACGCCGCCTCTCGGGAAAGTGCCTTCTCTATAAACTTGGCACTCTCCTTCGAATTGCCTGACTGCAATTCGATAGCAGCTGCTTTTTTATAAAGCATATTGGCCAACATCATGTTTCCTGCTTCAGAATCAAAGGGTAATGAATCAGCAACTTGCATTGCTAACGCAAACTCCTCGGAAAACATTTTATAAGCTTTAGGTCCATCGTGTTGGGTATCGAGAAGCTGTCGTACAGAGTCCATCTGAACAAAAATATCCGTTTTTTGTCTGCTCAGGAGTCTGAATATCGGAACAGCTAATTCAGCCTCACCCACAGAAACCAACTGGGACGCCACGCTGTGCTGAGCGGCAATTGAAACCTTGTTAGTATTGAGAATAGTTGGCGGAGGAATAAGTTCACAATCCTTGGCAAATCTTACAACCTCTGGAGCCTTCCAATTTAAGGAAAAGAGACTGTCAGCAATTTTTTCGTAATCTGTCGGATCTTCGCAGAGAATTTCCCCTGAACAAACCATGAGGACTAGCGTAAAACAAAATCTCACTTGTTTATGCCAATTTGTTTTTAATTGACTCTTATCTAGCGACATGCCGCTTGTTGTAAAAAATCGAATCACAAATACACTTATAAAAAATCATTCTTTTGGACATTCAGGACAATCAAGTATTTTATCACTTGTTGTTATAGCTTCTGCGCAACACCACTTGGTTCCGTTTCCGACTGCAGACTCAAAGTCTTGAAAAAATTCAACAGGGACGTGTAATGCGGATATGCAAATACCCCTCCAAACAGCCTGATTAATGGTCATGGATTTGGCCATAGTCTTGGCTGTGAAGCGGGTGGACATTTTGTAACACCGCGGATGTTTAGTTACAGTGGGGGCAACGAGCAGAGATTCCGATTTTTGAACCAGATAGGTTCCATCAACTTGGACAGCCGTTCCGCTGATCCCCAAAGCGCCCAAGAGACAGTTAGCGACTTCCGCTTTCAATTCAATTTTTGCCAGATTAAATAGAAAAAAAGCAGTGCAGGCTTGCGTTTTATAAATATAAACTCTATAAAACGCATCACTTACTAATTGGTAATAACTAACGCGCTATTTACTATAATCAAACCAACTAGTTAACGGGCCGTGAATGTTCTCTTGAGACATTGTAGGATTTACATCCGCAAAACTAAATGGTGCTGACGGACTGTAGTTGACCATAACACTTTGAATTTTTTCCTTTGCGGCGAGAGTGAAGTAGGCTAAAATGGTTGATTCGTCTAAGCAATTCTTAGGCACCTTTTTTGTGTTGAAAGCAACTTTAGTCGTGTGAATTGGCAGACTATTTATCATTAATGATGGGTAACGCAATGTATTCACAACGAGGTGCTGTTGAGGGCTTAGTGTGGACAAAAAACGGAACTTTAAGGATCAGGCCAACCAAAGTGGTGAGCATCAGTGAACCGGATCTTATCCACGATTTCCAAGATCCGATCGGGGTCCTTCACACCATAAAGATGGGTGAGCCTCCAAGCGAACATCTGCTGATGCACCGATTGAGACCACCGGCGCTCCTCCGCAGCAGCTTGGACTAGGTTGGGACTAGGTTTGTTGAAAAGGGCACGTTCCTCGGCGGTTCTTGAAAAGTTCGCCGGAAGACTGGTGTCCAGTCGCTGGTGCTCCCAGTCTTGAGCTTCCACTTTCAAAAAACCATACCCCCACAAATCCATCAGCATTGGGGAACCGAGGAGAGTGGAGGATTCAAACTCACCCCCCAATTCTCGCAGAACCTCCATCAAGGCCGGCCGACGCCCGTCCTCAATGATCCACTGGTAATGGCGGTTCATGACCGCTGCAGATTCCGCAGATTGAGATTGAAGCACTTCTTCCAACGACACATCCTCAAGTTGGCTGCTGATCCAGTCGACGACCTCGGTATTATTAGATTTTCCAAAGGATTCTATGACCGAATTGTAGAAAGTTTCGCCTAAATTTTTCGGGAGCTTTGGATACTTCAATCTAAGCACAGCCCAATCATCCAAGAACAAAATTCGTCCTATCGCCTTGGCCTCGTTTCTTACATTTGACTGAGTTTTGGATATCTCTCGAATCAGATCCTCGGTATGAATCAAAAAGGTCACCGATTTTTCAAAATTCTTGAGGTCCCTGCATCTCGGATCTAAAGCCTCGACTCTCTTGGACGATATCCGAAGGGAATCAGCATGAGGTGTGACCCAGTCGGCCGTCGTGTTCGACTGACCGTTTGAATCAGTAACCCCTCGCTTCTCAAAGACGCGTATTCTGGACAGCAGGAAAAACCAGAGAACACAAAGCGTAAAAGCCAAAAATAAATAAACTACAGGTTTTTTAAAATTCATAAACCCTGTTCAAAACCTACAATATTATCCGTGTAAACACCCAAACCCTTCCGAGTTATCACAAAAAATACTCAACCTGTTGCGCACTATTTGTTTTTTTCAAAAGAATAAACAACATCTCTGAGATTAATATTAGGAGGCCAGTCGTATCTATAATTTACCCAAGACGGCTTGCATACCGTTGTTGATTTCAAATCAACAGATAAACGAACAATCGAATTGAGAGTCACCGGATTTACCGAGAAACAATTATTTTGAATTCGGGTCGCATTAAAACTTGCCCAAGCATCAAATGGACCAGAAGAAGGAACCATCCCTGATTGGCTCACGTTCACTGCATTCACAGCAATATCAAAATCTTCCACCTTATTCTGATTAGCCCAATTACCATTGTAACCATAATCACTTTGCTCGCACTTGAAGTTCAACCGATTAATCGACTCTAAATCAAACAGGTTCAACACAAAAACTTCGTCCTGCTCACAACCATTAACCCACTGCCTTATATACGTCTCATACCTATACCCACCAGTATAACGATTAAGCCGAATCGTTCTAGTCGCAATCCAACTCCACCCCCTTAATTTTCCCCAGTTTTTCTCCTGCCATTGGTTCAATCTTAATTGGACACTAAAACTTGTGGAACCCATCATGCCCTCAAACCAATCAAAAGCTTTTACACCCGATTGGTAACCAGTGCTAAAATTTGGGGCTAGACCTTGAGCGACAGCACCCATCGTCCACGAACACAAACACAATAGAAAACACATTTTATTGATCATAATTTTTAATGTTGTTAATTGATATTTTACAATCAATTTTCAGGTTGCCATTTTTACAAATTTTCTTAACTCGATTTTATTGATTGACGTCTATCATTTTGACTTTATTTATTTGATCGGTTTTTTAGCTTCACAATATTATAATTTTATAAATCGGCATCGGAGATTTTACGGTTCCTCGCTGTTTTCGGTGAAAGGCGCTTTACTAGTAAAAAATGATGCCGAGCCATGACACTGGAGGAGTCGCTTGGACAGTTGCTGGCGTTTGGGAACGCTCGTCGTGGTCTGAAAACACGGCTTGAGGCGAAACCCTCGACGTTGGTGTTGAAGATGAGGGAAACGCCTGAGCTGTGGCCGGAACAGAGTGCGCGAGCCGGCACCCCAGTTGTCATCCACGACCAAATTCGGCAAGTCGGCAGAAGCCAAAAGCCATCACCCTGCCTGCGAACGGTCCAGCGCGACGATTGAGCGGGGATCACCAGGGCAGCGATGCCTGCCTCGGGCCACTTCGGGCTACCAACCCACACCACGGTCTGCCGACCGAAAATTCGGCGGAGATTCCATGGGTGTTGGTGATCTCTCATTGCGATACTCATTTTTGATAAACTTAACATCAATTTAAGTCAATATTTTGATTTTTTTAGGTGTTTTGATGCCAATAAAACCTGATTCGAAGGATGCAGATTTTGGCGCTTTTAGTGCCATTTTACGTCATCGACCTCCTGTTTTGGCACACTCCACTGACGCGTTGATTATTTTTGATCCACCCACCGATGACCGGCGGCGTTCTTCCTAGATTTCACGTAGTGGCGTTCCAAAAATTTTGTACCGGCGAGGGGGCTGTTGATCGAGGCGATGGCATGGGTCTGGTCGTGGATCCCCACAGCATCGGGCGGGGTCGTTTGCAGGATCGCAAGCGCCGAGGCCGGACTGAGGGCACCGCTACCGCGGGGCTTTTCTAGCACCAGTTCTAGACCCTTCACCGGCAGCGCCCCGGAACGGGACAATGACAGGCGTCTTAGCAATGTTCCGGAATTCCTTGAAAATTGCCGGTTGGAATTTCGCAGTTTTACCGGATCCTAGGATCCGTTTTCTTCCAGAATAAGCGCCCGCGTTTCTTCCTTCTTCCAGATGAGACTGAATGCGTCCGGGGCCCATCAGACTTGATAAGAATTCCCTCGGGCAATCGACAAGCTGAGGCCGAATTAATGATCCGTTGAGTTTCTGGGCTCAGCGGTTTTCACACCGGCAGGTTCCATCGGTTTTCACCCCGTCGCTGACACAGGCCGGCACCGCTGACGAAGACCGTTCCCTCTTGGGGTCATTTAGTTCCGAGGTCGCCAACATCGCCTCCGTACTTAACGAGACTTATTCTTCCACGGGAAAATAATCATCGCCGAACACCTGATCATCACGATCCCTCTCTGGGTTCACTGCCCGGCGCACCGCACGCAAGTTCTCCGAGAGCAACAGGCCAACCACTGCCGCCCAAGGCCTGCCCGTGCGAAAAATGCCCTGACCCGCCCACAGGCCCACAGGCGCAGCTGGCCCAACAGGGCGCAACCCGTGAGCACCACCTTCAGGGCCACCAGTGCCGCCATCGGCAAGGTCTCATGGATGAGTCCGTAGGTGTGCCAGAACGGATACACCCACAGCACCACGGTTGACCTCAGCAGGAAAAAGGGTTGCGGGACGATTTTAGCATTCGTTGCAGCCGCGTTTTCGGGGCCGCCAATCACGGGTGCCTCGATAAGTCCTTATCAGGTTTGGAGGGGTCGCGGTCAGGGCTGAGGCCAATCCCGGTCCCTACCGCGACCGTTTTCGAAGCCCCTCGGCAAGCGCCGGAAATGCCGTTGCTCCCGACTCTGATGATGTGTCCCCTCGGGCGATCGTCACCACCTCCTATTCGACTCCCTCGACCAACTGGGTCGCTGACCTGGCATGGCTCCAGAACACCGGCACGCGAAGCTGACATCACCGATCCGGCAACTTTCCGCACGGGCATCCAAGGGCTTTCAACACAGATTCAGGCGCTGATTAGGAAATCAAAGCAGAGGGATCAAATATCAGAAATCGTTCCCTGCCCCCGTTCCGCTGCCCCCCCTTTTCCTGACCCATTTACGTTCCCCTGATTACCTTGTCGGCCTGGATCTCAACGATCATGGCGTCGAGTGGCGGTCGGGGCATTTTTGCGCCGGAGTCATACTCGACGAAGAGCTGGAGGTTTGAGTAGCCTCTAGTATGACAAAACACCCTCAACTCCTATTTTTTGGAGTCGATGGATACCCTGACTTAGAGATCTGTCGCTGAGGCGGTTACGAACCATTTGTATTGTGAACAGGCTCGTCGAACACCGCAAAGTGCGCCCGGACAGCCTTGTTTCACAGCGTCCGGATGGGGTGATTTGTGAGGAGGTTGCCGGCTTAAGCACTCACCGCTTCGGTCGAAACCAAGGTCGAGGGTTGGGTTCATCGCCTTCCAATTTCAACTAGCATGCCCTCTCAGAATCCTGCCCAAGAATTCTCGGCCGATGCCCCAAGTGCAGCCGGTGCTGCCCTCAGGGAGGACACCATCGAATACGGGTTCATCGGCAAGCTCCAGGGGCTCAAGTACACCTACCGACGCGACATTTCAGACCGCGCCTCGCTGGAGAACAACTTCCGCGAAAACAAAGCCACCATGGATGCGGTGCTGCCTGAGGAAAACTTGCGCGGCTTCAAAGGCCAGTACCTCGAGACAGCCAAGAAGCTCAAAGAACAGCAGGGCAAGACCGGCGGCAAAGACGACACCACCGACGACCCCGTGGACCAGATCGACTTCGAGTTTGTCCTCTTCGCCTCTGCCGTCATCGATTACGACTACATCATGAGCCTCATTGCCTGCTACTCGGCCAAGGGACCGGGCAAGTCGAAGAGGACACGCGAGGAGCTCATCGGCCTCATCAGCGCCGATGCCAAGTTCATCCACGAGCGTGACGACATCGCCACGTGCCTCAGCAGCCTCGACTCCCTGATCACCGCCGAAACCCAACAGCTCGAAGCCCTCAAGACCCACAAACGCGGCCTGATACAGCAGTTTTTCCCTGCGCCAACGGAGCAACCGCATACCATCGAAGGGCACCACCCTGGATTCCCATCCCCGGAGGAAGCGGAGGCATGAGCGCCACACCCAAGATTCACCATTTCCCGTTGCCCCATAACCGTCGGGACCGTTTTCGTGGCATCACGAAAATGGTCCGCCACAGAACCGCCGAGCGACTGCCATGAACGGCCTGATCCTTTACACCACCGAAGACGGTCGCAGCCAAATCAAGCTGCGGGCCAAGGACCAAACCGTCTGGTTGTCCCAGCGGGAGATGGCCCAACTCTTTGACGTGAGTACCGACAATGTGGGTCTGCACCTCAAGAACATTTTCGAGGACCGAGAGCTGGAGGCAAATTCAGTTACCGAGGAATCCTCGGTAACTGCCGCCGACGGCAAAAACTACCTCACCAAGCTCTACAACCTCGATGCCATTTTGGCCGTGGGTTACCGGGTGCGCTCGCCTCGTGGCGT